>JBCAXU010000142.1:0-7702 GCA_038533895.1 Pseudomonadota bacterium | reverse complement strand
TTGTGCTGTATCTCGGCGAAATTTGCATAGTTGGCCGCGTAGAGATCGTGGTACTCACCCGTCAGGGCTGAACTGTTTAACGTCGCATTAAGCAGCTTTTGATAGAAGCATCGAAGTTGCTGCTCTTGCTCGCTTAAAAGCCCGCCATCGTAACGACCATGATTGACCCAACGTTGGTGCGCAGGCACGCCAATATAATCAAAAATAGAGGTACGGCTTGGCTGACCAAAACCGGCCATCTCACTTGCTGCCTCGCCGACCTCTTGACCAAAATAGATCATGGTGGGCGAGCTCGATAAACACGCCGATACGAGCATGGCGGGCAGCGCCTTTTCTGCGCAACCAGCGAACTCAGGACTGGCAATACGTTGCTCGTCATGATTTTCTAAAAAGTGCAGCAGGTGATGTTCAATATCTCGTCGCTGATACTCAATACGACCGATGTCGCTGGTTGAGCCTTGTCCACGAATCACCGCTTTTAGATGGTCATAAAGGTCCACTTTGTCATACAGATAGTCCATCTTGCCCAACTGAATATACTCACGGTAAAGTTCGGGCTGATAAACCTCTGCAATCAAGATAGCCTCAGGGTTGGCGTGCTTGATTGACGAGTTTAAATAGCTCCAAAACTCCACTGGCACCATCTCGGCCATATCAAAACGGAAACCGTCGACACCAAGCTGCAACCAATAGTGCGCAATATCGCGAAATTTTAGCCAGGAGTTGGGCACGCGCTTACCTTGCCAAAACTGAAAATGTTCAGCGGCGCTGCGCTCACGGTAGTGCTCTGGCAGTGAGTCAAAATCTTTGCTGCCGTTGGGGCGAATGCCGTAATTGATCTTAACGGTTTCGTACCAATCATCGTGATTAGGTTTGGCTAATCGTGAGCCGTTGCCTGTCCATTTGGCGGGAAACTCCTGATACGGGACCGCCAAGTCAGGGTGCTGTTCACCGCCAAGTGGAGGGTGACTACTGAGCGCGTCTGGAAGCGCGAACGCTTGGCCTGGGATATAGTAGAAGTTGTTGTCTTTGTGATACTCAACGCTGTAATCGTCATCGCAACCAAAATCTTGATTGCGCTTGGCGGGATTGTCAGCAAGATCGGGGTTGACCGAATAATAGTCTTTGACTGCGTAGGGCGAGCCAGCTCGTCCTTTGACCACACTGGGGTGATCGTTATCAATCCCATATTGGCGGTAATTGCCGACCAACGCATGGTGTGGAACGCCGGTGTACCAAATACAGGTAATGCCTAACTGGCGGATTTGCGCCAAGGCTTGATCGGTAAAGTCACTAAACTTTCCGACCCCGTTTTGCTCAATGGTCCCCCAAGGTATTTGGGCTTGTTGAGTATTGCCAAATAACCGAGTAAAAACCTGATAAATATTCTCTTTCTGCATTAACTCGCACCACTAGAAACCTTGAACAATAGCCTAGACTATGCAGGCGTTAAGCAACTCATCCCCTACTGATCAGAGTCGGGGCGTAGAGAGCAAATTTGTGAAACGGTGCATAAACTCAATCGCACTGGTTAATGAAGTTCATTGAGTGGTTATCAGTTAAACGGAGAAAAATGTTCGTAGCAGTTCACAAAACTTAACTTTCCGGCGCGGCTTGCATTCGTCATCTTGAGGCCAAATCATATGTATTTTCATAGAGTTGTCATCACGCTGTCACAGTAACTCGGCTTGGCGCCAAGTTTGACAGAGAGTCTGCGTTTTCTACGCTTAGTAATGAGTAAACGTCAGATGAAAAGGAGAACAGAATGGCGAAATTCCAACAAGACATTCCAAATCGCGTGACCGTCTATCATGACGATATTGACCAGGAGAAAGCGCTAAAAAATGCCATGCTGCCGGAGAAGCCGCGTTACTTTAATGGCTCTCCCACTTACGAGGCAAACAGCGTCGATGAGTTTAAAGATAAACTGAGTCAAATTGGCATGTCATTGGATAACTAACCAACCTCAGTCAACAGCAAAGGCAGCGAAATCGCTGCCTTTCTTGTTTTTAGTGATCGATAGAGCAGGGTTACATTGAGAGTGCCCGAGCCTTATTTTGGCTTCTTGTCTAACGCCGCGCTGCGAATTTCTTCAACCAACACTTGAATGGCGTCATTTGATGTCTGCTGTTTTGCACACATAAGTCTCAATGAACAAGTCAGAGTCGGCAACACCGGTTGGCGAGTCACCAGCTGTTGCCAATCGTCAGGGAACGCCAGTCCGGGAACAAGCGAATCACCATAGCCTGAAGCCACAACAGAAAACAGCGCGGCAGAGTCCGATACCGTGGTTTTAACAACCAGTTGCTGATCATATTGGGTTAACGGTTTGGAGTCGGAGTTAAAAGATGACCCCTTTGTTATTGCCCACGGAATTTCCAACAATCGCTTTAAGAGACTTGCGCTCAATCACACCAAGAGCGTGTTAGGTTACGACCCTAAAGCCGATGCATTCGACGTTTGGCACGTTGGTTTGACCGACATCAGTGAGGCTAAGCAATGAACTTAGGCATGATTCTGTCTCATCGTTACGAAGAGCAAGCATCGACATCAGTACGGAGAAGCAATACGCAGCATTCTCACTTTTGCTACAGCAGTTGCACACAGCTAATGTGAGATTACTCAACTAGGCGATGTTAAACATAGAGCATTTTATGGTTAGTATGATGTTACAAGCAAGGTCGCGTGGTTATCTGTCCATCTTACTTAGGTAAACGACGTAACCGCACATTAAACACAGGGGTTACGACTAAGAGACTATGTTAGAAAAACAGGACAACGACAGGCTGTATCGCTTTAGCGATTTGATTGAGTTGCTTTACTTAGCACCAACTCATTCTCAAGGTTTTCAACCTTTTCTGGAGCTTTTAGTTCATGAGTTCCAACTTTGTGATGCGGTACTGCATATTCAGAATACAACGAACAAGGCCACAGAGGGGGCGTGGCTCGCTGGTTCTAAGAGCGATGCACTAATCCACAGTGTTGAGAACAATATAGAAAAGGGCAATTATATTTATGACTATCTTGTTGAGGCGCCTCCTCGCCGTTTCTATACCCTACTGAACGATATTGGTCGTCGAGATCCAGAGCAACTCTCAGAGCATGAGCTAATGGTCGAGCAATGGTTTGAACAACATGGATTTTTAGACGCGTCGTCGGCCATAATTGGTCGGCTTGAGAATCGTATCGCCATGCTTACAGTACATCGTGATAAGCACCAGCATGTGTTCTCTGCTGATGATGTGATGATTCTTAACGAGCTTGTGCCGCATGTTCAGCGAGCTTTCACTCTCTATCAACAGTTCAAAGACGTGCGCAATGAAACGTCCAACTTAAACAGCTTGGTCGCTCAACTGCCTCATGGAGCACTACTTTATGACAGTAAAGGTGAAGTAATCTGCGTCAATCAAAAGGCGATTGAACTTGGTGAGCTCCATTCTGAATTAGAGGTGTCGCCTACGCGTTTTTCGATTAAAGACATTTCGATCAAACGGGATTTCATTTCGAATTTGTATAAAATGATAGAGCGCGACCACACAAGCAATGAAACGTGTCGGGTTACGCACTTGAACAACAAACAGTCTCAGCTGACCATTCTGCTTGCCCCAATTGGTATTAAAAGTAACGGGCCTTTTAACGAGCATCTCAAAGGGTATGAAGTAGGAGTGATCGTTTACCTCTATGATCGGCAACATCCCATCTATGTAAACCCTGACTTTCTCAAAGCGATCTTTGGTCTAACTGAGACAGAAGGAAAAATCTGTGAGTTACTGGTCGCGGGCTACAATCGAAATGAAATTGCCACGATCTTGGAGCGGTCAGAGTACACCATCAAGGACCACTTAAAGTCTATTTTTGTCAAGACAGGTTGTCACTCGCAGACGGACTTAATTGCGACCTTACTGTCGAGCCCGATTTACTGTGCACTCTAATCTAAACAATGCAAGCCTTTCGACTTGCATTGTTTGGCGTTGTTGATGGTTGCTTAAGGAGTTGAGCTCACTACTTGTGTATCAAACTCGATATCAACGACTTCAAATCGGTTGTCGATCGTATAGCTCTTAGCGCTGTCAAATATCGAGACATCAACGAGAATGTCTTCGATGTTCACATCACGCTCACGCTCAAACTGTTCGACTTTATCGATCAAGGTTTGGGTTCTAAGTAGAGCCGTTGGCTCTCTTGATCTTTCTAAGTCGAATAGAAAGTTGTCTTGAAGTTCGTCATCTACCCAGTACCGGACATTGAACTGAAACTCATAGACAAAGGATCCATCGTCCCCGTCGGCTGAATCGATAGAGAGTTGAAGCCAGTTTTCGTTAAGTCGTTCAACAGAGAAACTCTCACTCGTGAGTGACGGAAAGTCGACCCGTTCACCACCGAAATAGTCATAGACGTAAGAGGTCTCATCATCTGTGTTCGTCACCGAATAACGATAGGTACCTATTTTCATTTCAGCGTTAGCGCTATCGCCTTGGAAAAAGGCATCAAGAAAGATAAAACCATCTTCACTGTCTAGCTGGTAATCGAGGCTATAGTCATTTTGAACCGTAGGCTCAGCATCTTTGCCAAGCTCGGTAAAGATGGACTCATCGACCGCGACATCCAGTACCTTTTCATAGTCTCCTAAAGCAGGGTCAAAGTATTCAATCACAACGGATTTTATCGACTGAATCAGTTGGTCGCCTTGCTTTATTGCAGCAGGTATCGCATTAAATTGAAAGGTAAAACGGCTTTTTCCCTCACCGTCACTGGCGTAGTGCGTATTGCGCAAGTAGGTGCGAACAAAATCAATATGCTCATCGGTTGCTGAAGCGCTTACGCGCGTTTTAAATAGCTCTCGAATGTAATTGCTATCACGATGATTAACACCATCTGACTCTTTCACAAGCAAAGTATCGGCCGATTCGGCTCTGGCAATACTTGGGACCCAAGCGATATTTCTACCTTTCTCGATACGTCCTGTGTAGAGCAGAGTCTCTTGGATGTCGAACAGCTGAGCTTGGTAGTAGAGCTCATCATCTTCTACAAGGAAGGAGAGCAAAGCTTCGTCGTCCGGTTTCTCAAACCAAGTGATTCCAGCCGAGAGTAAGGCGTCTGGGTAGAGTTGCAAATCGGTCACGACTTGATAGTCATCCACAAACAGCACCACACTCTTATCACCGTTAGTAATGGAGTAAGTGTAACGACCATCGACCAAGGACCCTTGTGGTAATTCCTTGGCAAACGCAACTTGTCCATCAAAGTCAAGATCGAGGTCGGTTCGGTCTTCGGCAGTAAAGGTGAACACGTCGCCATTGCTGTGGGACACCGAGATAGTCTGCTGGCTGTCGAAGTTGGCTTGGTCAACGTCAAGTTTGACGGTGAGATGCTCGGTAATATTGCCGTCGATATCCTGATACTGATAAACACCACCGCTTAATGCTTTGTTAAACGCTAGCGCTGAGCGGATTTGTTCGACTCTTTCTGAGGGAGTGATGTCTTTGACTTCGTTTTGCCATTCCGTTGACTTGGACTGCGCGATGGCGTCGGCGTCAAAATCTTCTAACTCAGCCAGACTTGCGAGCTCAGAAATCGAGTCAATAACAGAGTGTGTTGCCACGATCAGCTCTGACTGGTCGATATCGCCACTTTGGTTACCGCTATTAAATGTCGTGAGGTGTTGACCAAGTTTACGAGCCACCAACTGGGCGGTGTTGTGGACTTTCTCATAACTGGCGGTATCTTGAGACCCACTTTGTGCAGCGATAAAATCAGCATATAAATCAACATTATCAGATACACCCAGTTGCATTCGAAGTGTTCTTGCACTGGTTGCTAATGACTCATCCGAATAGTCTTTTGCCTGCAACGCGAGTAGGGTGGTAATAGGGCTAATGAAATCGTATTTACCCGGTGGTGACACCAAGGTGTACGCGTCAGTCACATAGTCATTGGTGTCTAAATCATAGACATCAGGTGTGACGATGGCGATGATCGGGTATTGGTTCGCGATTTCGTCAGAGACATCTAACGAGAACTCACCATCACGAGTTGATACTGTTGATGGTTCGTTGGCATCGCACACCATGTTTGCGTTGATATCCAAACAAATCGTTGCCCCAGATAGATAGCCGTCCGCAACGCGGCCTGTTAACTGAACAGATTCGTCTTGATTACTTGGTGGTGTGCTAGAAGACTGGCCACTGCCGTCGTTACAGCCCGATAGCACCAGTAAAGCCAGTGTGGTTAGTGTGAGCTTGTGCATCATTCATTCCTTTGAAGGTCTTGTTCTAATATTGATTGAGCAACGCCCAGCAGTTGAGTGAGTCAGTCTGTTGGGCATAGCTCGCACATCATCTTATCTATCAAAAAAGGTTTTTCATCCCCCACATTTGGGGGATATATAGGGCATTTGAATTTGTTTATAACGGCAGTGTTTTTGGGGCGATGTGACTAAGCATTCACTAAAGGTGATAAGCTTGTGAACAAAGAAAAGCCCGGAGAGTATCCGGGCTTAAGAAGATGATATTGTTGAATCTGAGGGGGTTGTCAGCTTAATGTGCAATATTCATCGTTAGGTTAAGGTCAAGCGACAACTTAGAGAGTTTGTCTTTGAGAATGCGGCGCGCTTTCTCAAGCTCGGCCACTTTCAACTGTTGATCGATTGGACGCACGTCGAGTTTAACGCGTAGCTCACGTCCCACTTTGGTGACCCCTGCTAGCTCAAGCTGCGGTGATACCTGCTCAGCCAGCGCTGACACTTCTTTATCCACCGCTCGGCATATTTCTTCGGCTGGCTTCATCATCAGTAACTCACGTAGGGCATCGCGCAGCATTTCAAAAGGCACCTTGATAAAGTAGAACGACATGGCGATCATCATTATTGGGTCGGCGTACACCGAGTAATGTGCCAGTGGAGACAGCGTCAGCAACCATGCCGCGACAAAACCCAGAGTGACGGCAACGCTCAATAGGGTGTCCATTTGCCACTGTTTGGCTTCAGCCTCGATCAGGCCAGATGAAAAGCGTTTAGACTTATTAGCAATATGCCACCAAGCGTAACCACAACCCAATACATTAACCACGCCGAACAGTGTCGCGATGCTGGCGTCTACTTCGCGACCGCCATTGAACACAGCAATGACCGCTGAATGCAGTGAATAGCCCACAATGGCGAGGATCACTGCCCCTTTAATTGCGATAACAATTGGCTCTAGAACAGATTTACCAAAAGGAAACTCACGGCGAGAAGGGCGTTCGATAAACTTTGATACCGCGAGCGACAATAATGTTAACAGCAAACTGACTAATGAGTAGACGCCATCAAACACAATCACTAGTGAGCCAACGAGCATGCCTAGAATCAAACCACCGCCAGCAAAGCCAGATGCCAGCATGGCTGAGAAGGTTAGAATACGTTTTTCGTTTAGGCTTGTCCTAGCACACATGATGAAATCTCTACAATAAACACCCTTATAGTGTTCTCAAAATCAGCTGATTAAACAAACACTATTGGTGTGGGGAAATAGTTCAATCTGACCATGCTTTTATATTTGTATTATTTATCAATAGGTTAATTGAAAATTTCGGTGTCATTTATATTGACGCTGAGTGACGTGTGGTGAAAAATAAGCCGGATTTTAGTATACCAAACGGGATAAATAGGTGATCAGATAATTGCGCAGGAAAAATCGTTGAGAGCAAGGCATAGATTGCAGCT
>JBCAXU010000141.1:0-8032 GCA_038533895.1 Pseudomonadota bacterium | reverse complement strand
CTTAAGCCCAGTACCGATAAACTTTGCCAAACCTGAATTAGTGGGAATGTTGTGACGCATTAGCTGAGCTCGACCGAAGCTTCGCGCCAACTGCTCTTCACTTTGGTTACGATCGATATCGACTTCGGAATCCGGACGAACCAAATCAATAACACCGATAGTGGTGATATCCATATTGTCGTCTTGGTCCCACGCCTTGAATCTGAATTGCAGCTGATTACCGACTTCAAATGCGTAGTCGATATCGGTACTACCATCCCAACTGATATCGATGTCGTTCGCCACCTCAGTACCTTCAATCACCTTAAGTGGCTGAGATAAACTACGATCTTCACCCCGAAAAATCTCGATTTGGTAGCGCTTCATGTAGTAGCTGTAGTTTGAGCTGACCGTAAAATTGACGGAATCCGATAGTTTACCCTGCTCCACTTCCAGTTCATCACCGACACTGACATCCAGTACAGGTTCAAAACGGGTGATATCACGGCTGGCCCAAATCGCCCCTTCATCAAGGTAGATACGTGAGCTATCTTCTTGCTGATGAACCTCAACCTCGATACCAGTGGTATCGGTATCAAGCTTTTGCAACTGACTGGTATCTTTTGCCACTACCATTATCGGAATGGCAGCCACAATACTCACTGCCAAACGGGTCATTTTGAATGTTTTCATAATTCTTCCACCAATCGCGTTTGTTTGTCGTTATAGTTGTTCACGATTAATCTTCTTCCTCTACCGCCACACTGAAATTGAACTTAGTCAGTTTGTTCGGTGATATTCTTTGCACACGTGGATTCTCACTAATGACCTTCATCCCTGTCGGTAAAGAGTCGGTATCCACCTTAATTAAGAAGTTTTGCCCCTTCTTATCTAATACCCACTGATCTGGCACGTGATAGCGACCATACTCATCGGTTTCAATCACAATCCCCTCAACCGTAAGCAAGCGAACACCAGGTACACCGTCTTCGTAAATACCCTTGTTCTCAATCACGATTTCCCAAAGATAGTGATCGCCATCCTTATAAAGATGGCGAGTTACATTGAGGTTCTCCGCCGACAAACCTTGTTCTCGGTCGCCAATGTATTGCGTCGAACGCAGCTCTTACTTGTCAAACACAATTTGGGTACCCGACTTAGTTACTACACTGAAATCAAAGCCCTGATCAGTGCGCGTTTCAAACTGAAATACCACTTTATTGCTGTGTGGTAAGGTGCGGTTATTCGATAAGCCAAACAACTTATCTATTCGGTAACCAGCCACCAATGCCGAGTCTTTCACAATCGTTGATTTAGGCTTATAGGAGCCTGTGGTGTAGTTGTACTGGTACTGACCAGGGTTCATTACCTCAATGCCATAAACTTTAGCCGTATGCAGGCCTTTGTCATGCTCGGTATCTTTCAAGTGCTTTTCAGTCCCTTGATATTGAATGGTGGTCGTACCCGCTATGTAATCTTGGTCATGGATATCAACATTAATCTCAACGTCGAACGCCGTCGCATCCGCCTGGAAACCGTCTCTGTTATGGTCTTCAAACACTTTACCTATGATGGAAGAAGTATCGAATACCTTGTCTGGCGTAACCTCAACGGTTGCAGTGGCTGTGTTTGACTTCTCTTGCAGCGCTCCTGATGCCTGCCCTTCCGGTGGCGCCATCGCTACCGCTGAGTTGACATATTTACCAAAAGTCGCGCCGACCGTAACACGCAATAAGTAACGGATGCGTACTTGCTCGGTAATCGTCTTCTCTGCCCCACCATAGGCAAGCATGTCGCCAACGTTAAAGGTTAGAGAGTTGGTGACTGCAGGATCATCGGTACTGATTACGTCATCGTTGGTATCAAACTGACCGTCCGGACCACTATTGGTTATCTCGGTCGAGCCCGGCACATAGGCAAATCCTGATGGGTAACGGTCAACCAGCTTAACGTTCTTGAATTCCGACTCGTTGTTGTTGACGATAGTCACTTCATACTCAACCACATCACCTACTTGAGCCTCTGTTTTCATTGCTTCTTTCGCAACCACCAGCTCGCCTTCGTTATCAGCAAACTTCTTGACATGAATAGTCACATCGTCCGAACCACTGATCCCCGTCGCAGGATCAGTGACGGTGAAGGTGTTGGTGATATCGTCATCAAGGCCTTTGTTGAGCTCACCAGTGATTTTGATTTCGTAACCATTACCCATGTATGGCAGCAGATCGAGTGAAAGAGCGCCATCAGGTAGCATCAGATCTTTATCAGTAAACTCACCTTTTTTCTGACCACTTGGCCACTCTTCGATAGTACCTTTCCAAGTTGTGAACAAGGCATTGCCGTTAGCCCCCACCAGCTTAGTGATTTCATCAACCATTTGTGCGCCAGTGATGGTCGCTGAACCTTCATTACTCACACGCAGAATGTAAGTCAGCTCAGAGTCATCGTTGGTGTACTCAGCGTTATCACCTTTATCCGTAGTTTTGTCGATAGCAAAGCTCACGGCCTGTGGCGTGATCATCGCACTGACGGTTTCAACTGATGCATTACGCGTCGTCGCCGTTGCTGACTGCGCTTCGTCAATCTTGTGCGTAGTGTTAACAATCTCGCCCATTGCGCGCGCGTCTGTCGTACCCGTTATCGCGATCTCCACCGTGTCACCAGGGGCAATATCACCGGCAATGTTTATGTCATCATTAGCTGACAAGGTGCCGACGTTAATGTTGGTGCGCGGGTCATTACTGGTTGCGCTAATCGTCCAATCGGTAAAGGCAGCAACGACTTCACGGTTACCGCTTGTAATATCTGGTCTTGTTGGAACCTTCATCCCTGAGATGGAATTTCGCAGGATAATATCGTTGGCGAATCCTTTACTGTCGTTAAACAGATTAATACGGAAGGTCGCTTGCTGACCTGCGGTATAGATCGGGTTGTCAGCAGATTCGGTAATGACGACGTTGTCAGGCTCAGGAAGCAGAGTTGCCACCGAGCTAGACCGCTGAGGACGGCCACTGTTGTTGATGACCATGGTCGCTTTGTTGTCGATTTGACCGTTAGCAAACTCATTGACCTTGCCTGTGATCACAAGCTCTAAGGTGTCATTAGGAGCAAGATTGACAACAGCGTCTACCTCTTTGTTGCTGCCGCTTGGATCCGGAGCGATCTGAGTCAGGTCGCTCCCTTTTTTAACTTCTATATTCCAAGTAGAGAATGCGGCTTCTTTTGCACCATTGACCGTGTCTACCGTCATGGAAGCGAGTAAGTCCTTAACTTGGATACCAGCAACAAACGCTTCGTTCTGGTTAGCAACAATAACGCGGAACACTGACTCTTTACCCGGCTCATAAGTCATCTCGGTATCCGTGCCAGTTTCGCCAACATACTTTTCGAGGCTCAATGAAACCGGACGATGCTTGATGATCGCCTGAGCATCCAAGGTTGGTTGACCAGCAAAGTCGACACTCGCCTGGTTAACAATATCCGTCGTCGCATAACGATTCACCGTGCCGTCAATGGTAAAGGTCACTGTGCTGTTTGGCGCAATATCAGCCAAGGTATCAATATCAGGATTGCTACCACTTGGCGTAGATGACAAGGAAGAACTGATATCACTTAACGCTGTCTTAATTGTCCAACTATCAAATGCAGTCCCGTTAGTACCATCAACTAGGGTAACCAGTACATCGCTGATGATGTCTTTGATTTCAACATCATTGGCAAAACCTTCACCATCATTGCTCACCGTCACGATAAACTGCGCGCTCTGCCCAGCCTGATAAAACTCGCGGTCGGCCGTTTTTGTTAAGGTAATATCCGCAGGCTTAGGCTGAATGGTCGCGCTTGGCTCGAACTCTTTGCCATCGTAAGTCACTTTCGCGGTGTTAACGATCTCGCCAATGGCTTTGGCATCCACCTCACCCTGAATGGTGAAGGTAATGGTATCGTTCGGAGCCAAATCGATGTTGGTGTTGATATCGCTATTCCAGCCATAGGTCGAAATGTCGACGGAAGTCATTGGATCCTTGGCCGAGTAGTCAACCGTCCAGCGACTGAATGCCTGTCGGTCAATGCCATCTGCCGTCGAAACCATCACAGCAGAAATGAGGTCTTCTAACACAATATCGTTAGCAAATGCCGCATCCTTGTTGACGATTTTGATTTCAAACCCATTAACTGTTCCAGGAGTGTAGAGTGGCTCCAGTGGTTCTTTAGTCACTTCTATAGAAGGAACAAGCGGTGTGCTAACGGCATCATCTTGCAGTGTTTTACCATCGTACTCGACAGTCACCAGGTTTCGCACCTCACCAATAATTTCAGGCTTAAGCTGACCTTTAATGGTAATAGTGACAATGTCTTGCGGCGCAATATCCACACTGTTGCCAATGTAGTTACCCGATAGCGCCGGTAAGTGTGTCGTTCCGTTGGCTGATACCCCACTGATTTCAATTGTTGCAGGGTCAAATACTGAAATCGTGCTGCCATAGATGGTTTCGGCACTAATGCGGTCAACGAAATCTTCAACTTTCACGTCGGTCGCCCAAACACGTTGCGTATTGGTCAAGACAATCGTGTAAGTCAGTGTGTCTTGCGCCTGATAGACGCTTTTGTCGACGCTCTTAGAAACCGTCACTTCCGCATCAAGAGGCAAGTATGTTGCCTCATCATTTGCAGGTTCAACATTGTCTGCTGTGACATTTACACGGTTAGTAATCGCCCCAATCACGTTACTGTTCACCGTCCCCTCTAGGTGAAGTTGGATTTGCGACCCTGGCGCTAAGTTAAACTCACCACTAAAGCCATCAGGCGCATCAAATTCCGTCTGCGAAATCACCACCGTTTTGCTTGCTGAAGGATCAACAATCGTCATTGAGCTTGATGCTTTGTCCCACGAATCGAATACAGGTCCCGCGAGTAAGCTATCTACCACATCAGCGCGAATAGTCGACGCGATATCTTCAACTTTCACATTTTGCAGGTAACCCGCCCCAGTGTTTTCAATCACAATATCAAAGCCGATTGAGTCACCTGGTGCATAAAGAGCCGGAGACAATGACGTTTCTTTCGTTACTTTCAGCGCGCCTAATTCTGGGTAGATGAAATGTTGTTGCAGGTCATACTGTTTATTGTTGACATACAAGGTGTTACCAAACTTGCCAACCGCGTCATCTCTGACTTTGCCAACCACTTCAATTTTCAGCACCGTCGGCTCTGCCCCTGCCGCGCCTAATTTGACTATCGCATCGATATCACCGTTAGTTTGAATCGCACTCGCATCATTGTGCGCCGCCGTTACATTCGATACGAAGCTTGCTGTCGTCGACCAAGATTGCAACGCTGTTTGCATCGAGCCGTCAGCCGTCTCGACCATGAACTTAGAAATCTGATCTTCAACCCGTACGTCAGCATTCGAGTCAGCTCGGTTGGCGATATACATGGTATAACGAACTTCACTACCCGGCGTGTAACTTGGGGTGTCAGTTGACTTAGCCGCGATAATATCCGCTTCGCCCTGCCCCAGCACAATTGAGTTCGAATCCTGACCATCAACCTTAGCAACATTGGTAATGGTACCGGTTGCATCCGCATCCACTGTCCCTAGCAAACCAAATACCACTTTGTCACCCGGCATTAAGTCGAATGTCGCATCAAGCGGTTTGTTTCCCGCATAATTTCCAGAGATAGAGAATCGGTCACTACTTGGCTGTTCAAGAATCGTGGTCGATAAGCCGCTGAATGCCTTAGCACCTGTTGAGGTGTTGATAGCATTCAGCTTGTCGATAATAGCAACGTCATTAGCGATACCTTCACCACGGTTCTCGACGGTAATCGTGTAGCTCACCTGACCAGCAGGGTTATATTCACAGCCAGTACCACTATCCGATGGGAAGCGACAGCTACCACCATCCGCTGTCGTATTGGTGACCAGTTTCTCGAATACGAGATCTGGCGCAACAGGAGGGATCTCCGGAGTCGTGACTTCATTATTGCCACCCGTTGCCTGGTTAGCATCGATAACACCGAGTGCGTCAGATCGGATAGTGCCTTTAATGACGAACTTGATCTCTTCACCGGGCGCAATATCGGCAACAATATCCAAGTCACCGTTAGCGTCATAAGGCGGTAGATAAGTGTCGACATCGCTGTCTATACCATTAGTAATAGTGTGAGTGATTTCTGTATCGTTCAGCGCCTGAGTAACAGTGCTACCTAATACTTCTACGGTAATGTTCGATAGCATATCGCGTAACACGGCGTTATCACGCCAAACAGGTTGAGTATTGGTTACCGTGAAGTGATAAACCACCTCTTCGCCAGGCTTGTAAGTATCACCATTCGAGTATGGTCTGCCACCAATTGAGATGATCGCTTTGCTCACTTCCAGACTTGAGATTTCTGGCTTGATTTGCGATTTACCAAATCCAGACCCGTTATATTTCGGCGTAATGGTGACCGCGGTCATCGCATCATCACGGATTTGTGATTCAACTTTGATGTCAATCCAACCACCCGGAGCAATCGATAGCTTCGCAATGTCGATATCCACATCGCTGCCACCAATGAACGACCCGATATCGGTCACTTCTTCAGCTGATGTCTCAACCGTCACTATCCAACTCGCAGGTTGATAAACCACGCCTTGTTGGTTATCGGGCTGGCCTGCTGCGATCTGTGCTAATTTCGATTTCAGCTTACTAAAGCTCTCAATCAGACTCGCGTCATACTCTGTGCCTTTGCCTTTGTTGTCGAGACGCAAGTGGTAAACCACCTTCTGACCATCTGGTGTGTGGTTATAGGTCGTTTTCTGTGTCGCATAACTCACATCTGTGTATGCTTTGTGCAGCTTTTTCACATCTGGAGCCAGCATATCTACCCTTTCAGAAGGGAGATTATGCTTGTTATTTACCTTTGCGGTGTTCTGGATTGAGCCAACCGCTTTTTCCGAGATCTTAGCTTTGATGGTGTATCTAACAAATGTCCCGTCCGGATCAAACGTACTGCCCGCTAAATCAAATTCAGTATCGATGTTCGCGTTATCAGTCACACTGCCCGCATGCGAAAGTGTTGACTTGTCGACATCGGTTTTGATGGTCCACTGAGTGAAAGCACGACCAGTCGTTCCATCAAAGTACTCTGTGGTGATACCCGCTATATCATCGAAGATCGGCACATCTTTGAGGTGGACGTTGTTCTTGTTGTTAAGCAGGATTTGGTACTCGATGTAGCCGCCTGGGGTGTAACCGCCAGTCAGTTCAGTGGTGCCGTCAACATCGTATATTTTGCTGACATGCTTCTCGAACTCGTATTTCTCAGTGTCCGCTTTAGACTCGGCACTCACAGTATCGCCATCGACCTTAAGCAAGTTAACAATGTTGCCGACCGCGTTCGGGTTCACCTTTGCTCGGACGACATATTCAATGGTCTCGCCCGGCGGAATTGAGGCGTGAGTATTTATGTCTTGGTTATCAGCAATCGTCTTGTCGAGATCAACTTCAGCATTTGGATTACCACCAAGCACCTTAGGTTCAATCGTCCATCCACTTGGGAAAGCTAAGCCTTCACTACCATCAATCAAACCCACTTTGATCGTTGAAAGTGTATCGACTACCGGAATATCGTAAGCGCCCCCCTTACCGTCATTCTTAATCGTTAGGTGGTAAGTCAATTCTGAATCTGGTTGATAGTTTTTCTGCTCAACGGTTTTGGTAAAGGTTAAGTGATAATCGTATGGCTCAACCGTGATACCACCAATCGTGATGTCACCAACCGCATCATCACGTACTACCCCCTCTACGGTGTAAAGCACATAGTCTCCACCCGCGATGTCAATCGTTGTGGTAATGTTTTCGTTATCCTTGACGACACCATCTAACGTACCGTCAGTCGTACCGTCGCCGCCATCGCTATCTTCTTTTTCTACAGCAACAGAGAAGGTGTCATTAAATGGATTAGCGGTGGTTCCATCGAGTAGAAGAACGCTGACACCTTTAATGTTTTCGGCCACTCGATGGTTGTTGAAGTAACCGTTATTTGAACTCACTTTAACTTTGTAAGT
>JBCAXU010000140.1:0-8058 GCA_038533895.1 Pseudomonadota bacterium | reverse complement strand
CTACGACGATTGATGGGTGTAGCCGATCAGATCGTAACTTCCTGATTTAGTTCCATCGAATTACGCAACAAAGCCTATTTTTGGTTGCAACTCCGCTCGGTGAGTTTGTAGTTACAAAAGCCGATTTACTCGCTTAAATGACGTTTTCTCTGGTGTTGTAAATTCCACGTGGTTTCAGTGACTTCGTTGAAAGTCCGCGCTGTGAGATTAGCTTTCCAAAAGCGCTTTTTGGTGTTGTCAGTCCGTTTTCTACGGCGTTGTTTGTTCTAAGTGGTTTCATTGAGTAGCCGCTTTGAGACTACGCCTGACTTAAATGCATCAAAGCACATAAAGTTTGTTGTTCGCAAAGTTTAGTTCGGCTTAAAATTGTCGCTCGGTGCCTCGCGACTAACAAACTGCTCAAGAGGGATTCGCAACGCGTGGCATTTTTATCATGCGTTGGTTTTAGTGATTAAGGTGGTTTGCGGCAGCTTTTGTATTGCGTTGCTCACCCCTTAGCAGTGTGATCTGTTGGTGTTTCTGGGTGTTTTTCTATGAACGAAAGTGTACTTTAAAGCCATATTAATCAGTTGTTTATGTATGGTTAGTTTGTTTTTGGTTGTTCATGGATGACTGCTTTTGTACAATTATTTTGCTACATATATGCTACACAAAAGGTTTGTTGAATGGCGGTCAAGAAGAAGATAACCAACACATCAATCAAGCAACTCAAAATTGAAGACGCACGTCTTAATGACACGGAGATCAGTGGATTTCATGCCCGTATATCTCCTAAGGGCGCTATCAAGTACTACTTCTACTATCGACTCAACGGCAAGCAGCGCAACTACCTATTAGGCTCGGCGGATTCTATGACCCCCGCACAAGCCCGTGACTTGGCCAAAGAGAAAGCGGGACTGGTGGCCAGTGGTATCGATATTCAGACGCAGCGCGCAGAAGAGCGCAAGGCGGAGAAACGTCGAGGCTTAACACTCGGTAAGTACCTCGAAGAGCACTACAAGGATTACTTGTTTGCTATGAACCCAAAAACAGCCAAACAGTCTTATCAATCCATTGCCAATACTTTTGCATTTTTAGCGGATAGACCACTGGAAGAGATCAAGGCTTGGGACATTCAGCAGTGGGTGACTGAGAAGCGAAAGCAAGGCCGAGCCCCTGCCACGATTGAGTATACGTTCAACCGGCTTAAAGCGGCGTTGAATCGAGCGGTTGAGTGGGAGTTTATTGAGTCGCACAATCTATCTAGCGTGAAGATCGCCAAAGAAGACAATACGCGCATTCGTTACCTTTCCGAATCAGAAGAGTCAGCACTGCTCAGTGCGTTGGCGGCGCGAGAGGCGCAGTTGCTTGCTGGACAGGAGTCTAAGTCTTACGCCGATTACTTTATGCCCTTAATCATTCTCGCCATGCATACGGGTCTGCGCAAAGGGGAGATGTTGTCACTGCGCTGGGAGAGTGTTTCATTTGAGAATCTATACCTGACTGTGTTGTCGGAAAACGCCAAGTCGAAAAAGAAAAGAACCGTGCCGCTCAACGACACGGCATTTACGATGCTCTCCAAGTGGCGTAATCAGAATCCAAATGCCGAGTATGTGTTTGTCCACGAGGGCAAGCGGGTGAGCTTCTTTCAATACCCTTGGCAACAACTGCTTAAAACCGCCGGTATTGAAAACTTTCGCTTTCACGACTTACGTCATCACTTCGCCAGCAAGTTGGTGATGGCTGGCGTGGATTTAAACGTAGTGCGTGAGCTGTTGGGGCACGCTGACTTAAAAATGACTCTACGCTATGCCCATTTAGCCCCCGCACACACCGCCGCTGCGGTGCAACGGATTGGTTGATAAAAACGCGCTGAATTAGATACTCTTTGACTTCATCAGCAAGCATGTATGTTCAAGGAGTGTTTAAGCAGACGATGACCAAGTTCAAGCGTCGATTCATCCGGTTGGATGAGATTTCACAGAAAACCCTGTTGTCTAAAGGGGATGTACTTGAAGCGGTGGAGCAAAAGCAGATGCCGCTGTGTGGTGCGTTAAAAGCCAAACGCATGGGTGCGATTCACCCGGCCTCCAAAAGTGTCCCTGCCATTTTTTATTATGAAGGGGTAGTACGATTTACTGACTTTGCGTCTTTTGATTTAGCATCCTCGGGTAAGGCTCAGCTGTGTCGCCATGCGATTATCTTAGAGCCTCAGCGTATTTCGCACTGGCAACCCATCCATACCGCCTTTGATAATGTAGTCAGCGCGGATTTTAAACTGGCGGAGAAGGCGCTAAGTCAACCGAGCGTACCGATTGTTGCGTACACCAAGATAGAGCGTGTTCAAACGCTCGATAGCTCGTTGAAAGCGTTAACCCATACCTTCCAACGGTCATTGGGATTGGACGTCAATGAAGAAGCTCAAGCGAGTCAACCGCAATACCACTTAAAAACCGTACCGATAACCGTTGAACCCGGTCAGTTGCGCGTTGACCTCGAAGATATCCAACAGGTCTTTGGCGTTGAAGCGCTGACCGCTAATGCACTGGTGCCGGTTAACCTACCGTTGACCGCCAAATTGAATGAGGCGGTAACCGTTGACGCGAGTACTGACTTAACGGTTGAAAAGGGGGAGGGTGAGTACTTAGCGCCGGTTGGCCGTAGTGGGTCTAATGCATTACCTCCGGTTGACGCCAACACATCCAACGCATTGTCGTCGGTTGATTCTACGGTTGAGCGTCGGTTGGATTCGGTTGCCCCCCGTTTGTTCACTCATCCGATAGCGCATATTGTGGCTCGAGTCTTGGAGGTGTACCCCGAGGCAAAAGCCATCACCGTATGGAATGTGTTACGTCAAGACGTCAATCACAACGAGTTTAATCGTGAGTTTGACGTTGATGTGTTGATTGAGAGCATGACCCAAGACAGTCTGACCTATTTCGGGCGAGGCGAAACGATTAAGACGATGTCTTATGAGTCGTTTAGGAAAAACGTCATATGACGTTTTGACGGCCTACCGTGTGTCTCAGTGAACAACAGGAGACACACTTATGACACAAAGTAACGTAGAGAAACGCGTATACACCGAGCAAGAGACGGCGGCTTACATTGGTATGAGTCGCTCTTTCCTTCGCCAAGCTCGAATGGAAGGCCCACGTAAGAACCGAACCGTGGCGCCTCCCTTTATCAAAATTGGCCGCGCAGTGCGTTACCTCAAAGAAGACCTAGACCGTTGGTTAGATAGTCATACCAAGCGTGACCACCTATCACAAGAGGAGGGCGTGCATGCTTAACCCTCACTGTGAGCCTGATTTTCCTCATGTGAAATACAAAGAATCGGGTCAATGCATTGTGCTCAATACCGCTGATAACTTAAAAGCCCTGCTTGATAGTGCAGGGTATGAAGCGAAACACAATAAGATGACCTTGGAGCCAGACATTTACAAACAAGGTGTCTTTGTGGGCACGCCAGAAGAGGTGAGAAGTGAGCTTATCTCACTCGCCTCCATCTATGCCATGCCGAAAAGCGCCATCGATGACCACTTTAGCGCACTGGCGTTAAAAAGCAGTTATCACCCGATAGCGGATTGGCTGGCAGGGCAATGGGATGGCCAGCCACGGGTTAATGCGGTGCTAAGCTGTTTGGACGCTAAGGAGCCTGAGCTGACTCAAGCTGTACTGCTACACTGGTTAGTTGGCTGTGTAGCATGTCTGTTTGTGCCGAACTTTAAATCCAAGCTCGTGCCTGTCTTACAAGGGGAGCAGTCGTTTAAGAAGACCGCTTTTGTCGAGCGCATTGCCAATGTGATGCCCAATGCGTTTCTTGAAGGTGCGGAGCTTAACCCAGACAACAAAGACAGCGTGTTATCGGTCATTCGCTCATGGATAGTCGAACTTGGTGAGCTCGAGCGCTCAACCAAACACTGCCAAGGGGCGCTGAAAGCGTTTGTGACTCGGTCACGTGATACGGTCAGACCGCCCTATGCACGCACTGACATTAAAAAAGACCGGCAGACGAACTTAATTGCGACGGTGAACGGCACCGATTTCCTCAAAGACGAGACAGGCAACACTCGGTACGCCGTGATTGAACTGGTGGGAGAAACCGATATGGCGCGCTTAAATGATGTACTCGGGTGGGAGTACAAACCGACGGGTGAGCTAACCCTCCAAGAGCCAGAGAAACTGCGTCAGTTTTGGCTTGAAGTGAAACATCAACTGATGGTCAATCATCACCCTTGGATGCTGTCCTCAGAGCTGCAACAGCAAGTATTAAGTGCCTCCTCTCAATACGTGGATAAAGGGTCATGGTATACCTTACTTAATGACCATATTGAAGAGTGTCACGGTAAAGCGAGAGCCTGGTTATCCACCAAAGCCATCTGCGAGCTCATCAGCGCCGATGTTTCGAAAGCCAACATGGTCGGGAAGGCGCTCAATCAACTGCACAAAGAAGTAAAAATTGAGAAACGGTTACTGAACGGCTCAGATCGTTATCGTTTTCCGGATGTCCGTCCTCACGCTGCATTTCGCTAAGTTGCCATTTCTACCCCACTTACCCCACCTCTCCTGCTCACAAGTGGGGTAGGTGGGGTAACTTTCCCACCTTTCGTAAATGAGTCGTAGCTTTTAACCCTATCTTTTGACACGCCATGGCTTTGCCCTTTGGACGGGTAATATCTTGTTTCTCAGGCAAATTTTTGCCCCGCTCTTTTTTGTATTAAGCTTCACGGGTTTTTCTGTTTAACCGCCGGTGAGCACTTATGTTTTATGACATTTTTGATAGGAGTAAATTGTATCGATGCCCGATAGGGAGCCCGAATCCCGAGGTTTGTCGATGCTCTAGTTGTTTTCGTGCTCGTGAGTGGAATGAGTCAAGGGCTGCGCTACAGAAAGCTAAACAAGCGAACGTTGCCTCAGGTTCTACTGTCCCAACGATAGCCCCTTCACCGCAGCCTGAGACGCCTAAACTGACCACCAAAGAGCGGTTAGAGAAGCAAAGAAGACAGAACGTTGCAGAGAGTGAACGTGCCTTTAAACAAATTGAGTCCGAGAAAAAAGCGGAGCAAGCTATTTTCTACCTAGGTTGGATGCAATCGCCGGTTACCCAGCCACAGGAGAAGTTATGGCAGGACCTTTTCACTCTTGATACCAGAGAAGAGCAAAAGCAATTTGTTAAGCAATGTAATGTGCATCTTAACGATCCCGTACGTGAAGGCGAGATTGTGGTGGTTCCTACCAAACCGCCAGAGACAGAAGAAGAGAAGTCGTGGTTGTCTGAGCTCATAGAGCAAGCGCAGATCGCCAGTAAAGAGTTAGGCAAGCTACTCGAGGATGAAGTTGCTACGCTCAACCGTCACTTTGATGTGCTTTCGTATGAACTGGATAAACGCATTAAGGACGATGGCTTACCCAACGATTATTATGCTCAGGTCTCAACAGGTGTTGGGGTTACCGCAACCTTTGTGGAGCAAAATCTGAAGAATATTCAAAGCGTTGTGATGGAGATCAATTCGCTGTATGTTTCACAGGTCGCTATGGCCAGTCGAACGGGGGGAATGAACTATGGTGCCTTTGTCGCAGAGCGTGCCGAGTTGTTTAAAAAGCTTGATGGCTCTTTTGCGATGTTATCCAAGCGTCACGTAAAACTCCCTGTCTATCAGCAGGTAAAGCGCAACCTACGGCTATCTACGAAATCTGTGGTCCACAATGCGGATGAGATTCTTAAAAAAGGTTACGTCAAAGACCTAGGCAAACGTATCGGCAATCTATCAATCGGTATTGGAGCTGCGAAAGGACTTGGCTACATAGGCTT
Organism: Pseudomonadota bacterium; assembly: GCA_038533895.1. Taxonomy (GTDB): domain Bacteria; phylum Pseudomonadota; class Gammaproteobacteria; order Enterobacterales; family Vibrionaceae; genus Vibrio. The sequence goes on along the minus strand of JBCAXU010000140.1, from coordinate 2,264 downwards.
ACTTGTCGGGGCGGTGAGTGGTGTTGATTCAGTTTATGAAGCCTGTAAGGTTGATGGAACCGGAAACTGTGGTAAAACCATAGGGCGCGAAGTCTCTGGATTCCTTGGAGGAATTGGTGGTGGTATCGTGGCAGGTAACGCATTTGCCGCAGGGGCTACTGCTGTGGTGACTGGTATTGGTATCGTTATTGGTGTCACTGCATCGGCACCAGTTTTAGCGGTTGCGGCTATCGGTGGCGCGGCTATTGGTGGTGCCGTAGGTGGTATTGCAGGATCAACAACCGGTAAAGCGGCTGCAGATGGAGTGTACTTCTTGTACGAAAGTGCGGAAGATATTGTTGATTTAATATGGAATGAACTTTAATGACTTGGTATGAGGGAATTATAATATCTCTAGGCTTGCTCTTTGGAGGCTATGCTATTGCATGGTCTTTACCCGGTGCTATCGTGCTCGCTACGGTCGCGCTGGGAAGTGTTAAGCATATTGTTTTTATCGATAAGCAATTGGCTAAGGATCTAGCTAAATACTATGATGAAAACGGCTATATGCGCCCCCAATATCAGGTGTCTTATTCGATAGGAACTCGATTCATCAACTATTGTATCGTTTATCCATTTATCCGTCATAGACAAACGGTAAAATCCGTAAAGTTTAAGGCTTTTATGTGGCTGAACTCTACGGGCTACTGGGGATATATTATTTTATTTTGTAGTATGCTTTTGCTGAAACTTACAGGATATAAATCTTAGTAATAGCGAATAAGTTTGTGACTAAAGCTGCCCTATACCTATGAGTATTCTCTTGTCTTTATATTAAATTCCTTTAACTAGAATAGGTTTAAATCTACATTCATGCAGTGCCGTTAATGGTGCGACGGTTTGGCGACTACAGCGATTGAAAGAAATAGTGCCCAAGTAGTTCGTGTCCCAAGATACGTTAAAGCTGAACTTTACAGGTGTATCTTTGGCGCAAAATGAGTTTGAGTATTTTTGTTACTTTTCACAAAGCCTCACTGCAGACAAAGATTTGATGATCATATTAGTTGTTCGAGAAGGTGGCCATAGAAAGCCTAACGGGTGTGATGCAAGATGGTTAACCAGTCGCTGAGCTTTTTGATAGAGATTGATGGTTCGCTTGTAGTGCTTTCCGAAGTGTGAAGGGTCTTTGGTGTCACAGTAGGAGAAACGAGGTCAGCTCGAGATAAAGTTCTTGTAATTGGTCTGTCTTCTACAACTCAAATTTTGGCTATCGCTGTTATTGATGGAGCTATAATGGTCAAAGCGTTTTCGAAGAGCATGTTTCTGTTTATGAGTGGGTTACGGAGTAAATATAAATATGTCTGATGCTGTTTGGTGGGAGATGTTAATAATGTGTCCTGCTACAATTTTTGGTGCCTATGCTATTGCGTGGTCTATCCCTGCTTTAATTATGAGTGCAATTGTGTCATTAGGTAGCTTGAAACATATTATATTTATGGATAAGCAATTAGCAAAAGACCTTGGCAAATATTATGATGACAAAGGCTATATGCGTCCCAAATATCAAGTGTCTTGGGCGATTGGTAGCCGTTGTTTTGACTATTGGGTGATGTATCCATTTATTCGCAAGAGGGCCAACACTAACTCCAAAAAATTTAAATTATTTATGTGGGTTAATGCACTGGGTATGTGGAGCTTTATATTTGCCGGGGTTCTGATGATTTCAGCAGTAGCTTTAGGCATCATGTCATGATCACAAAGGCTGTTACGATGAGTGCATGAAGAAGTTCTATCATCCTGAACATAGTGTATGGCTTGACTAGAAACTAGAGCCACTGACATCACCTTACACTGATTAATTGCCGACTAGTTTTGCTTTTGTAGTGCTTCCGAAGTGTTAAGGACCTTTGGTGTCACAGTAGGGGCAATGGGAACAGCAGCAGTTACATTTATTGTAATTGGTATGTGTGCTTCTGCTCAAATTTTGATTATCACAGCTATTGATGGGTCCACGACGGTCATTTATGAAAAGGTTGAAGACGTTTCGGGTAATAGATAAATGTTGGATTGGTTAATGGTTGTTTTCGGTGCTACTGCTATCGTATGGTGTTTTCCATCAGTGATTGTATTGCCAGTGATCTCATTAGGTAGCTTTAAACACATTATTTTCATAGATAAGCAGTTAGCTAAAGATTTAAGTAAATACTACGATGATAAAGGCTACATGCTGCCGAAGTATCAAGCATCTTGGGATGTAGGAAGTCGGTTTGTTAATTATTGCATTG
>JBCAXU010000139.1:0-8616 GCA_038533895.1 Pseudomonadota bacterium | reverse complement strand
GCTGCACTGCTGTTAACCACCAAGTCCGAACCTTTGGCAACTTTTACATCTAAGCTACCAGGTTCTGTGCCTTCGATGATAGCGGCAACATAGTCAGCGGTTTGCACGCCCACTTGGTAGTAATCAAAACCTAAGCTAGCAATCGCACCTTTTTCAACGTAAGACGTAGCGCCGCCTAAAACTGGAGTTTTAGCCTGATTAGCCGCGACTATCATGCCTTCGATGGCACTGGCGACGGTATTATCGGTAGGGGCGTAAATCACATCTGACTTCGCTGCGATTGCTTGAGTGGCAGACTGTACATCTGCGCTCTTCAGCGCGGTCGCTTCAACAACTTCTAGGCCTTGCTCTTGAGCGCTCTGCTTGAGCAGTTCTACCAAAGTCACCGCGTTAGCTTCACCTGGGTTAAATACCACACCAATAGACTTAACATCTGGCATGATTTCCTTGATCAACTGAACGTGTTGACTCACAGGAGAGAGATCCGATAGGCCGGTCACGTTTTTTCCTGGCTGCTGCATCGTTTTCACCAACTTAGCTCCAACCGGGTCGGTGACTGCAGTGAACACCACTGGAATTGAGCGAGTCGCTGAAACTAAAGCTTGCGCAGTAGGAGTCGCAATACCGACCAACACGTCTGGTTTTTCACCGACGAACTGACGCGCAATCTGCACTGCGATCGCTGGGTTACCTTGTGCGGTTTTGTAGTCGAACTCAAGGTTCTTTCCCTGCTCATAACCTTTCGCTTTCAAACCATCGAGCAACCCCTGACGCGCAGCATCAAGTGCGGGGTGTTCGACAATTTGTGATACTGCAACTTTGGCGGTTTTAGCCATAATGCTGGCTGAAGAGAGTAATGTGACACCTGCGAGTACGGCGGTTGCTATGACTGTTCCTGCTTTCATCTTAACTCCTTGATGTAATACCCAATCCTTTGAGGGTCCTGGCCAGGTATAAGCAAATTTATGTTGTGTTTATATCATCATTATTACTGCACATTTTGTGTGCACAACAAATATTATTACCAGTTAGCTGTACAAAAGAAAAGCAGGTTTTAACATCAAAGTAACAAAAAGAGAGACTGGTGACCGTTTAGTCTTTCACAGCATGGATCAATATGTTACGAGGGGTCGCCTCACGTGAGCAGAACTCAGATAGCGAAACTCGGTACCCGACATCTTGCAGGTATAAGGCTTTATCGAGTGCTAGCCACAGCTCTAACACTCGGCGAAACGGTTGTTGAACCAAGCTAAGGCGCTCCATATGCCAAAAACGCTCAATACCCCGCTGATGATAATAGTGGAAATCAACCCGCGGCAACGCAAAACCTTTTTGTTCACTTGCCCACACACAAAACGCCTCAAAGCCCTCAGATAGCTGAGACTTTTTAATGCTCGGCATCGGCTGGTAGTCTGTTTGGCCGAGTGTCTCGCGCAAAAGAATATCCAGACCTAAACGATAGCTCATCTCATCGACTCGGTGGCGCTTGACTCGCTCTCCACCGGTGACCGTCTCTTGTAGCGGGATTCTAAGCTCCTGCTTAGTCAAGCTCAGTGATGATTGCCGTGCCTGTTGCGACAGAGGCCGATATTGCTCGTCGTTAATGAGGTGATAACAACAAGGGGAAAAGCTAATGGCAGACAGTTGGTGTTGCACAGCCTGTTGGACCAGAGCCACATGTAAATCACCACAAGCGTGAAGCGCCACGGCATGTTGATGCGGATTAAACACCTCACTTGCTTGCTCAGAAAAGGCGTCACCTTGTACAAAATGCATCGGAAGGCCAAGCTTGTCAGCCTCACTCTGCCCTGATTGACACAAACTTGGCTGGAACTCAAAACTGGTGACTCTCTGGCCGGTTTGACTGGCTAGAATTCTCCCCAAGAAGCCTTTGCCCGAGCACCACTCCAGCCATTGTTGGCCATGATGATCATCAAGCAACGCCTCACCCATTGAGTAAATCTGCTCAAATTTGCGTCCAGGAATACCGTTGTCAAGCCCTCGAGGTAGATCTAAGGTTTGCTTTCGGCTCAGAGGCAATCGAGTCCAGAAACTGATGCGTTGCAGTTGCGGCAAAAAGCAGGTCAATGCATCCAACAAGCACGAAGTGTCTTGCTTGTACTCTTCTATTTGAGGTTGAGTCAGAGAAGCTAACCAATCACACAACAGTGGATGATTCTGCTGCCAGGGGAGACGGCTTTGCTGACTGAGAAAGAATGGCTCAAAACGCCAATAATCTTGATGATCGAGTAAAAATTGATCGAGTGTTTGAAATTGATTGAGCATGACTTCCCCCTAGCGCGTAGTGTAGAGGGAAGTAGATCAAGATGGTAGCCTTTAACGCACTGGTAAATCGATATCCTTAAACATCTCTTCAATTTCAGCGTTTGACTTAAGTGACAGCGCTTGCTCGACAACTGGACGCGTCAAATGCGGAGCGAAACGCTCCATAAAATCGAACATATAAGAACGTAAGAAGGTACCGCGTCTAAAACCAATACTGGTGGTACTCGCGCCGAAGATGTGGCTCGCATCAATCGCAACCAAATCAGTATCTTGCTCTTGGTCAATCGCCATACTCGCGATCACACCCACACCGATGCCCATTCTGACATAGGTTTTGATCACATCCGCATCCGTGGCAGTAAACACAACCCGTGGGGTCAGGCCGTACTTATTAAAGGCCGTATCTAGCTCTGAACGCCCAGTAAAACCGAACACGTAGGTCACTAATGGGTAAGAGGCCAAGTCTTGAATCGACACCTTCTCTTTTTGCGCTAACGGATGACTCTTCGGCACCACAATGGAGCGATTCCAGTGATAGCATGGCAACATAATTGCGTCTTGATAAAGATGCAGCGCCTCGGTGGCAATAGCAAAATTTGCCGTACCCTTAGCGATAGCCTCCGACATCTGAGATGGTGTGCCTTGGTGCATATGCAAGGAAACCTTGGGATAACGAGCGGTGAAACCTTTGATCACATCGGGCAGTGCGTAACGTGCCTGAGTGTGGGTGGTAGAAATATTGAGCGTCCCCATTTCTGGATGGGTGTGCTCTCCTGCTACCGCTTTGATGCTTTCAACCCGGGCGAGGATCTCTTGCGAGATACGAATGATGTCTTGACCAGCCCCAGTCACCTGGGTCAAATGCTTACCGCTGCGCTCAAAGATTTGGATACCAAGCTCATCTTCCAACAAACGAACTTGCTTGCTGATCCCCGGCTGCGAGGTATATAAGCTCTCCGCAGTCGCGGAAACATTCAAGTTATGGTTGACGACCTCAACAATATACTTCAATTGTTGTAATTTCATTCTTGACCTCGTAATCCCTTAGCAAAGCCGCACAGCGAGCAGACATAGTTTATAATATTTAGTTATAACGTCTCTATGAACAAATTGATAGTCCAATCGTGTTCAAGCCTCAGAAAAGCAGTTCAGTTTTCCTTTGAATGATGATTTTGCAAGCAATTACTCAGAATATGCGTTGTATTAATGTTTTTGATTAATAAAATTGATCTGTTAGGCGATAATACAAATCAGGTGCAGGGACTTTTACTAATCATGTATGCTAACCTGCTAACCATTAAGAAAACATAAGATACGGAATTTATGAATATTGGGTTAATCATAGCTTTAGTTGCCATCTTACTCGTCTTGGTTCTTGGCTATAACATTATGCTGCAGTATAAAGTTAAAGCGGAAACCGCTCGCAAGCAGGAAAGCTCGCGCTATCTTCAAATCATTGATGCGACTGAAGAGTTGATCGGTCATGCTCACCACCTACCCTACAGTAAAGAGCTGTTACTCTGCCTTAACACCCGTATCTTAGATGCTCTACAGAGTATGCATGAGCTTGATCCCAAAAATAAGCAGCTTGAACAGCGTGTCATCAACATGAAGCAGCAGATCAAACAGCTCAACGAAAATCACCAAGGCAACGAAAGTACTACTTTTAAAGTACCAAGTAGTGACAAACAAGCGATTGTGATGTTGAAATTGGTGAAGCGGCTAAGAGATACGATTCGCAGCGAGCACAACAAGGGGCGCTTTGAAACTCAAGCCTATGTCGCGGAGAACGCTCGCCTAGAAACAATCCAAATACGCATCAATATAGAAAATGTCATCAAACGCTCCAACGATGCGATTGTTCGTGGTCAACCGGGTACAGCGATCCAACTACTTAAAAAGGGTCTTGATGCCTTATCAACTAAAAATGACAGCTACTCCAACCAAGCTCGTGAAAAGCTGCAAACCATGTACGATGAGCTGGAATCTAAACGCCAAACCAAAAATGCAGAAGAGCTTCATCAAATCGAAGAAGACCAACGTAAGAACGATATGGACGAACTCTTTGGCGAAAAGAAAAAGTGGTAATATAATCGCCCAATCTGATAGTACAAAGGTCGCACTAGCGGCCTTTTTCTATTTATTTAGTAAAGTAAGTCTAAGATGATCGAATTAGAACAATACCAATCACTACTCGAACCAATTAACGGCTTTCTACAGTGCTCGACTCCCGATGCATGGGTTGAAGAAGCTCGTAAGCCTGAAAACCTGAAAGTGGTCCTTATCGACCATTTATTGTGTGAGCTTAAAGCGGGTCAATCCGCTATGTACCTGATCCGAAAATACGCGGTAGATAAAGAAAGCGCCCACAGTTTACTCGATTGGTTTAAGCCCTATGAAGATTTCGCTTACCGTAAAACTGGCAGCTTAGAGACATTAAAAGGCAAGAGTAATATCTCTAAAGCGATCATGGCTAAATCAAACTCCCCATATAGCCAGGATTTGATTGATAAAATGGTATTGCTGATCAAAGAAGAACTACACCATTTCTATCAAGTGCTAGAAATCATGGACGAACGCGGAATTACTTATGAGCCTGTACAAGCCAGTCGCTATGCAAAGGGGCTGATTGGTAACATGGCGACTCATGAACCCCAAACTCTGATCGATAAACTCATTATTGGTGCCTATATCGAGGCACGCTCTTGCGAACGTTTTGCTAAGCTTGCGCCACATATGGATGAAGACATTGCCAAATTCTACGTGTCACTGCTTCGCTCAGAGGCAAGACATTATCAAGACTACCTAACTTTGGCAGAAGAGATCGCTGGAAAAGATATCTCTGAGCGAATCGATTACTTCGGACGTTTAGAAGCCGAGTTAATCTCGTTACCCGACAGTGATTTTAAGTTCCACAGTGGTGTACCAGCTAGAAACTAGAAATTACAAGGGGTTGATGTTTGATACATCAACCCCTTAAGTTTTTAGAAACTGAGTGTTACACGTTCAGTGTGGCATTGATCTCTGCTAAGACTACTGCCGGATCGCTCGCCTGAGTGATTGGACGACCAATTACCAAATAATCTGAACCAGCTTGAACGGCATCAACAGGCGTCATAATACGCTTTTGGTCGCCTACCGCAGCGCCCGCTGGACGAATGCCAGGGGTAACAAGCTTGAATTCTTTACCAAGTTCACTCTTCAGCATTGAAGCTTCTTGAGCAGAGCATACGACGCCATCTAGGCCTGAGTTTTTAGTAAGACTCGCGAGACGAATCACTTGCTCTTGTGGGGCGATATCCAGTCCGATCCCTGCTAAGTCCCCTTGCTCCATACTGGTTAACACCGTAACTCCAATTAGTAGAGGACGCTCTTTTCCATAAGGCTCCAGAATTTCACGAGACGCACTCATCATGCGCTCACCACCACTGGCGTGTACATTCACCATCCATACGCCAAGTTCAGCGGCCGCTCGAACCGCTTTGGAACAAGTATTCGGAATATCGTGGAACTTGAGATCAAGGAATACAGAGAAACCACGTTTATGTAGTTCTTTAACGAAATCAGGACCAAATAGTGTAAACATCTCTTTACCTACTTTTAAGCGGCAAGAGCTCGGGTCAATCCTATCAACAAAAGCGAGTGCGTCGGCTTGGTTATCATAATCAAGGGCAACAATTACTTTTTGGTCGATCATCTCATCTCCTAACATACTCATAGAAATCGAAAAAAAGCAGCGGGATCGCCGCTGCTCAATCTAAGTTGGGGTATACCCCACAAATTTACTCACCATCTAGCCCACGTATCGGCTTAATCGTTCCCCACCCTTTACATGATGGACAGTGCCAATACATAGCGTGCGTTGAGAATCCGCACTTACGGCATCGATAATGCGGTTTTACTTTAAGCTGTTCGCCGACTAACTTCTGCAGTGTTCCTAGACTCGCTTTCGCTCGTCCTTCTTCTGCCTCTGCAAGATGGTAATCCATCAAACGATAAAAACCTTTCATCGTCGGGTTCTTCACTAACTGACGTGTCAGCAGTTCCTGCGCAGCCCCTACTCCATCGTGTTTAGCGACCAATTGAGCGAGCATCAACTCTGCCGACACTCCGGCTTTACTGACTATGCACTGGCGTAAAAAGTTGAGCAGTTCATCTTCTTGACCAAGATGGTGGTAGCACTCGGCTAATGTGGGGAGCACTTCACTGACAAAATCACTATCTTGCTCAAGTACTTGCTCCAGATACTTGATGGTGTTTTGATAGTCTTCCGCCTCAAGATACAGTTTTCCTAGGGCGATGCTAGCACGAACACATTTGGGGTCTTCTTCTAGTGCTCGCTTGAAGTGTTGCATCGCTATCGTGTCGTTGTCGTCCGCTTTTTCTTGCATCGCCAGCTCACACCAGAAGTGAGCGATACTCGCGCGCATTCGCTTGCGGCCCAGCTTAACAAGCAGATTGGCGTAGTGAATCGCTTTGCTCCATTCACGAGTCTGCTGATAGATAGCCACCAATTGTTGCAACGCCGCTTCTTTGTGATCAGGTTCTTCGATTAGTTGTTCAAAAATCCTCTCTGCGCGATCTAAAAAGCCTGACGCCATGTAATCTTTGGCCAGTTGTTGCAAAGCAATATTCTTCTGATCGATAGTCAAACCGGAACGAGAGATAAGATTTTGGTGAATGCGAATAGCACGATCAACTTCGCCTCGGGAACGGAATAGGTTGCCGAGTGCTAGGTGAGTATCGATAGTTTCGTTGTCCACTTGCAACAGCTCGATGAAGTGATCGACCGCTTTATCAGATTGATCAGACAATAGTAAGTTTAATCCCGTTACGTATTGTCGAGAGATCTGGTGAGACTGTTTCTGCTTGTCTTGCTGGGCACTTCGATTACCCATATACCAGCCGTATGCGGCGGCAATTGGCAACAACAAGAAGAGAATTTCTAACATCGAGTAATAGCCTACCTAAAAACGTCTGTTAAGCTTTACCTTGATTGGGTGCACTTGTTGAGGGGGAGAGCTTATTGATTTGTCGCTTGAGTTTACGAACTTGAAGCTGGGACTTCAGATGTAAACTACCAAACACAAGCCACGCTACTGCGAAACCAGCGATAAACACACCGCCAAGTAATGTCGACAAATGGAAGTCGCCCTGAGCCAGTAAGTAGTTAAATGTCACTACAGCTTGGTTTTGAGAGCCTAATGCTAGAGCAACCAGAAATAGGGCCAGTACGAGAATGATTTTTATAATTTTCATAGTCCATCACCTAAGGTAAATTCCGCCGTAACGATTATGCAGGAAAAGCGCTAAACAAACCATGGTTATATCGGCAATTCGAATGATAAAAAAGCGGCATACTCAGAGCATGCCGCTTTTTTATCAGTATTTTAACGCTCGTTAACCGATGTTAACGCGCTCACGCAATTCTTTGCCAGGTTTGAAATGAGGAACAAACTTACCTTCAAGCTCCACCTTTTCACCTGTCTTAGGATTACGACCAACGCGAGGCTCACGATAGTGTAAAGAGAAACTACCGAAACCACGAATCTCGATTCTGTCACCATTCTCTAACGTTGACGCCATATGCTCTAAAATATCTTTTACAGCATCTTCTATCTCTTTTGCAGAAAGGTGCGTCTGTTCAGCACAGAGTCTTTCGATCAATTCAGACTTAGTCATAATTGCCCTCATAGAGTAATTTATCACTTATTATAGTAAGTAATACCAGTTCCAACAAACACTTGCTTTAAATTTTAGACAATATTTGAGCAATATGTGCAAAGAAAAAAAGCTTTTTTCACAGCAGGTTGCAGAGATTGGTATTACTACTAACTCAAACTTGAAACATAAAAAAGGAGCCTTGCGGCTCCCTTTTCTTAAAAGCGAATAAATTACTCGCCTTTAGCTGCTTTGAAAGCGTCAGCCATAGCGTTACCGAATGAAGCATCGTCTGCTTTGTTCAGTGAAGCCATTGCTTCTTGCTCTTCAGCTTCGTCTTTAGCTTTGATAGATAGGTTGATAACGCGGTTCTTACGGTCTACACCAGTGAACTTAGCTTCAACACTGTCACCAACGCTTAGGATTAGAGAAGCGTCTTCTACGCGGTCACGAGAAACTTCAGAAGCGCGGATGTAACCTTCTACGCCTTCTTCAAGCTCGATAGTTGCGCCTTTAGCGTCTACTGCAGTTACAGTACCGTTAACTAGAGCACCTTTCTTGTTGTCTGCAACGTAAGCATTGAATGGGTCGTTTTCCATTTGCTTAACGCCAAGAGAAATACGCTCACGCTCTGCGTCTACTGCTAGAACAACTGCTGAGATCTCGTCG
>JBCAXU010000138.1:0-8656 GCA_038533895.1 Pseudomonadota bacterium | reverse complement strand
GTTACGCACGTGACCCATGTGCAGTCGGCCACTTGGGTATGGGAACATGGATAGACAGTAGAATTTTTCTTTGTTTGGGTCTTCACTTACAACAAAAGTCTTGTTGTCGTCCCAGTGCTGTTGAACTTTTTGCTCAATATCTTGCGGGTTGTATTGCTCTTGCATCGATGATATCCGGTTATCTTGGAATTTGTGAGTTCGGTTAGAACAGACATTAATAGATCGTCATAGAATACCTAAAGGAAAGGTACACAACAATAGCCAATCCCAAGTCTCGTCCCTTTCCCCAAGGTTGTTTCTAGCTCACGAGGCAAATTGGTTCAGGTCAGTGCGAAGGATTTATGGAGGTTGTTTATGCCGAAAAGAAAAGCAGGGTATGAAGAGATGCTTGAGGATGTGGTTGAAACCTTGAAGCACAGTCCTGAAGAGGTCAATCATGTATTGGAGAAGTCAGGCCAAGTAGCGAAAGCGGCCAACGACTTAACCAAAGATGAACTGGCTTTGGTTTCTGCCTACGTTAAATCGGATTTAAAAGAGTTTGCAGAAAACTACGAAGACTCAAAAAAAGGCCCTTTTTACTTGATGATTGCCGATTCGATTTGGCAAGGTTTATTGGAAATCACCGATAGAACCAAAGTAGAGTGGGTGGAGTTGTTTCAAGATTTGGAACATCAGGGGCTGTACCAAACCGGAGAAGTGATAGGTTTAGGCACCCTAGTGTGTGACGACTGCGGCCATAAGACTCAGTACAACCATCCAACGGTTATTATTCCGTGCATCAAATGCGGCTGCAAAGGCTTTAGTCGCCAGCCATTAAAACCTTAGAGGAGCTACAGGCGGGCTCCGTCCCGCGAGATGCGAGAACATGGCGTTTCGAGTTCGGAATGCGCTTTGCAAGAGGCGCTTGTGGTGAGCGAGTCGAAAGTTGCAGGCAGTGTGGCTACGAGTTCTTTGAACTCAAAAGGAAAGGGTTGACGCAATGTGCCAACCCTAACAAACTGTCACTCGTCACTCGTCACTCGTCACTCGTCACTCGTCACTCGTCACTCGCTTCAGTCTCGCAATCTCCAACCTATCACCAGGCTCAGTACGACCCATAGATATAATGGCCAACTGCCCCAAAAGTGGAATGGGGTTTGCCCCTCTGTCGAGATGACTTGTGCGCGCAGCACACCCGTTTCAAACTGTGGAATTTCAGCGATAACACGGCCCATGTGGTCGGTGATAGCCGTGACACCGTTATTGGTGGAGCGGATTACCGGTTTGCCAAACTCCAGCGCGCGCATGCGCGCAATCTCCATATGTTGGAGAGGGCCGATTGAGCGGCCGAACCAAGCATCGTTCGACAGAGTAAGAATGAAGTCTGTGTCATCGTCAATGTTTTGCCGCACTTGTTCGTTGAAGATGATCTCATAGCAAAGTGCTGGTGCCATTTGTTTCCCATTCGCCTCGATATTTGGCTGAATGAACTCACCGCGACTGAACGACGACATAGGTAAGTTAAAGAAAGGGGCCAGTGGGCGTAGAATGCTTTCAAATGGTACAAACTCGCCGAAAGGCAGCAGATGATGCTTGTGGTAGCGCTCATTCATATCATAGCGATACCCCGGTTGTGCTTTGTTCCCTAAGGTTAAGATGCTGTTATAGAACTTTTTATCGTCACTTTGATTAACAATCCCTGTAATGACTGCACTGTCATTCATCGCAGCGGCAGAGTCGAGATTGCTTAAGAATGAGGCGATCTCGAACTCAAACGCGGGAACCGCGGCTTCTGGCCATATAATAATATCAGCATCCCAATTTTCTCGGGTCAGGTCGGTGTATTTCATAATGGTCGGCCAGCGTTGGCTGGGCTTCCATTTCAATGCTTGCGGTATATTCCCTTGAATCAGGGCAATTTTGGTGACCTGGTGGGTATCAGGTGTGACCCATTGAGCGGAGGTCAAGCCAAAACCGGTGGCAATAATCACCGCAGGAACAATCAGCGTAGACCAACGTTTATGTAGCAGCGCATAACCTAAACTCGCTGCACTGATTAACACCAACAGAGTAATCAGTTCAACACCGCCGACCGGCGCAAAATGACCAAGGGGGCTGTCAATCTGACTGTAGCCGAGCCATAACCAAGGAAAGCCTGTCATTACCCAGCCGCGCAGCCAATCGAAGATTAGCCACAAGGTCGGGGCGGCAAGTAACCAGCGGGTACGAGTTGAAGTCGGGAACCAGCGATTGAGGCTCCAGCAGAACAACGCACTGTACAGCGCTAAGTATCCGACCAACAGTGCCATAAGAAACAAACTGGCGGGTTTGGGCATGCCGCCAAAGTTGTCTATGCTGACATGTACCCAACTGATCCCCGTCGCAAATTGCCCTAGGCCCCATGCGTAGCCGATGGCAAGCGCATGCTTAGGTGTCTGCTTGTGAACAAGTAACAGCAGTATCAGGGGGGAGATAATAGCGAGCGGCCATAAAGAGAATGGTGCAAAAGCTAGGGTGGTTGAGGCGCCAACAAAAACGGCCGCGAGCGGCCGTTTTAGGCGATGAAACAGTGTACTTATCATCGGACTTTTCTTAATTCTCCGTAAGGAGATGAGCGTTACTCGTCGGTGGTATCTAGCACCGATTCTTCGTCTGGTATTGTGACTTGAAGCTGAACCACACGGCGGTTATCCGCGGCGGTGACTTTGAAGTTGTAGCCGTCAATGCCGACCACTTCACCGCGCGAAGGCAGATGACCAAATGCGGTCATGACCATGCCACCTACAGTGTCCACTTCTTCATCACTGAAAGAGGTGCCAAAGGTTTCATTGAACTCTTCAATTGTGGTGAGCGCCTTCACTGCGAAAGTGTGTTTGCTCAACTTACGAATATCCAGCTCTTCCTCGTCATCGAACTCGTCTTCGATTTCGCCGACAATCTCTTCCAAAATATCTTCAATGGTGACCAGGCCTGAGACCCCACCAAATTCGTCGACCACAATAGCCATGTGGTAGCGCTCTTGACGGAACTCTTTGAGTAGGCGATCGACACGCTTACTTTCAGGGACCACAACAGCAGGGCGTATGACCTGCTCAATATCAAAAGGTTCACTGTCTGAGCCTAAGTATTTAAGTAAGTCCTTCGCAAGCAGAATACCTTCCACGTGGTCTTTATCTTCGCTGATCACTGGGTAGCGAGAGTGCTGAGCATCAGTGATTAGGTTGATTAAGTTGTCGAGATCGTCACTGCGATCGACGGTGACCATTTGCGAACGTGGCAACATGATGTCGCGCACTCGCATTTCGGAGATCTCCATCACCCCTTCGAGCATATCTCGAGTGTCATGGTCGATCAGGTCGTTTTCTTCCGAGTCGCGAATCACATCCACGAGCTCTTGGCGATCTTTAGGTTCACCTTGGAATAACTGACCTAGGCGTCCGAAGAAGGACTTTCTACTCGGACCTTCAGATTTTTCTTTCTTACCTTCTAGAGAAGAGGGCGAATTGTCTTCGTTCATTGTTTCTCAAACTAGTAACGCTATCAGATGTGTGATAGCACACGTCGTAGCTCCCGAATAAAAGATCAACAGTGAATAAACACACTTTCCACTGTTGATTTCGAGGGCTACTGTTTCTCAGCCAAATAAGGGTCTTGAAAGCCCATAGATTGCATGATTTCTGTTTCGAGTGACTCCATCTCTTCGGCTTCGTCATCTTCGATATGATCATAACCTAGCAGATGCAGGCTGCCATGTACAACCATATGCGCCCAGTGCGCCATTAGCGGCTTGCTTTGCTCATCCGCTTCACGTTCAACCACTTGGCGACAGATTATTAGGTCACCCAATAAGTCCAGCTCCACGCCTGGCGGTGATTCGAACGGAAAAGAGAGCACGTTAGTCGGCTTATCTTTTCCACGGTAATCGCGATTAAGCTGCTGGCTCTCCGCTTCGTCTACGATGCGCACCGTTACCTCAGCTTGGGGCTGAAACTGGCTGATAGTGGTGTTCAGCCAGTTTAGGATGTCGCTCTCGTTTGGTAAGCCGCTTTGCTCTTCGACAGCAAGTTGCAGGTCGAGTTCGATTGTCATTATTTACCTTCAGTGGTTTCTGCTTGAACTTGTTTCGACAGTTCGGCTTTCGCTGTTTCAAGCAATTTAGCCTCGCGTTCTTCGCGACGTTTCTTTTCGTACTCTTTGCGTTCTTTTTGGTCTTGCGCTTCCCATTTCTCGTAAGCGTTGACTATGCGGGCAACTACGGGGTGGCGCACTACGTCGTCAGATTGGAAGAAGTTGAAGCTAATGTCATCCACTTCACTCAACACTTCGATAGCATGGCGCAAGCCAGATTTAGCGCCGCGAGGTAAATCGATCTGAGTAATATCTCCGGTGATAACCGCACGCGAGTTGAAGCCAATTCGGGTTAAGAACATTTTCATTTGTTCCACCGTGGTGTTTTGGCTTTCGTCCAAGATAATAAACGCATCGTTGAGAGTACGACCACGCATATAGGCGAGTGGCGCGACTTCAATGACGTTGCGCTCAATCAGTTTTTCTACCTTTTCAAAACCGAGCATCTCAAATAGCGCATCGTAGAGCGGGCGCAAGTAAGGGTCGACTTTTTGGCTTAAATCGCCTGGCAAAAAGCCGAGCTTTTCACCCGCTTCTATCGCTGGACGAGTGAGTAGAATTCGGCGGATCTCTTGACGCTCCAATGCATCAACAGCGGCTGCGACCGCGAGATAGGTTTTACCCGTACCGGCAGGACCAATACCGAATGAGATGTCATGGGTGACCATGTTCATCAAATATTGACCTTGGTTCGGTGTGCGCGGTTTGACCACGCCTTTTTTGGTCTTGATAAAGACTTCTTTGCCGTGCTCAATATTTGACTCTAAGTCTTGCTCCAACACGCCCGTCTCTTTGATAGCCAAGTGGATTTCATCGGGCTCGATATCGGGAATATTGCCGCGAACCGGAGCGGTGTTCACATACAGGGTTTTGATGATTTCCAGCGCTGCGGCACTGGTATGCGGTTTGCCCACGATAGTGAAAAAGTTGCCACGGTAGCTGATTTCAACACCTAAACGGCGTTCTAAGTGTTTGATATTGTCATCGAAAGGACCGCACAAGCTGGCTAAGCGGCGGTTGTCAGAAGGTTCTAGATTGATCTCTAGCGTTACAATTTTATTGCTCAAAGTTGCCTCTCATTTATGGCCGCCCGATTGAGACCGGACGGCCAATGATCCTGTATACCTTATCTAAGATGGTCACTCAGAAAGGCATTTTCAAGCTTAAGGTGTAAAAGTCGCTACACCCAGCTCATCTTCACGTTTGGTACGAGCCATCATTTGAGTTGGTGAAATAATGGTACGTAGATCCATGTCCTTCTCGGTGCGAACGAGCTCACCGCGCAACGAGTTGGCAAATACGTCGGTGATCTTCACATCAACGAACTGACCAATCAGGTCGGCGCTGCCTTCGAAGTTCACCACTCGGTTATTCTCTGTACGTGCGCGAAGCTCCATTAGATTCTTTTTCGATGGACCTTCGACCAGCACGCGTTGCTCAGTGCCTAACATTAGGCGCGAATAACGCATCGCTTGGCTGTTGATGGTTTGCTGCAATTCGTACAAGCGCTGTTTTTTCTCTTCTTCTGATACGTCGCAAGGGTAGTCTGCCGCAGGTGTACCCGGACGAGGAGAGAAAATAAAGCTAAAGCTCATGTCAAAGTCGACATCTTTGATCAGTTTCATCGTGTCTTGGAAGTCTTTATCTGTCTCTCCAGGGAAACCGACGATGAAGTCAGAACTGATCTGAATGTCTGGACGCGCTTTACGCAGCTTACGAATAATCGATTTGTACTCAATGGCTGTGTGCGGACGTTTCATCATAGTGAGAATGCGGTCGCTGCCACTTTGCACGGGTAGGTGCAGGAAGCTCACAAGCTCAGGCGTATCTTCGTAAACCGCGATAATGTCGTCAGTAAACTCAAGCGGGTGGCTGGTGGTAAAGCGAATACGGTCGATACCATCAATAGACGCCACTAAACGCAGCAGCTCAGCAAAGGTACAGATTTCGCCGTCATGGGTTGGGCCACGATAAGCGTTCACGTTTTGCCCTAGCAAGTTCACTTCGCGTACGCCTTGCTCTGCGAGCTGGGCAATTTCGAATAGAACGTCATCCATTGGACGGCTCACTTCTTCACCGCGAGTATATGGTACAACGCAGTAAGTACAGTATTTTGAGCAGCCTTCCATAATCGATACAAACGCAGTCGCACCTTCCGCGCGTGGTTCTGGCAAGCGGTCAAACTTCTCGATCTCTGGGAACGAGATATCCATAACCGGCGCGTCATCTGATTGAGATTGCTTGATCATCTCTGGTAAGCGGTGCAGGGTTTGTGGGCCAAAAATAACGTCAACAAACGGTGCGCGCTCACGAATGTGGTCGCCTTCTTGAGTCGCGACACAACCGCCAACACCAATTACCACACCCTCTTTTTTGTCTTTAAGCGTTTTCCAACGACCTAGCTGGTGGAACACCTTCTCTTGCGCTTTTTCACGGATAGAACAGGTGTTGAGAAGTAGTACATCTGCCTCTTCTGGCTCGTCGGTTAGCTCGTAGCCGTTAGCCGCGTTCAGTAGATCCGCCATTTTTGATGAATCGTATTCGTTCATCTGGCAGCCCCAGGTTTTAATTAGCAGTTTCTTACTCATTGTTTCGCTCGATCGTTAGTTTAAATTAAGGGAGCAAATTGCCCAGTGTGACAATGGACCATCTTGAATAGGTTTTTGATGGTGTTGATATCTCGCTTATTCGCGAGCGGCGTATTGTACTGCTTTAAAAACCGACTGACTAGTACCGGGGAGAAATCAGTGATAACCGTTATTGCATAAGGGATTTGACCATATTTGACTTGAGGTTTTTGGTTACATTTTAGTGATGAAAACGTACAATAAAAAATAGCTAAAGAATCAATATGATGAAGTACGAATTATGAGCGATTTTGATGTTGCCGTCATTGGCGGCGGGATGGTTGGAGCGGCAACCGCAATTGGCTTTGCCCAGCAAGGGCGACGTGTGGTTGTGGTTGAAGGTGTTGAACCTATGCCTTTTGCCATGGAACAACCGCTGGATATCAGAGTGTCGGCTATTTCGCAGCACTCGGTGGCAATTTTAGAGTCTCTTGGCGCTTGGCTGGCGATCGCTAACATGCGCGTTTGTCCTTACCGTCGCTTGGAAACTTGGGAGCACCCTGAGTGTCGTACTCGCTTTCATTCCGATAGCCTGGATATGCAACAGCTAGGGTTTATCGTGGAAAATCGTTTGATTCAGCTCGGGTTATGGCATCAGTTACATTCGTTTGACAACATCACACTTCGCTGCCCTGATAGGCTTGAAACGATTGAGTTTGCTGAGGTGAATCGCGTCACTTTAGCCTCGGGAGAGTCGCTGACTGCCAAGTTAGTGGTTGGTGCGGACGGTGCTAGTTCTAAGGTGCGTCAATTAGCAGGGATCGGCATCACTGCTTGGGATTATCGTCAGCACTGTATGCTTATTAATGTGGAAACAGAGCGTGAGCAACAGGACATTACTTGGCAGCAGTTTACGCCATCCGGACCACGTTCATTTTTGCCACTGAGCTCATTGCAAAGAGACGGGCGATGGGTAGGGCAAGGCTCTTTGGTCTGGTACGATTCCCCGAAGCGTATTCGTCAGCTTTCTGCGATGTCTTCGGCGCAGTTACGGCAAGAGATTCTGGCGGGATTTCCTCAAGAGTTAGGTGATGTTAAAGTGTTGCAGCATGGTTCTTTCCCTTTAACTAGGCGACATGCTCAGCGCTATTGGCGTCATAACTGCGTATTGGTTGGTGATGCAGCGCATACTATTAATCCGCTTGCAGGCCAAGGGGTGAATCTCGGCTTCAAGGATGTAGAAGCCTTACTTGATGTGTGCGAGGGAGAAAGTGAGATTAACCAACAAACGCTGGCGAACTATGAAAAACGCAGACGTCCAGATAACTTGTTTATGCAGTCAGGAATGGATCTGTTCTATAAAGGGTTTAGCAATGATATTGCACCAGTGAAGTTGGTGCGGAACGCAGCGCTTAAGCTAGCGGAACATAGCCCGCTTAAGACTCAAGTCCTTAAGTACGCTTTAGGTTTATAAAATCAATTACACCAGTCGATTTGTGCTGATTGCTATACAACAAAAAAACGCAGCCCATGGCTGCGTTTTTTATGCTGTACTAAGTGAGCTTACTTAGTGACGCGTAGTACTGGTGTTTCACCGACAGTAACAGAACCAGAAAGCTTGCTCAGCTCTTTGATTTCGTCCATGTTTGAGATAACAACAGGAGTCAAAGTCGACTTCGCTTTTTCTTCAAGTAGTGCTAGATCGAATTCGATGATAGTGTCACCAGCTTTCACTGATTGACCTTCTTCAGCGATGCGAGTGAAGCCTTCGCCTTTTAGTTCAACAGTATCGATACCGAAGTGAACAAAAAGCTCAACGCCATCGTCAGACTCGATAGAAAACGCGTGGTTGGTTTCGAAAATCTTACCAATTGTACCGTTAACAGGAGCTACCATCTTGTTGCCAGCAGGCTTGATAGCGATACCATCACCAACGATTTTCTCAGCGAAAACAACATCTGGCACATCTTCGATGTTTACGA
>JBCAXU010000137.1:526-8661 GCA_038533895.1 Pseudomonadota bacterium | reverse complement strand
CCCTTTTCTTTTTAATTCAGGCAATTAGACTCAAATATTAGCCAGCACTGCCTGCATATTCGACTCTCTGATTACAAGCTTCTCTCGAAGCTACGCGCCCTCGTTATGCAGTTCAAGGTTCGCTAGGTCTTGTTGAATTTCGCGCTGAACTTTTGCATCGTCACTACGTAGTGATTCAAGAAAATCCAGATAACTCTGGTCGATATCACCGGTCACATACTCGCCATTGAAAACAGAGGTTTCAAACTTGGCAATGTCTGTATTGCCCAAACCGACGGCTTCAACCAAGTCTTCCAGGGTTTGGAAAATCAGTTCATCGGCACCGATTTGCTTACAGATAGAGTCGTTATCACGGCCATGAGCAATCAATTCGCTCGCACTTGGCATATCGATACCGTACACATTTGGGAAGCGAATTTCAGGCGCTGCAGAAACCATAAACACTTTTTTTGCGCCAGAGTCGCGCGCCATTTCAATGATCTGCTCAGATGTAGTACCACGAACAATTGAGTCGTCCACAAGCAGTACATTTTTATCCTTGAACTCAGAGCGAATAGCGTTCAGTTTGCGGCGCACAGACTTCTTACGCTGCTGTTGGCCAGGCATGATAAAGGTACGGCCTACATAGCGGTTTTTCACAAAACCTTGGCGATAAGGTTTATCTATCGCTTGAGCTATCTGCAAAGCAATATCACATGATGTTTCTGGAATAGGTATCACGACATCGATATCTAAATGACTGTACTCATCGCGAATACGATCACCCAGTTTTTTACCCATCTCTACACGTGCACTGTAAACAGAGATTTTGTCGATAAACGAGTCCGGACGTGAGAAGTACACAAACTCAAAAATACATGGGTTGAGTGTTGGGTTATCCGCACACTGTTTAGTGTGTAGCTGGCCGTCAAAAGTCGCGTAGATAGCCTCACCGGGCGCAACATCACGGATAAAGTCGAAACCAACCGCATCAAGGGCTACCGACTCAGACGCCACCATATACTCTGTGAGTCCGTTAATTTCGCGCTTGCCCAAGCACAGAGGACGAATACCATGCGGGTCACGAAACGCCACCATACCATGGCCGATAATCATCGCAGTAACAGCGTACGCTCCACGAATTGTGCGGTGAACATTAGTCACGGCGCGAAACACGTCGTCCGTAGTCACATTGCCTTTAACCGAATCAATTTCGTGAGCCAAGACGTTGAGTAACACTTCAGAGTCCGACGTCGTGTTGATATGACGACGGTCTTTCTCAAACAACTTATCACGCACTTCTGCTGCGTTGGTCAGATTGCCATTGTGTGCGAGCGTGATACCAAACGGAGAGTTAACATAGAATGGTTGCGCTTCTGAGGCACTTGAGCTGCCTGCTGTCGGATAGCGAACATGGCCGATACCTACGTTACCCTGCAGGCGCTGCATGTGCTTTGCTTCGAATACATCCTTGACTAAACCATTCGCCTTACGCAGACGAAAACGATTGCTTTCTATGGTACAAATACCCGCGGCATCTTGGCCACGGTGCTGCAATACCGTCAACGCATCATAGATAGACTGGTTTACAGGCGAAGTGCCCACGATTCCAACAATACCACACATGTCTTAACCCTCGATTTTCGACAATAGCTGGCGCTAAATCGCGCCAGATAAGAAACTTGATGTTGCTTGCAAGTGTTCAAAGAAAGGGGCAATCACTCGGCTAAACTCCGGCACCAATTGCGAACCTTTCCACCACTGCGAGTCTGGAAACGTAGTAAACGCATCCATAAAAAAAAGTGCAGCTGAGACAATCAAAACACCACGTAAACCGCCAAATACGATCCCCAGTACCCTGTCTGTTCCAGATAACCCTGTTTTTTGCACCAATTGAGCAATCACGTAGTTAACCAACGCGCCGACAATTAAGGTGGCGATAAACAAGGCTGCAATCGCAGCTCCATTCCGAATCATGTCATCTTCAAGTCGCGTAAAGTAAACCGCGAGTTTTGCGTAATACTGGCTGGCGATAAAAAACGCCCCAAACCAGATTACCAATGACAATGCTTCTTTGGCGAAGCCACGAACTAAACTGATCAACGCTGACAAGCCGATCACACCTAAAATGACAATATCTAATGCATTCATCATGAACTTACATCTTAAGTTGGCGCGCATTTTAACAGAAAAAACGCTGACGCAAACGTTTTCTTATGGGTTTAGTGGTTTAAATTTGAGCAACTGACCTTTTGAGCCAGTGATTTTTTCCAGTTCAATGATTTGGCGCTCAAGTTTACTCTTTGAAACATCTGGGCCGATAATCACCCGGGTAAAACCATTTTCTGGTTTAGTGTGAGCCTGATACCCTCGTTTTTGCAGATCATTGACCAGGTTCTTGGCATTCTCTGCATTTTTTAGCGCCATAAGCTGAATAATCCAACCGCTCTCTTGATACTCGTTGCGCTCAGGCACCTGTTTGACAACCACTTCCAAAGGTTGGTCGTCAGCAGTCTCTATCGGCTCGGCTAAATCGACTGGCGAGTCCGGTAAGCTGTGTGAATCGTCGACAGGGTCAAGAATCTCAAAGCTCTCTAAGTCGCTATCAAGTTCAGGCTTTAATGGGATACTCGCTATCTCTTCTTGGTAGTGGGTCTTTTTGCCGTCCAGTACGTCAGGTAACACAATCACTCCAATGGCGACCAAAATTACCGTACCGACCAAGCGGTTTTGAAACTTACTTGCCATTTACTCTCCTTTGCTCTGCCAGTATTCGAGCACTTCACCCACCGTGTGGAACGAACCCACAACTAGAATGACGTCTTGTGGCTCAGCTTGTGTCATCGCAGCTTTAAAAGCGCTAACCGGATCACTGTACTGCTCAGTATCCAACTGGATATGCTTTGCCAACTCACTCGCTTTTGCTGCGCGAGGCCCAGTTAAGGAAGCCGGATACCAATATTGTGAAATAGGAGCCAATGCCGACAAGGTCGCCGCAATATCTTTGTCATGCAACATCGCAACCACTGTTCGAACCACACGATTCGGATAACTCTGTTGAACTCGATCGACTAGATATTGCGCCGAGTGCGGATTATGCGCGACATCTAACAAAACCGTCGGTTCGCTGCTCAGACGCTGCATACGACCAGGTAGCGTGGCTCGCTTTAGGCCATTGACTATGTTGACATCGGATAAATCTAGATGCGCGGTAGCTAATGCCATCAATGCTGTCGCCGCATTCGGTAAGGGTAGCTCCGGGACTGGTAGGTTATCTAAGGTGTAACTACCGTGGCTCCATTGCCACTCATGTTCACTAATTTGCTGATATTGGTATTGAATCCCAACTTGATATAGCTCAGCACCAATATCATCGGCATGAGCAGCCACCGTTGACGGCGCTTTGGGTTGACCACAAATCGCAGGCTTGCCACTGCGGTAGATCCCCGCTTTTTCAAAACCAATGACGTTGATGTCATCACCCAGCCAATCGACATGGTCAAGGGCCAAACTGGTTATCACAGAGACATCATGCTCAACCACATTGGTCGCATCCAGACGCCCGCCTAAGCCCACTTCCAGCAGTACTATATCAACCTGTTCAGTTTGAAACAGTCTCAACGCTGCTAGCGTGCCGTATTCAAAGAAACTTAAGCTAATGTCGCCCCGCTGTTGCTCAATAAAGTCGAATGATTGAACGATTTTCTCATCGGACGCATCTTGGCCATTGATTCGGACACGTTCATTATAACGAATTAGGTGGGGAGAGCTGTAAACACCGACCGAATACCCAGCATCCAACAAGATGGCTTCCATCAAAGCACAGGTTGAACCTTTGCCGTTTGTGCCAGCAACAGTAATGACTGTCGAGGCGGGTTTGGTCAGATTGGCGGTTTGAGCAACGGCTTGTACACGCTCAAGGCCGAGGTCAATTGCAGAGGTGTGGATGTTAGCTAAATAATCAAGCCACATCGATAGAGACGATGTGGCTTGTGGAATTTGGTTGTGACTCATCTAACTTAAACCAATTGATTGTGGTGGCTTGTTAGTGAGTTACTTTACCCTTTTTCGTCCGCTTCTGGTACAGAATAAGCGGCCTCATTTGGCGAATCGTTAACAGAAACCACTAATGGTGATGGTTTATTGTTCATCTTCGCCATTAAGCTACCGATACGCTGGCGCATTTCGCGGCGATCGACGATCATATCTATCGCGCCATGTTCAAGAAGGAACTCACTGCGTTGGAAACCTTCTGGTAGATCTTCACGCACGGTTTGCTCGATAACACGACGGCCAGCAAAACCGATCAGAGCTTTAGGTTCACCGATGTTGATGTCGCCCAACATGGCTAAACTGGCTGAAACGCCGCCCATCGTTGGATCGGTCATCACCGAGATAAATGGCAGGCCTTTCGCTGACAGACGCTCAAGAGCTGCGCTGGTTTTTGCCATTTGCATCAGCGACATCAGTGCTTCTTGCATACGTGCACCGCCACTGGCAGAGAAACACACAAGGCCACACTCATTTTCGATTGCCGCTTCAACCGCACGCACGAATCGAGCACCAACCACAGAACCCATTGAGCCGCCCATAAATGAAAACTCAAACGCACAGCCAACGATAGGTTGGCCTAGCAGCTCGCCCTTCATTACGATCAGAGCGTCCTTTTCTCCACTGCTCTTTTGCGCAGCAGACAGGCGATCTTTGTATTTCTTTGAATCTCGGAACTTAAGTTTGTCTTGCGGCTCAAGCTCATCAGCAAGTTCGACACGGTTGTCTTCATCTAAAAACGTCTCGAGGCGACGACGAGCCTTCATGCGCATGTGGTGGTCACACTTGGGACACACTTCTAGGTTACGCTCCAACTCAGCGTGGTAAAGAACCTGCTCACAAGACGTACATTTAGTCCAGACCCCTTCTGGGATAGACGCTTTACGAGAACTAACTATGTTGCTTTTTTCTAAAATCTTTTCAAGCCAACTCATGGAAGACCTTTTCTCTCTACTCCCGCGCTCAATGCACAGGATACAAATTCTGAATTTACGCGTGAGGATTAAAGCATATTAAATGCCAAGTGTAGACAAAAAACTGGTTGTACCTATTTCCTGACTACAGCTCTCACACACTAAAGCTCTGATTGTTTCGACAATTTATCACGGTTTAGTTCAGATTGTCGGGCAAAAACAGTGGCCCAATTGGCACTCTTGGCAATTCAAACTCTTGTGGGTAATCAACATCCACTAAATAGAGCCCCTCTGCTTTCGCTGTGGCGCCCGCTAGCTTGCGATCTTTCGCTTCTAGCAGCCATTTGATCCACTCCGGTTGCTGCTCACCGCGACCGACACAAATAAGGCTACCAGTAATGTTGCGCACCATATGATGCACGAACGCGTTCGCCTTAATATCAATCACCACGTACTGACCGTGACGACTGACATTCAAATGCATTAAGTTACGCCACGGACTTCGTGATTGACAATGCGTTGCACGGAACGAAGTAAAATCATTTTCACCTAAAAGGTACTGACCCGCTTGATGCATTTTCTTTTCATCCAGTTCACCATGATAGTGACTAACCCCGGAAGAGAGAATCCCCGGGCGCAACGCACTGTTGAAAATGATATAGCGATAACGGCGTGCGGTAGCGGAAAAACGGGCATGAAATTCGTCTGGCACCTCTTTTGCCCAGCGTACCGCAATGTCATGGGGCAAATTAGCGTTCGCCCCCATCGTCCAAGCCACCATCTTGCGTGATGCATTGGTATCAAAATGTACAACTTGCCCGGTACCGTGTACCCCTGCATCAGTACGGCCAGCACACTGAACTTCGATTGGATGGTTTGCAACAACACTCAATGCACGCTCTAACTTTTCTTGAACGCTCTTGACCTCTTTTTGGCGTTGCCAGCCATAGTATTGAGTACCATTGTATTCGATACCTAAAGCTATTCTCATCGATATGTTCTCACTGGATTGGTTGACCTAGAAATCGGCCGAGAAGTATATACCAAAAAACAAGGGGGCTAAACTGCCCCCTTGGTTCATCGCCGAAATGTTCAGCTACGATTGATGGCATCAATGAGATTTTTTGCCTCGCGACGAATTTCATCGCTACCATCAACGATTGCTTCTTCAAGTAGCTTGATGGCTCCTTGAGCGTCATTCATTTCAATATAGATTTTAGCTAGGTCGAGTTTTCCTGCCGCTTCCGAGTTGGCGTCAATATCCGCAGCATCTCCAATATCGCCGATGACATCAGGGAAATCATTAAGACCAACATCAAGTTTTAGTTCATCATCAATCTCTTGCTGCTCTTCAGATTCCACTTCCGCCATCAACTCATCAATGGTTCGGTATTGGCTTTTCTTCGGATCAAACTCTTCAAGTTCCGGCTGATTTTCCCAATTTTCATCAAGTACCTGCGCTTGTTCAGGCAAGTTATCTTGAGACCAGATCGCCTGCTCGTCTTCTGGAATATCGTCTGAGATTTGCGCTTGTTGCTCTGGAGATAAACTGAAGCCATTCCAGTCTTCTCCCATTTCAAGCATTGCCTCGATGTCTAACCCCGCACTATCAGACGTAACACTGTCTATCGGTCCATCGAACGAAAATCCGCTCGAATCTGAGGCATCTTCTGCAAGCAGTTCGTCGAATGCATGTTCATCAAACTGCTGATTGGCCATTTCTATTGCATCTGAGCTTACTCGACTTTCAGCAGGGATCTCATCAAGCTGTGGAAGTTCGATGTCATCAAGACCAAAATTCTCGTCGCCTGATAGCTCATCATCCATCGGTGGCTCTGAGTCCGCTAGCGCGTCTTCTTCGCCGTACTCAGGCAGGTCAAGTTCATCCAGCTCGACCGGCTCTGGTTCAGCTGCAGCAACAGGCTCTTGCTGTGGCTCAGAATCGGCTAGCGCTTCTTCTTCACCGTACTCAGGCAAGTCCAGATCATCCAGCGCGACCGGCTCTTGTTCAGCTTCAGCGACAGGCTCTTGCTCTGACTCAGAATCGGCTAGTGCGTCTTCTTCACCAAACTCAGGCAGGTCAAGTTCATCCAGCTCTACTGGCTGTTCTTCAACTTCAGCGACAGGCTCTTGCTGTGGCTCAGAGTCGGCTAGTGCGTCTTCTTCGCCGTACTCAGGCAAGTCCAGGTCATCCAGCTCTACTGGCTGTTCTTCAGCTTCAGCGACAGACTCTGGTTCTGGCTCAGAATCGGCTAGCGCGTCCTCTTCACCGTACTCAGGCAGGTCCAAATCATCCAGCTCGACCGGCTGTTCTTCAGCTTCAGAGGCAGACTCTTGCTGTGGCTCAGAATCGGCTAGCGCGTCTTCTTCACCAAACTCAGGCAGGTCAAGATCATCCAGCTCTACTGGCTCTTGTTCAGCTTCAGCGACAGGCTGTGGCTCAGAGTCGTCTATGGCTTCTTCTTCACCAAACTCTGGCAAGTCCAGATCATCCAGCTCTACTGGCTGTTCTTCAGCTTCAGCGACAGGCTCTGGCTGTGGCTCAGAATCGGCTCGTGCGTCTTCTTCACCGTACTCAGGCAGGTCAAGGTCATCCAGCTCTACTGGCTCTTGTTCAGCTTCAGCGACAGGCTCTTGCTCTGACTCAGAATCGGCTCGTGCGTCTTCTTCACCGTACTCAGGCAAGTCCAGATCATCCAGCTCGACCATCTCTTCTTCAGCTTCAGCGTCAGACTCTTGCTGTGGCTCAGAGTCGGCTAGCGCTTCATCTTCACCAAACTCAGGCAAGTCCAAATCATCCAGCTCTACTGGCGCTTGTTCTGCTTCAGCGACAGGCTCTGGCTGTGGCTCCGAATCGGCTAGCGCTTCATCTTCACCAAGCTCAGGCAGATCAAGTTCATCCAGCTCTACTGGCTGTTCTTCAGCTTCAGCGGCCATCTCCTGCTCTGGCTCAGGTTCTGCATCTGCGAGTGCTTGACTTGCTAATGTATCTTCTTGTTGAGTTGTCTCGTTTTGGGGCTCATCAACCAACCAATCATCATCTTGAGGTATGCCGAATTCATTTGGAATCGGCTCTGGCATTGGTGACTGAATCTCGGAGTCTTTTGGAGTCTCTGGAGTCTCTGGAGTCTCTGGAGTCTCTGGAGTCTCTGGAGTCTCTGGAGTCTCTGGAGTCTCTGGAGTCTCTGGAGA
>JBCAXU010000137.1:0-427 GCA_038533895.1 Pseudomonadota bacterium | reverse complement strand
TCTCTTCTACAGTGTGTTGCTGCTCTTGTTGAGCAAGCAAGTCTTCTTCCACTGCTTCTGGCTGCTCTGATCCCGTTGGCGATTGAGAAGGTTCAAACTCTTCTTGTGCTGATTCTGGTGCCGAAGGCTCTGGTTGAGGTTCGGGCCCCTCAACTTCATCAATCGCCGATTGCAACCAGTCGTCTTCTTCGTCAGTATCTGCCGAGTTTTGGGCCTCAGGTTGTTCTTGACTCGGCTCAGGTTGGAGTTGCGACGCTAGTTCGGTATCGTCATCCTCTGCCTCAAGATCGAACTGCGGATTTTCGACCTCTTCTATCGCGCTGCTGAGCCAGTCATCTTCGTCATCGTCAAGTTCTAAGTTTTGCGGCTCTGGCTCTGGCTCTGGCTCTGGCTCTGGCTCTGGCTCTGGCTCTGGCTCTGGCTCTGG
>JBCAXU010000136.1:0-8661 GCA_038533895.1 Pseudomonadota bacterium | reverse complement strand
TAACGATGCTGCCTTGTTGGAATTCTGTTTCGTTTAGAAACTCTTCAAAGAGTTGAGCAAAAGATTCAGTCATTATTTAATCTTCAATAAATTAAAACGTCCACGGGTTTCCTACCGCGTGGGGTTATTAAGTTCGCCGGTCATCATCCTTGCGACCAACGCTCTGACCTAGCCGCTTAGGCGACTAGCTTAGATTCGATATATTGTAGTGCCTTTTCTACCACTTCGTCGATACTCATTGTGGTTGAATCTAGCAACAGCGCATCCTCAGCGGGGCGTAAAGGCGCCACCGGGCGGTTACGATCTCGGTCGTCACGCTCTTGGATCTCGCTCAAAAGGTCGTCAAATTTAACATCTAACCCCTTGCCTTGCAACTGTTTCAGGCGGCGAGTCGCGCGCTCTTCTGCACTGGCATCAAGGAAGATTTTCACTTCGGCTTGAGGGAAAACTATCGTCCCCATGTCACGACCATCGGCCACGAGCCCTGTCCCATCGGCAAATGCTCGTTGGCGTCTTAATAGCGCTTCACGAACTCTTGGTAATGCAGCTACCTTAGATGCTGCCATACCGGTCTCTTCTTTACGTAACTCTCCTGACACGTCTTCACCTTCTAAGATAACTTTCACTAAGTCACCTTCAGCGATAAATTGGACATCGAGGTGAGTCGCTAGTGGGACAAGCGCATCCTCAGACTCAAGATCAACACCATGATGAATCGCGGCAAGCGCTAAGACTCGATAGATTGCGCCAGAGTCGAGCAATTGGAAACCTAGCTTTTTAGCTAGCAGCATACAAAGTGTGCCTTTTCCGGCACCACTCGGTCCATCAACGGTGACTACCGGTGTATGAGACGACATGTTTTACTCCAGGTTGGTTGCTGGTCTAGGCTCAATGACCTAACCTTCTTCGGCGAGAAATTATAGAGGGAAACAGGTAGAGGTTCTAGGCAGGATAGTGACGAAACACAAAAAAGAGTGCTTGCGCACTCTTTCACATCGTTACAGTTGGATTCTATCTCGATTTTTCTCCACGGTAGCCAGACCAATCCCCTTGACCGCAGTTAAGCCCTCAGCACTGCTAAAGCTACCATTTTGCTCTCGATAACTCACGATGGCTTGCGCTTTCTTCAGACCTATCCCCAGTAACAAATCTGCCAGCTCTTCAGCATTAGCCTGATTGATATTCACGGTAATCTCAATGCCTTCATATTTCGCGCTCGCCGTCTCTTGTTGTGCGAAGGTCATTGGTACGCTACATAGCAGAACTAGTGTCAAAACTAACTGTTTTATCATCACATTTTCCTATTCCTGTGTTTGGTCCCTTGAGCCTAAACGGATTTGCAAGATAGAAAACTAAAAGACCGATAAAACAAAACGGACCGCCGAAGCAGTCCGTTGTGACACATATATCAGTTACATCTGAATTCAAGTTAGTTCACGATGTAGTACTCAATATCCATGGTATTACGCAGAATACTCACCAAGCCAGACAAGTCTTGCTGCGCATTCACTTGCGTTATCTGCGAGCCGATTTGCTGATTGTATTGTGGGTCGAACTCGGAAGATACGTTGACCAGTTCCACAATAACAATATCACCATTAAGGTTCTTAGCTTGTGCATACTGAGGTTCATCCTGAGCTGGTTTTGCCATTGAGAATACAACATCAGCAAGTGGCGAGCTACGGTCTAGGGTTTCAGTATCAGTAAACATAAGGCCATTTTCATTTAGTGAAGCGTTGCTGCCTTGCTTAAGATCCGTAATCAGGGTTTGTGCAAGTTCAATCGCTGCCTGCTCTCCCTTAACGTTAGCTAAAGCTTGAGTCACCTGCTCACGAACTTCATCAAGCGGTAGAACCGTTTCTTCGCGACTTTCTTCAACACGGACAACCACAACGTGCTCTGGCGCCACTTCGATTACTTCTGAGTTCAAGCCATCTTCTTTGACTTCAGGGCTCGTAATCGCTTGCATAACGGCAGGCGTTTTGAGTAGCTCTGGCGCATCAACTTCAGAGATAAAATCTGTTGTTTGAATCTGAGCATCAATAGCTTTTGCTGCATCATCAAGCGAGTCTGGGAACTCGAACGCAACACGCTCTAGTTCACTTTGTAACTCATAGAACTTATCCACTGCACGCTGATCTCGCAGCTCTTGTTTAATATCACTCGCGACCTCTTGATACGGTTTAACAACCGAATCTTTAAGCTCATCAAGCTTAATAATGTGGTAGCCAAAATCTGACTTAACCAAGCCCGTTGTGTCACCTACGTTTTGCAACGCAAAAGCCGCCTCTTCAAACGCTGGGTCCATCACATCGCGCTCGATCCAACCTAAAGAACCTCCTTCAGAGGCACTACCGAAATCATCGGACTTCTCTTCTGCTAACGCAGCAAAATCCGTGCCTGCAGTCAGTTGGTCAAGAATCGCTTGTGCTTTGGCTTCATCATCACCTTCAACCAAAATGTGGCTAACACGACGCTGTTCTTCAGACGAGTATTTATCAAGATTTTGTTGATAGTATTGCTGAGCTTCGTCGTCGGAAATCGTTAGGCTTTGCTTCAACTGCTGAGCAGATAGCTCGATGAACGCTACTTTAGCCTGCTCAGGACGGGTGTAGCGCTCAGCATTTTGTTGGTAAAACTGTTCAATTTCTTGCTCAGACAGTTCGGCTTTCTCAGCAAAATCCGCCAGAGATAGAGTGACTTTGTTGATATCGCGAGTTTGGGTCAGTAGCTTACTTTGGCTTTCCACTTCGCCAGGCAGAGAAAAATCACTGGCTTGAATAGCAGTAAGCAGTTGATTGCGGACTAAGTCACGACGCAAATATTGAGCAAAGCTTTCTGGTGAGAAGCCTGCACGACGAAGTGCCGATTGGTACACCTCTTGGTCAAACTGACCATCGACTTGAAACTGAGGCATCTCAAGAATCATAGTGCGAACTTGAGAGTCGCTAACACGAAGTCCCAATGACTCTGCATGTTGCTCAATCAACACGTCATCAATCATGCGATCGAGTACCGACTTGCGGAATGACTCTACGTAGCTAGGGTCTGCGAGCAGATTAGCGAAGTAATCTCCAAGCTGTGCCTGCATGCGATTACGTTCATTTTGGTAAGCTTGCTCAAACTCACCACGACCAATCTCAACATTACCTACTTTAGCTGCTGAATTGCCTGAGCCGCCCACAATGTAGCTACCCACACCAGCAAATACAAAAGACAGGATGATAAGCCCTAGGATAATTTTAACCGCGATGCTATTCACGCCTTCGCGTAATCGGTCCATCATACTTAAACTACTCTCCGCTTATACAGTCGTGCAAGCCTTGCTGCCAGCGATCTGTATATTACTAAATTAAAATCTGGATAACGCGATAATATCAGAAAAAGAAATGCGCATCAGTAGGATGCGCATAATTTAAAAAGGTTCGAAAAAATGCGCCTAAGTGGCGATTTTTTGATTAGTTGCAAGAATCTTTTAGAGCTTTACCCGCTTTGAACGCTGGTACTTTTGCTTCAGCGATTTGAATCTCTTCGCCTGTTTTAGGGTTACGTCCAGTGCGAGCTGCACGAGTACGAACGCTAAATGTACCGAAGCCAACTAGAGCAACTTGGTCACCTGATTGAAGCGTTTCGCCAACTGCTTCGATAAATGCGTCTAGAGCACGACCTGCAGAAGCCTTAGATAGATCTGCATTTTCTGCGATTTTTTCTACTAATTGTGTTTTATTCACTGTGATTCCCCTTTGCGCCACCTGGTTATTTTTTTATAGGTAGCTATACGTTCCATTTCGTTTCAAATTAGCGACAAACCCTTGCCATACAAGGCTTGAAGCTATAGTCGCTAACGTTAGCGCCCAAAAAAAACGCTGACAAGCCTTTTTGTGCTTATCAGCGTAATCTTTTACTTATTTTTGCTGCACATCACTATTTTTCGACGGCAAACTCTACACCAGACGGATCTTTTTCCAACGCGATTTTCAACACATCGTCAATCCAACGCACAGGAATCACCTTAAGATCGGCAATAACGTTATCAGGAATCTCTTCCAGATCGCGTTCATTATCTTTTGGAATCAACACCGTTTTGATGCCACCACGGTGAGCCGCGAGAAGCTTCTCTTTTAAGCCACCGATAGGTAACACTTCACCGCGCAGTGTTATCTCACCCGTCATCGCCACTTCCGCTTTCACAGGATTGCCTGTGAGGCTTGAAACCAACGCGGTGCACATCGCGATACCCGCACTCGGGCCATCTTTTGGTGTTGCACCTTCTGGCACATGAACGTGGATATCACGCTTCTCGTAAAAATCAGAGTTAATACCGAGCTTCTCTGCGCGAGAACGTACAACCGTCATCGCAGCCTGAATGGACTCTTGCATCACATCGCCTAGTGAGCCGGTTTGAGTGAGTTTACCCTTACCTGGCATCGCTTGAGTCTCGATTGTTAGCAAGTCGCCACCGACTTCAGTCCAAGCGAGTCCAGTCACTTGACCGATACGATTGCTATCCTCAGCTTTACCGTAATCGTGACGCTGAACACCCAAATACTCTTTGAGGTTATCCATGGTCACCGTGACTTTCTTAAGCTCAGGATCAAGCAGAATGTTTTTCACCGCTTTACGACAAATCTTCGAGATCTCTCGCTCTAGGCTACGTACCCCTGCTTCACGGGTGTAGTAGCGAATAATGCCGATGATCGCCGAGTCTTCAATCTCAATCTCACCCATTTTCAAGCCATTGCGCTTGATCTGCTTTTCAACTAAGTGACGCTTAGCGATATTGAGCTTTTCATCTTCGGTATAGCCCGAAAGACGAATCACTTCCATACGGTCAAGCAAAGGACCTGGGATGTTCATCGAGTTCGAGGTCGCCACGAACATCACGTCAGACAAGTCGTAGTCCACTTCCAAGTAGTGGTCATTGAAGGCGTTGTTCTGTTCTGGATCGAGTACTTCAAGTAGCGCTGAAGATGGATCGCCGCGCATATCCGAAGACATCTTGTCGATTTCATCAAGCAAGAACAGTGGGTTTTTAACCCCGACCTTAGACATTTTTTGGATTAATTTACCCGGCATAGAACCGATGTAAGTACGACGGTGGCCACGGATCTCAGCTTCGTCGCGCACACCGCCAAGCGCCATTCGAGTGTACTGACGACCTGTTGCTGCCGCTATAGAGCGACCAAGTGAGGTTTTACCTACACCTGGAGGACCGACGAGGCAAAGAATAGGACCTTTGAGCTTGTTAATTCGGTTTTGCACCGCGAGGTATTCAAGAATTCGCTCTTTAACTCGCTCTAAGCCGTAGTGATCTTCGTTGAGTACCTCTTCTGCCTTAGCTAAGTTCTTTTTAACTTTAGAACGTTTATTCCAAGGCACGCCCAACATCCAATCAATATAACCGCGCACGACTGTTGCTTCTGCCGACATCGGCGACATCATCTTCAGTTTTTGCAACTCTTGCTCGGTTTTCTCACGCGCTTCTTTTGGCATCTTCGAGTCGACGATTTTTTTCTGTAGTGCTTCAAATTCATCGACGCCGTCTTCACTTTCGCCAAGTTCTTTCTGAATCGCTTTCATTTGCTCATTCAGATAGTACTCACGCTGTGATTTTTCCATCTGCTTTTTAACACGGGTACGGATGCGCTTCTCAACCTGCAGTAGATCGATTTCAGATTCCATTTGTCCCATTAGGAACTCAAGGCGTTCAGTGACGTCTAGAAGCTCTAGTACCGTTTGCTTGTCAGCCAACTTTAATGGCATGTGCGCGGCAATAGTATCGGCTAGACGCGCGGCCTCATCGATACCATTGAGCGAAGTGAGAACCTCTGGTGGAATTTTTTTGTTGAGCTTGATAAAGCCTTCGAACTGATTAATAGCACTACGAACAATCACCTCTTGCTCTCGCTCATCCAGCTCAGCTGTGGTCAAATACTGAGCCTCAGCATAAAAGAAGTCATTCTCAATAAAGTGATTGATTTTAGCGCGCTGCTGACCTTCGACCAGCACCTTGACGGTGCCATCTGGTAACTTGAGCAATTGTAGAATGGTCGCAACGGTACCCACTTCAAACATATCTGCCTGAGTTGGCTCATCAGTATCCGCTTCTTTTTGGGCTACCAATAATACTTGCTTGTTGTTGTCCATTGCTGCCTCAAGACAGGCGATGGATTTTTCACGACCAACAAACAAAGGAATTACCATATGCGGGTAAACGACTACATCTCTTAGAGGTAGTACGGGGATCTCGATACGTTCGGAACGTTCCAAGTTCATATGCTTCTCTCTTCCGCTTAGTCTTATGAGCAGTATATGGGGGCTAATTGGTTGGATTCAATGGAAGAATAAAAAAAAGGGAGTAAATGATTACCCCCTTTCAATTCGTCTCTAAATCTGTGATTTAGATTAAGATTCGGCGCCTGCGGCTTGATTGTCTGAATTGCTGTAAATGAGCAAAGGATCAGACTCGCCTTTAATCACCGACTCATCAATCACGACCTTGCTTACGTCGTCCATTGAAGGCAGTTCATACATGGTTTCAAGTAGCACGCTCTCTAAGATAGAGCGCAAACCACGTGCACCTGTTTTGCGTTCCATCGCTTTTTTGGCGATAGCACGCAGCGCATCTTCGCGGAACTCAAGCTCTGCATTTTCAAGCTCAAATAACGCAGCATATTGCTTAGTCAGCGCATTCTTCGGTTCACATAGAATCTGAATCAACGCATCTTCATCAAGCTCTGTCAGTGTCGTTGTCACAGGCAGACGACCAATAAACTCCGGGATCAGACCGTATTTTACTAAGTCTTCTGGCTCTACTTGAGTGAATAGCTCGCCAACCGTTTTAGTTTCGTCTTTTGAGCGCACTTCTGCGCCAAAACCGATTCCGGTTCCTGTTGCGACACGCTGTTCAATCACTTTATCTAGGCCGGCAAATGCACCACCACAGATAAACAAGATTTTCGACGTATCGACCTGAAGGAACTCTTGTTGTGGATGCTTGCGACCACCTTGTGGCGGCACAGACGCAACCGTCCCTTCAATTAGTTTCAATAGCGCTTGCTGTACACCTTCACCCGACACATCACGGGTTATTGAAGGGTTTTCTGCTTTACGAGAGATCTTGTCGATCTCGTCGATGTACACGATACCACGCTCCGCTTTCGCGACGTCGTAATCACATTTTTGCAACAGTTTCTGGATGATGTTTTCTACATCTTCACCCACATAACCCGCTTCAGTTAGCGTAGTTGCATCTGCCATCGTAAATGGTACATCGAGGAAACGAGCTAGCGTCTCGGCAAGCAGAGTTTTACCGCTACCTGTCGGGCCAATAAGCAAGATGTTACTTTTACCAAGTTCAACACCTTCGCTGGTCGTATCTCCATTTCGTAAACGCTTATAGTGGTTATAAACGGCTACTGCTAACACTTTTTTAGCGTAATCTTGTCCGATCACGTAGTCATCAAGATGTTCACGAATTTCACGTGGCACAGGCAGTGCTTCCGATTGTTTCTTCGGTAGAACATCTTTAATTTCTTCACGAATGATGTCGTTACATAGATCGACACATTCGTCACAAATATAGACTGACGGACCAGCGATTAGCTTACGAACTTCGTGCTGGCTTTTGCCGCAGAAAGAGCAGTAAAGAAGCTTACTACTACCGCTCTCTTTGCTTTTATCTGTCATTCGCTAACCTCTTAGCCTTTACTGATATGATTTGAGTGTATATCAATATACCCCAATCTTGCTAGTTATTCGCCGCGATGAGTCAGAACTGCATCGACTAGGCCGTACTCTACAGCTTGCTCTGCCGCCATAAAGTTATCGCGATCGGTATCGCGTTCAATCACTTCCAAAGGCTGACCTGTATGTTCAGCAAGAAGCTTGTTCAGTTTCTGTTTGATAGTCAGGATTTCTTGAGCATGAATCTGAATATCTGATGCTTGACCTTGGAAGCCACCTAGTGGTTGGTGGATCATCACGCGTGAGTTTGGTAGCACGTAACGTTTACCCGGCGCGCCACCTGCAAGTAGGAAAGCACCCATAGAGCACGCTTGGCCCATACATACTGTGCTCACATTCGGCTTAATAAACTGCATAGTGTCATAAATAGACATACCCGCAGTCACGCTACCACCAGGAGAGTTGATGTAAAGGAAGATGTCTTTATCTGGGTTTTCCGACTCAAGGAAAAGCAACTGCGCCACAACAAGATTGGCCATGTGATCTTCCACTTGACCCGTTAGGAATATGACACGTTCTTTAAGCAAACGAGAGTAAATGTCGTAAGAACGTTCGCCGCGGGAAGTCTGTTCAACCACCATGGGTACCAGCGCGTCTAAAATGGGCGACATTGCGTTTTTTTCTTGGTAGCTCATATTGTTATGTCCCTAAAATAAATGGCCCGGATGAAGTATTTCATACGGACCATTGTTAGCAGAATAGTTAACGCTAAGTCAACCTTCTAAGCACTATATTGCTTATTGTGCTGCTGGCTGCTGGTTCATTAGCTCGCTGAAGCTTACTGCTGTTTCAGTCACCTGAGCTTTAGCGATGATAGCGTCGATTGCTTGCTCTTCTAGAGCAACGTTACGCATGTTGTTCATCATTTGCTCGTTTTGCTCGTAGTAAGCCACGACTTCAGTTGGATCTTCGTAA
>JBCAXU010000135.1:0-8732 GCA_038533895.1 Pseudomonadota bacterium | reverse complement strand
CTAAAGAGATCATGCAAATTGCGCTTAACCAAGCGCAAGGTGCACGTAAGCACATCCTATCTGTAATGGATGAAGCTATCTCTGGTGCTCGTGAAGATATCTCTGAGTTCGCTCCGCGCATTCACACCATGAAGATCAGCGCTGAGAAGATCAAAGACGTAATCGGTAAAGGTGGTGCAGTTATCCGTGCTCTAACTGAAGAGACGGGTACAACGATCGAAATCGAAGACGACGGTACAATCAAGATTGCTGCAACTGAAGGTACAGCTGCGAAAGAAGCAATCCGCCGTATCGAAGAGATCACTGCTGAAGTTGAAGTGGGTCGTATCTACACAGGTAAAGTAGCGCGTCTGGCTGACTTCGGTGCATTCGTGACTATTCTTCCAGGTAAAGATGGTCTAGTACACATCTCTCAAATCGCTGACAAGCGTGTAGAGAAAGTGTCTGACTACCTAGCTGAAGGTCAAGAAGTTCAAGTTAAAGTACTTGAAATTGACCGTCAGGGCCGTGTTCGTCTGAGCATGAAAGAAGCGGTAGAGAAAACCGAAGAAGCAGCAGCTGAAGAAAAGCCAGCAGCTGACGCTTAATCTAAGTACATCTGAGGCAATCAGGCGATTAGCCTAATTCGCCCAAAGCATGTTATAAAGGGAGCATTAAGCTCCCTTTTTTTATGTGCGGATGACACTGAGCGAGTGCTCAGTTACAGGAGTATTTATTTGTGAAATGGTTTCAAACCGCAATACTTAGCTTGGCAATGCTGGTTACAGCAGGCTGTGCTTCGACATCAAATAACGCGACGCAATGGATCTACCCTCCGATGGCGGTGCCACTGCAAGCCAGCGCTCAGCAAGAAGTGCAAATCGCGCGTCTTTCTCATCTACTGAAGCGCCCAGACTTGTCCGATGAAATCAGAGCTAAAATGCTCTACGAGCGTGGCAATTATTATGACAGTGTCGGTTTACGAGAGCTGGCCCGATTGGATTACAACCAGTCCCTGTCACTCAATCCGGCTCAACCCGACTTGTTTAACTTGCTGGGTGTCTTTTTTACTCAAGTGGGTGAATTTGATGCGGCCTATGATGCCTTTGATTCAACGCTGGAGCTAGATCCGGAAAACTCTTATGCTGCACGCAATCGCGCGATTGCGCTCTACTACGGGGATCGTATTGATCTCGCGCTCGAAGACATGCAAAAGCATTACGAGCAGGATCCGAGCGATCCATTTCGTGCTCTGTGGCGCTACCTTGTACAAATGGAGCAGCAGCCGGAGTTGGCACGAGAGCAATTACTCGCTCAATATCAACAGCGAGATGAACAGTGGGGATGGGTGCTGGTTGCAATCAGCTTAGGTGAAGTGAGCGAAGAGCAAGCCTTCAAAGCGATCTTGGCCGGAACCAGAGACAACACCTTACTGGCACAGCGCTTAACGGAAGCCTATTTTTACTTAGGTAAGCGTTACCAAGCTCAAGGTGACTTTGCCAATGCCATCTCCTTATATAAGCTAGCGATCTCGTTCAACGTGTATGAGTACGTAGAGCACCGTTACGCTTTCCTTGAGCTGAACCGGATCTACAATCAGGTCAAAGCTGAGCAGCTAGCCAAAGCGAAATTGGCAGAGGAACAGAGCTGATAATAATCGCTGTCAAACATAAAAAAACCGTCTTGTTAGACGGTTTTTTTATTGCCTGTATACAATGATTAGCGCTAAAATTGTTAGCCTTGCTAACTAAATGGTCTAATGATGAGTTTAGAAAAAAGTTTAATTGAGCTTGAGCGATTCTGCGCTAAAGCGTGGCGGATTTACGCTAAAGAGGATCCTTTAGCGCGTTTAAGTTTTAATGAGTATGACTATCTACGCGTGATTGAAGCGTACCCCCAAGGAGTACGTATTACCGATCTGGCGGAGGAGATGAAAGTTACTAAGCCTTCAGCGTCGACGATGGTGGTACGACTGCAAAAGAAAGGGTTAGTAAAGCGAATTGATTGTGTAGAAGATGCACGAGCTAAGCGAGTAATGCTTACTGAGCAAGTGATCAGTGATCTTTCGAAAGAGCAGGGGGTATACCGCGCCATTTCTGAGCTTCTAAAACGTAAACTTGATCAACAAGAAGTTCAACAACTGAGAGCGCTGCTAGATAAAGCACTGACAACCTAAAGCAAGCGATCAGTTTTTTTGACTATTTAATTAGCCTTGCTAACTAATAGGCACGAAGTGTTGTTCATCAGGCCCTAAAGTCAGCCAACATTAATCAGAGAATTGAGGGAGAAATATGACTTATTTTTACCTAGTGATAGCAGTTATCGCTGAAGTCGTTGCCACTAGTGCTTTAAAAGCATCGGAAGGTTTTACTAAGCTGACGCCGAGCGTTTTGGTTGTTGCCGGGTATGGGATAGCATTCTACTTTTTATCCTTGGTTTTGAGAGTTCTCCCTGTAGGAGTTGCATATGCTGTATGGTCAGGGCTTGGGGTAGTCTTAGTTGCGAGCATTGGCGTTGTTATGTTCGCTCAAAAATTAGATTTTGCAGCAATCATAGGTATATTGTTGATTGTTACAGGCGTTGTGGTAATGAATGTCTTCTCTAATAGTGTGAGTCATTAGCGACAAATGGAGTGGGAGCAGATCATCGAAGTTATGCTCAGCTTTCTATAAAGATTGAATACAACGGGTAAGCGGGACGAGGTGGTGTACCTCGTCCACTATATACTGAATACTGATTGAACCTCAGATGTTTTTGACTTCTAAACCAGCAAGCTGGTGCCAATAACCGTTACACTGACGACTGGCGATCTTTTGTGGCACCAAACCTTGTTCATTCGCACGGAACTGCTCAACTTGAGTCAGAGTATCAATACTTAGCGGGCTTAAACGAACCACATCGACCAGACCTTTCATGCTTGGTAGATCGTTGATCAGGTTGTAACAGTAGCCAGATTGGGTTTGGATGCCATTTAGATTGAACACCTCCTGCCCCTCTTGACTGCTGACTTGGATCCCTGTTGGGTACTTAATGCAGCAGGTTTCGCAGTCGTCTTTGGCTCGGTTCTCTGCACGGGCGGTAAAGCAGCGTGCGGAATACGCCAGAGGAAGGTAACCATGGCTAAACACTTCCACTTCAAACTGCCCTTTGATGCCTATTTCATCGCACTGAGTCAGCACGTTAGACAGCCATTCTCGCGATAGCTCGACTGGCATACACCAGCGTGTCATTCCCTGTTTTAGGAATAGCTTTAGCGTATGAGCGTTATAAGCATTAACCGCAGGGCCAACCACAAAAGGAACCTTTGCTTCACTAGCGAGTTGAATTGCAGAAACGTCATTCGCTTCTATAGCAAAATCACCGTTGTCGATGTACTTCTTCATCACATTGACTTCACTTGGCGCTTCGAGGAGTGCCATGGTAGAGAGCACCACCTGTTTACCTGCAGAGCTCAACTCTTTAGCAATCTCGAACCAGTGATTGAGTTTCATCTCACGTCGTTTTGAGCAGACGCTTTCACCCAAGTAGACGATGTCAGCCGAACTATTTTTCGCCTGATTATAGAAATCTTCCACATCTTGTTTTGGCCAAAAATAGAGTAGTGGGCCAAGTGCGTATTTCATATTATTTTCCATGCTGTTCTCCACAACTGAATCTCTATTGCCATTTGCGGTGGTAGGCACCGAGGGTGGTTTGACTTCCTTCGGACACATTGGCCAGAGTTGCATCCCACTTTGGCTCTACTTGATAGCTTTCCGGGCTCGCTCGATAGCGGTCAATGGCTTCACGCCAAGTGCGGGTAACTTGTTCGACATAGGCTGGACTGCGTTGACGGCCCTCAATCTTGACTGATGCAACGTTGGCGGCGAATAGCTCAGGGAGCATTGACAACGTGTTTAAGCTCGTCGGCTCTTCTAGCGCGTGGTAAGCCGTGGTTTGTTGTTTAAGGTCGGCAGTGAATCGACCTTTACATAGGGTCGGGTAGCCAGCATTTTCACCATCGCTGTAACGGTCAATCAGAATGTTGTTTAGGCGAGACTCTAGACCCTGTTCGGTCTCTTGCCAGCGTACAAACTTTGCTGGAGAACAAGCACCGACCGTATTCGGTGACTCACCAGTCATGTAGGAAGAGAGATAGCAGCGCCCTTCAGACATAATACACAGGCTGCCAAAAGCGAACACCTCTAATTCCACATCGCTTGTCATGTTACGGGATAGCTGTTTGACCTGATGTATCGATAGCACCCGAGGCAATACCACACGTTTAACGTTGAAGTTACGATGATAGAAATCAATCGCCGCGACGTTAGTCGCAGAGGCTTGCACAGATAAATGCAGTTCAAGGTGAGGGTATGTGTTGGCCGCGTATTCCAACACCGCGATATCGGCGACAATCAGCGCATCAACCCCACTGTTTGCGGCGCGATCGACCGCCTCGGTCCAACGCTCAAATCCATTTGGGTGGGCGAAGGTATTGAGTGCAACATGGATCTTCTTGTGGTGATCATGGACATATTGCACGGCTTTCTCAAGCTTCTTGCCGGTGAAGTTTAAACCAGCGAAGTGGCGCGCATTGGTGTCATCTTTAAAGCCGATATATACCGCATCCGCGCCACAATCGATGGCAGTTTTCAATGCTGGCAAGTTGCCGGCTGGGCATAGGAGTTCCATTGCAGTTACCAATACAGTCTTTTATAAAGTGCAGAGCATTTTATGAAGAAATGTGAACGGCAAATTTGATGTAAGGCAGGTTTGAGTGAGTTTATCGCTCAATTACTTAAATAGGGTTAGTTCTTGTGGCGGCGGTTTTGCGCAAACAGTTCCTCAACCTCTTGGCGGGGCTGGGGGCGATAAAAGTGGAACCCTTGGATAGAGTTACAATTTAAGTTGGAAAGCAGTGTTGCTTGTTGCTGGGTTTCGACGCCCTCTGCGACCACGGTAAGATTGAGTGATTTACCCAGGTTGATGATATTTTCGATGACAGTGATTTGCTTAGGTAAGTTATCAATATCAGAGATAAAAGCACGGTCGATTTTAAGTTCATCCAGCGGGAAGCGTGCTAAGTAAGACAATGATGAGTAACCTGTACCGAAATCGTCAATAGAGAGTGCAAAGCCAAGCTTTTTGATCGCGTTAAGCATTTGCAAAGTATGTTCACTGTCGCTCATCACGGCACTTTCGGTTAATTCAAAAGTGATGCAGCTAGGGTCTAGCTCGGTGGTGCGCAGCAGCTTCTCCATATAGTCAATCAGTTTAGGGTTACCGAACTGCTCAGGAGAAAGGTTGATGGCGACGCGGCCAGGTAAGATACCTTGTAGTTTCCAGCGTTTGACTGTAGTGAATACATCGCGCATCACCACGCGGCCTAGATGCTCAATTAACCCAGCGCGTTCAGCGACGGGGATAAAAGCGCCAGGGCTGATATAACCCTCGACAGGGTGCTTCCAACGGATCAGAGCTTCTGCGCCGTTAATACTAAAATCACGAGCGTTAACCTTAGGTTGGTACCACACCTCAAGACCATTTTGTTGCAGTGCTTTTTGCAGCTCAATCTCTAACCATAAACGCATCCGCGCTTCTTTATTCATCTGGTCGTTGAACTTGATTAGTCGATTACGGCCACGGTCTTTGGCTTCATACATCGCGGTATCGGCGTTTTGCAGTAGGATGCGCGCGTCGTTTCCGTCGCCAGGGTAGGCGACACTGCCGACCGAGCAAGCAAGACGCTTACTGAAGTGGTGCAAATCGAACGGCTGGTTAATCAAAGAGATGATTCGCTCAGACAGAATCTCCGCCATCCGGTTGTTCTCCGGCTCAGGGAGAATAATACCAAACTCATCGCCGCCTAAATGCCCGAGTACCGCTTGTTGGGGTAGCAGTCGCTTAAGACGAGATGAG
Organism: Pseudomonadota bacterium; assembly: GCA_038533895.1. Taxonomy (GTDB): domain Bacteria; phylum Pseudomonadota; class Gammaproteobacteria; order Enterobacterales; family Vibrionaceae; genus Vibrio. The sequence goes on along the minus strand of JBCAXU010000135.1, from coordinate 2,855 downwards.
ACCTCTTTAATCACTTTGTCGCCAATGTGATGGCCAAGTGAGTCATTGATATTTTTGAAGTTATCAATGTCGAGGTAGAGCATGATCAGCGGCGTTTCGTTGTGGATCAACTGCTCTAAACGTTTAGTAAAACCGAAGCGGTTATAGAGGCCGGTGAGCGAGTCTATATGTGCATCTTCGGTTGTATTGACACTCAGCGCTTTAGGAGAGGACTCCGCATCTTGAATCAGAACTAACTGAGAGTCACTACCCAAAATCATCGTCGCATCGGCCAGTAGCTGTACTTTGCGCTCGAAGCCACATCGAGGGCTGGTCAAGCAAACCAGCGGCGCTTCACACAGACTATTGGTGAGCGACTCTGAGAATACGGTTTTGGTTTTTTCATCGACAAACAGTCTAGATAGGCTTTCGCCCAGAACATCTTGGGCTGAATCAAAACCGAGCAATCTCAGTGCGGCTGGGTTGACCGAGATAATACAGTCGTCCTCAACCAGTAAAATACCTTCAGGTAATAAAGAGGTGAGGGTCGAGAACTTCCCTTCCGATTCATCTAGTGAGCGAATGAGGATCTGTTTTTCAGAAGTATCAATCGCATGAAAGATGATATGTTCGATTTTACCGTCGTTATCTATCGGAGAGAGGTTGAAGTGCAGGCTAGTTTCGAGGTTTACATCGCCAAGCGTCATTTCTGCTTCAATGGATTCGCCCTTAAACGCTCTTTGGTAGTAGGGCTTCAAATGTTCGTAGAACTGCTGGCCTAAAATTTGGCTGTCGTTCATCCCGACCAATTCAGTTGAGGTGAGTCCGGCAATGTCGCAATAGCGTCCGTTGACCACAGCATAGTTATGCTGCTGATCCAGAATGGCAAAAAAGAACGGACTATTAGCCGTTATTTTAGTAAACCAGTGCTGTAATTGTTGCGATAGCATCAAGGCGGTCCGACTCTCCAAAGAGCAAAACATTCACAGAATGAAAGTTTGCGAGCGATTCAGTAACTATAACTGTCCTTGCCCCGAGTTTAAAGCGCTAAGGGCAGGTGTCTTTTTTTTGATAAATGACAGGAATCGCTGATGAAACATGCTCTATGATGAGCAAATATAAACAACAAAGTAACGGAAAATTCGCGTGATTAACAAGATTCGCTCTCAACTAGTTCAAAATGCCGCTTCAATTTTGCGATCTCCAGTCCACTTATTGCCGCAATCTGTACAAAAAAAAGCCTTGTTAGAAGCGCTGAAAATGGTTTTTCAAGAAGCACTTGAAGATGGTGACTTTGAATTTCTTGAAGACAAGTGGTTAAAAGTGGAAGTCAAGGATTTAGAGTTGAGCTGGCTTATCAGTTATCAAAACGAGCAACTTATGGTTGCTGATCATCCAGTAAAAGAAGATGTTTCATTTAGTGGGCACTTAAATGACTTAGTGTTGATCGCGGGCAGAAAAGAAGATCCTGATACTTTGTTTTTTCAGAGGCGACTCACCATTGAGGGCGACACTGAACTTGGCCTAGAAGTGAAGAACTTAATGGATAGTGTTGACTTAGAGTTACTGCCGAAACCGCTTCAAGCTGTGTTAAATCAGCTAGCCGACTTTGTGCAAAAAGGCTTACAATCGCCGCAACCACAAAAAGAGGTGATTAATGCTTATTCGAACTGAAGCTCCGGCCGATATTTTGGCGATTGACCGATTGTTAAAACTTGCCTTTGATACCTCGGCTGAAGCCGACTTGGTGATGCGATTGAGAGAGAATGGTCGTCGAACGTTATCTTTGGTCGCTTGCAATGATGAAGGTGAAGTTATCGGCCATATACTGTTCACTCCGGTCACATTGGCTGGCGAAGACTTCAACTGGCAAGGGCTGGCTCCACTGGCGGTTCACCCTAATTATCGTCAGCAAGGAATAGGAGCTCAACTAGTAAAAGAAGGGTTAACCTCATTACTTGATTTCGATTACCCAGCCTGTGTTGTTTTGGGCGATCCTAACTACTATTCCCGTTTTGGCTTTGTTGCTAGCGAAGAGTACCAATTAAGTTGTCAATGGGACGTTCCACCGGGCGTGTTTCAAGTTGTGTCTTTAGTTGAAGGGGAGTTCTCCGAGCGTTCGGGTTGTATTGAGTACAGCCAAGAGTTCAATCAACTTTGACTCTAATAAAGGATAAACAGCAATAACCTTGTGTTTTTGTCCTTTTTTTGACCGTTCGATGCTTAAGTCGAACTTTTTTGCAAAAATCCCCTTGTCAGTACATTCGTGTTTGGTTAGTATTGCTCGGCCTTCGGAGAGGAGGTCGCTAGCCTTGTTCTGAAAGCTTACTAAACTGAGTTCTCGAGCGGCGCTGGCTCAACAATTTGGAACATAGGTGGAAATCATGTTTACAGTTCTACTTGTGATTTACCTGTTGGCAGCGGTTGGTGTAATCGGCCTAGTGCTGATTCAACAAGGTAAAGGCGCAGATATGGGAGCCTCATTCGGTGCTGGCGCATCAAACACAGTGTTTGGCGCAAGCGGCTCAGGTAACTTCCTAACCCGAATGACTGCAATTTTTGCAACAGTATTTTTTATCATCAGCTTAGTGCTAGGCAATATGTCTACACATAAAACTGAATCTCAGTGGATTGACCCGACTCAAGGTCAAGTTATCCAGAAAGTTGATGATGCGAGTGAAATTCCAGCCCCTCAAGGCGACGAAATTCCTCAATAAGCTAGATTCTAGCTAAATAGATTTAGCTGCCGAGATGGTGAAATTGGTAGACACGCTAGCATGAGGTGCTAGTGCCTTTGGTGTGAGGGTTCGAGTCCCTCTCTCGGCACCATTATTTACAAACTTGTAAAACACCTTGGAGAGCGTATAATGCTCGAC
>JBCAXU010000134.1:0-8816 GCA_038533895.1 Pseudomonadota bacterium | reverse complement strand
TTTTCACACAAGCTGCGTTCTCACTTCCTAACGTTTCTCGTCACACTGAAGATTGCGAAGAAGTGTTTGAAGCAATGGGTTTCCAAGTCAGGGGCCTAAAAAGCCGCTTGCTGATCAATGAATGGGAATAGAACAGTTTGAACAAAAAAGGCGCTAACTCAAAGAGTTAGCGCCTTTCCAAACGTTTGGTGGGCTGGCGTAAGTTGATCTTGTTTAGTAATTTATTGAATTTTAATGTTTTATTTCGGTTTTGTTTTTGATTTGGTTACTAAGATGGTTACTAAAATAAAATGCTTTAAATATTTAAGTGTTTTTAGCGATTTATCGTTGATGACATTTATCTGACTTTTCGATGCGTCGTAAGCAACAAGTTGCCTGGTTGGCAAATTGTTGCTTGAAAGTGGGAAGTTTTTTGTGCCTTAAGACTATATTTTGTTTCAGTCTTCTGAATTTTGCTTGGTTTCTAGTCTGGCATTCTTCTTGTAGTAGTTGGTTGAATATCTTTACTTACTAAAGGAAAAACGATGCCAACTCCATGTTATATCTCTATCGAAGGTCAAACTCAGGGCCTAATCACCGCCGGTGCCTGCACTGCGGATTCTATCGGCGATTCATTCGTTGAAGGTCACGAAGACGAGATGCTGGTTCAGCAATTCGATCACACAGTGACTGTTCCTACTGACCCACAATCGGGTCAACCATCTGGTCAACGTGTTCACAAACCATTCAAATTCACTGTTTCTCTGAACAAAGCCGTTCCTCTGCTGTACAACGCACTGGCGTCAGGCGAGAAGATGACGACGGTTGAACTGAAATGGTACCGCACGTCTATCGAAGGCAAACAAGAAAACTTCTTCACGACTAAGCTGGAAAACGCGTCTATCGTCGATATCCAATGTGAAATGCCGCACTGCCAAGATCCAGCAAAATCTGATTTCACTCAGAACCTGACGGTCTCTATGTCTTACCGCAAAATCATGTGGGATCACGTGAACGCGGGTACTTCAGGCTCAGACGATTGGCGTAAACCAATCGAAGCGTAAGCCTTCCTGTTATTTCGGTGCTCATCATCCTGTGAGCACCTGAAACCTTAATCCCAAGTTATCCCGACGGGTGATTTGTGTTTAAGGTTTTTGTCTTTTATCTGAGAAAGGAGGAGCGCCATGGCGACATTGGCGTACACCATTCATGTTGAAGGGCTGAGCGATGATGCCCTTGTGGTCACAAAGTTTGATGGGCAGGAATCCTTGTCCTCCAGTACTTTTCATCATCGTCCGTGCTACGGCTTTTGCTATCATATTGATTTGGCAAGCCGCCAACCCAATATCACCGCGGAGCAGATAGTTGACAGAAATGTAGAGCTCAGAATGTACCGTGACCAAAAGCTGGTTCAACGAGTACACGGCGTTGCCAGATCTTTTATTCAGGGCGATACTGGTCATCATTTTACTCTTTACTCATTGACTCTCGTTCCCGCGCTTGAGCGTCTTTCCCTTCGTCATAACAGCCGTATTTTCCAATACAAAACAGTCCCAGATATCATTTCCACTCTGCTGCAGGAAATGGGGATACAGGACTACGCCTTTTCTTTAGAGCGAGACTGCGCGCAGCGTGAATTTTGTGTTCAGTACCGTGAAACAGATCTGGCCTTTCTTCATCGTTTGGCCGCTGAAGAGGGTATTGTTTACAGTTTTGTTCATGAAGAAGGTAAGCACACGATTGCCTTTAGTGATTCAAGCGCGCTGCATCCATCATTGACCGAGCCGGTACCTTACAACGCGATGGCTGGTGGCGCCGTTGATACACCATACATTAAAGGTTTTCGCTATCAGTCTGAGGCCGCAGTCAGTGAGGTCCAATTAAAAGACTACAGCTTTAAGAAGCCAGCTTATTCGTTCAGCCAGGCCGTTCAGGGAACGGATATGGACTACCAGCAAGCAAGATATGCGCATTTCGACGCGCCAGGGCGTTACAAGGATGATGTTAATGGTAGCGCCTTCACTCGGGCCCGCATTAACTACCTACGACGTGAATCTCAGGTGGCTTCTGGTCAGAGTAACGAGCCACTACTTCGTGCCGGCTACAAGTTTACGCTGTGTGATCACTTGGACTCAGCTTTCAACCGAGACTGGTTATTGGTCTCGGTCAACCATCAAGGTGAGCAGCCACAGGCTTTGGAAGAAGAAGCTGGACAAGGTGCGACGACTTACTCAAACCAGTGGTGTGCCATTCCTGGCCATCAACACTGGAAGGCTGAACCCGAATCGTCCCCCAGAGTTGATGGCCCCATGATCGCCACGGTGGTCGGCCCCAAAGGTGAGGAAATCTTCTGCGATGAGCATGGGCGGGTAAAGGTGCATTTTCATTGGGATCGCGACAGTCAACAGGATGAACATAGTTCATGTTGGGTGCGCGTTTCACAAGGATGGGCGGGCAACCAATACGGGGTGATGGCAATCCCACGTATTGGGCATGAGGTGATTGTCTCTTTCCTCAACGGAGATCCAGACCAGCCGATCATTACCGGGCGCACGTATCACGCCACGAACAAATCGGCTTACGCTCTGCCTGAGCATAAGACCAAAACGGTACTCAGAAGCCAGACCCATCAGGGAGAAGGATACAACGAACTCAGCTTTGACGATCAGGCAGACCAAGAGCTGGTTTATCTGCGAGCACAAAAGAACTTGCAGGTTGAAGTTGAAAACTCCGCAGATACTCGCGTCAATTACGACCATGTGGTCAGTATTGGTCACAATGAGCAGCGAACGATTGCGCAAGACCGTTCACTGAAAGTGGAGGGGAAACAGCAACAGACAACGGTGGGAGACTATCTCTGCGAGATTCAAGGGGATGAGCATGAGTCTGTTCAAGGCGATTGGGCGAAAAAGATAGCGGGAGCTGTCGGTATCAACGCTAATGGGGATATCACGATCAAAAGTGGAAATAAAATCACCCTTCAAGTTGGGGGGAGTTTTGTCGTAATAGACAGCAGTGGCGTTGCCATTGATGGAGCAAAAATACTGATCAAATCCGGCGGGGCTCCGGGATCTCTTGCGCTGCCCACCAGCCCTGACGTTTTAGAAACTGCTGCAGCCAATGGCAGTGCATTTGTCGCCAACTGCCCGGGAGCGAAGTCATGAAAATGACCCAGACTTTTGCTGTCGTTGATCGCGCCATCGAGCCGGATGTATTAGCCGTCTGTGACCGTCTTGAGTGCGAGTGTTGGTGTCTTTTCCCAGAGCCTGTGGATGATGAATTTGCTCGTGTGGCACCATACCTAGTCCGTGTTAACGCTGAACTGGTCAATTGGCTCAAACCTAAAGCGGCGCCTTGGGGATTCATTTTTGAGTCAGATGAGGCGCCGAAAAGTCTGCGGGCGCACTTGAGAAGATTGTTGGATGTGGTCGTTGAGGAAAACTCTCAACGTTTGTTTTTACGCTTTTATGATCCGCGAATTTTGTGGTCGTTGTTGAATGCATTCGATCCACTGCGACTGAATCACTTTCTCGGACCAATACAGTCAGTGAGAACGTTTTTTCCTCAGCAGGTACAGTCAGGATTCGAGCAATTAGCGCCGTATCGTCCCTTTGGCTATGAGATTTATAGTCCGTTTCCGATATCACAAGGTCAATATGATGCGGTGCTCGATCAATGTCGTCTCAACTTAATTGCCGATGTCGCTTTGGTGCTTAACGATGACTCTGCAGAGTTCAGTGCTCAGCTAGTCAATCAACTCATCGAGTGGGATATCGCTCAGCCTGAGTCGATAAAACGTATTGCGGCATTATGCCAGGAGCAGAAGGTGATGAGCTGGGCGCTCTTCCCTAGTGACTGGCAAGTATCCTTGTCTCAAACGGAGCTTTCATCGGATTTTCGTGTCAACGACCTGCTGCATCAAGTAAGGAGTCAACATGTCTTGTAAGCATTTACCTGGCGAATCGTGTCATTGCAATCAGGCGCTACCGTGTTTAACCAGCTACCAGGTGGACAGTGAAGCGGGCAGCATGCAATACAAAGGTGGAAAATTTAATCGCCGGGACATAGGGGTTGTGGATAAGGGTAAAGGCGCCACTATTTCTGTGTCGGTGGTTGGAGATTGCTGTAGCGAGCTATCAACCTGCCCATCTGGCTATATTACTGATCATAAAAAATTTTCTGAGGCATTGTCCGCAACAGCCTGCCAACAGCACGTGTTAACCTACAATCCAGAACCAAGTCAGAGGATGGATCTGCTGGGTGCAATTCAAAATCTGTTGTCGGAGAAGAAAACCACTGGAGTACCCAGTACTCGCTATCAAATTTGCCTGACTCAATGCGCAGGAAAACCACAGCAACCAACAACGGTGTGGTTATCCCCGCCGGTTTCTTACTTGCTGGGCGTTAACCCGGCAGATAGCTTTGTAGATGTCTATCCGGCAATAAAAATTAAGTCGAGCCTGACGTTGTCTGGCAAAGCAACCAAGAAATCTATCTCTGATGAAGAGCGCTATGAAGCCTATCAGCACAAAGAACGCGCTTCCCAGTTTGATGGACTGAGCGTGCCGAGTGAAGAGATCCAACGAAAATTCTCTATCTCTGGTAGCTTCGCGATCCATGAAGGGAGCCATGTGACCAAGTATGGTTTGGGCTTCACGCACAAAGATTCCAATATCCCGGGCAAACCGAGCACGCGAGACCTCACCGCAGAGTTTGAAGGGATCAAGAAGAAGATGAATCTGGTTCGTGCTGCATGCAATATCGCCGATCAAATTCAATCGGGCTTGTACACCGATCAACCCGGAAAAGGGAAAGATGAAATCAAAGTCTTCAGCTATGAACTTCAAGCACCGACGCTCACGCTCGAAGGTGAGCAACGTCTTGAAATGATAGACAATGGGTTAGGTGTCACTGGTGATGTTACGCTCAAGTTGGCGCCGCTTATCGGCATTGAAATGAAGCTCGATATGCTGTTAGCCGCTGCAAAATATTTCAAAGCAGATAACATTATCAACGTTTTGAGAAAAAAAGCGGCAGAGCTTGAGAAAAAAGTAAAGGATGGTGGAAAAGGGGCGTACGCAGGAGCTGAGTTTGACATTAAGTTGGCAACGGCTCTGAACGCTCAGGGCACGATACATTATGCGGGTACAAAAGACCCCACATACGACTTCGAGACAAGCGTTGATGTCCCAATCTCTGGAAATTTGAATGTCCGTGGCGGGGCCAATGTATGGGTGATGGAAGGCGCTTTTTTGTTAGACAGCCGAATCAAAGCAAAAGGGATGCTGGCTCTAACCACTGAAACTAAAGACCCAAAAGCTCAGGTAGACTTGGTATTTTACCATGATGGTATCTGGGCCGAGGTTTTTGTAGATAGTTCTTTTAATTGGGAGAAAGGAAAAGACACTGAATCATCGAACGGAAATTCTGGTAAAAACGGATTCAGGGGAGGGGGCATAGCTGAATCAAAACAGCAGTCATCTAGCCCTCCACAAAAATGGCAATGGGTTGAGGCTCAGAAGAAAAATACGTCACCTTACCGGGTCACTGTAATCGGATAAGCAGAGGAAAGAATGAAAAAGACCCTAATTGCAGCATGTATCGTTATGTTAGCAGCATGCTCAGGAGATAACGAATTAATGAACATCAGAGAGCACGTATCTACCGTTGATATCCAGATTGAGAACGAAGGCCAAAAGCCAGATGTTCTATATACCACCAATATCCAATCAGAAACTGTCTATTGTTTTGCCGCCTTCAATAAAATGGACATGTTGGATAACTTGAAAACGAGCAGTGGTACCTTCTCATCAGGCTTTAATCCTACTGCCTACTTACAGCCAGGCGATAACGTTCTGAATCTCGATGTGGTCCCTATTGGTGTTTATGAACAAGACGATACCTACCGTCCGGATGACCAATGCGAAATGACCTTATATGGGGCATTTCCCGATGGCAAGAAAGTGGAAATCTCCTCACTGCATGTCACGGTCGAAGATGGAAAGCCGACGACCAAAACATCAAAAGATTACCCTTCGAATCATCAAACTCCACTCAATGACGTAGCGGGTCATCTTGATGGACATCTAACAGAGTTCTCTCGCCCCTTTAAGGTTAAGTCTATTCCTCGTTGGCGTTGGGTGGATGCGACACCGATTCGTGAGGACAACCCGGAGCAAATGAAGCTGTTGTATCGTGCGTATACCGACCTCATAAAGTTGATGGAAGCGCGTGATTTCGAAGGGCTCAAAATGGCGTACTCATTGTCAATGAGAGAGCACGCAAAAGCTGATGGATATTTCTCATCAGCTGATGAATTTTATAAAGGTGTTGCGTTTGAACGGGCATTTGAAGAATGGGATGACGCCGCAGTGAGACCACGTAGAGACTGGAGCGAATATACACTTGAATCGCGCATGGATGGACGACTTGTTCGATTAGCGGATAAACGAGGCCATTCTCCTTTACGTATTGGTTCAACAAAAAATGACTTAGTTACTTCTCCAACTCCTTATTTTTCAATGATCGACGGCCGGGTTGTCGTTTCTCGATAGGAGGCAGTATGCCAGGTGCAGCAAGACTGGGCGACATCGGCTCTGAACATGACTGTTTTCCGCCAACGTCCATAACGGCAGGGAGCTCTGGGGTCATGATTAATTACCAACCGGCGGTTCGACAAGGAGACCCGTTGCAAGATCATGGTTGCCCTTGTGATAAAACGCCTCACGGGAATCATCCCAGAGCGGTGTCTGGCGGCTCATCGGGTGTGTTTATCGATGGGAAGCCAGCGGCTCGCTTAGGTGATGCCATTGATTGCGGAGGCACGATAGCCTCCGCATCTTCGGATGTGATGATTGGGTAGTAAAGTGATAAAAAACATACTCGTTTCCTTATTTTTACTTTCTATGCCTCTCTCGATTGTGTCGGCGATCATTTTTAATGAACAAGGTGGACTTATTATCGCGCTCTGGTTTGCCATTGCGATCGGACTCACTGGGTTTGGGGCAATTCGTCGATTTAGAGAGGAGCTGTCTTGGCGGTATGGAGAAACGACGGGGATCATCGTCGAATTTGAGGAGTCCGTTAGATACGAGCAGGCTGGAGAGTCAATCACTGATCGAGAGTACTATTACACACCGATCATTGAGTATACGTGGAAGGACACTGTCTACCGAACGGAAACACTAGTGGGATACGGGCCGCATGCCCTTCGGCTTTCAGGGCGAAATGTCGGAGATGAGGTTGTCTTGCGTGTTCCGATTGAATGTCCTGAGCAAGCGAGGGAGAAGACTTTCTTCTCCGTCTACGTTCATTTGTTTATTGGTATAGTATCGTGCTCTCTGTCTTTGGGGCTCATCTGGATGATTGTTTTAATGCCTCGCCCGATATAGACGCAAATCACTTCTAGTGTATAGGTTGGGGCGTCTGAAGAGATGGCCTCAAAGGGATACTAGCCTCTCTACTCCGTGATGATTTGACTCTTAGTCAAACGCCATGCCTGATCGTCGTATGATCAATTGGGCCCAACTAACTAAGGGAATAATGACAGTGGATAACCATTAACACCTTGGAAATGAGTGCAATTTTGACTAAGAGGTGATTATTAGAGCGTGGGTTATTCGCAAATCTACGAGTAAGATATCTATCTTTCATTGTCGATCATTCTATGTCATCGTCGTTTAATATTGCCCTATTTTGATTGAAATCATGCCATGCTTTATCAATAATTTTACGTATGGTGGTTTTTATAGGTTTTCCATTAGACATTGTTTTTAGCTTTTTATAGTGATCTTCAGTTAATTCAATTGAAAAATCAGGGGTGTTTTTAGTTTCAAAAGCTATTTTTTTTCGAGAAAATTTGCTTTTTATATTTTTTAGTTCTTTGTCCCTGTCTTCAAATTTGTTGAGGAATATTATAATATCTAAGTAGTTTTGTATAAAGATATTAATGTGGTCACTATCAGGTTCTGCATAATGATGTATGTTTAAACTTGATTTTAAATTATTGTATACCCAAGAGCTCAGTTCGTAATTCGATGAAGTGGTAATATCCCAGTTTTCAGGAATTTTTAATCTGACCTTATCATAGCTTTCTTTGATGCTAGATATTGTTTCAAATAGCCAATACTCACCCTTTCTCGATGATGTTTGATATTTAATAAAAGCATCTATAATTATCTCATCTATATTTTGATTATTTTCGTTTAATGTTAAAAGTTGAGATAAAAATGGAAGTTTAAAATATTTCCTGTTCGAGCTAAAACCTAATCCTAATGTATATGTTCTTGTTCTGTTTTTTAATTTATCTTTTTTTGAATGGCATTCATTTGGATGGTTTACATCTAATTCGATGATTAATCTTATTATCGTTAGAGTAAAGAACGTTGCTCGTGGATTTTTGTTTATCCAAGATATATTTTTCCTAAGATCGCTAAGAGTTATTAAATCTCTTCTTAATTGGTCAAGACAATAGCTAATGTCTTCTATCTCTTTATTTCCTAAATGCCCTTCAGAAAAATCAATACTTGTTATTCCAACCTTTATATAGAGAGATGAGGTGAATTTTTCTTGAAGTTGACTTCTTTTTAAATTAATTAAATCTTCATTTTCCTTTATTACTCTTTCTCCGCTATAGGAATTTAAAAGATTGATCATGTCGATTAGGTTTTCATTAATTTCATTATTGAATTCCCTTATTCTATTTCTAATAAATGTAATTTTATTGTTAATCATTCTATTGTCATTCTCTGTGGTTTTCGTGGCTTTGTTGCGTAATTCGATGGAACTAAATCAGGAAGTTACGATCTGATCGGCTACACCCATCAATCGTCGTAGCC
>JBCAXU010000133.1:0-8861 GCA_038533895.1 Pseudomonadota bacterium | reverse complement strand
GAAGTAAATTTTCTACCTGGGTACAGGTTCTAGTAACGGCATTATTTTTAAATTTGCTCGAAATACAGGGGCTGCTAGCACCACCGAAAAGGCTTTTATGACCTCGGCTCCCGCGAGCATTGGCGGCATGATTCGAACACTTTCTGCATTAAATGAAGGGGCTGCTAGGTCGTTTGCTTCAAGAGCTGCACCATTTATTGCTGTTGAGATGGCCCGGGCATTGGTTGAAGACATGCTCAATGCAGCTAGAAGCACCTCTGGTGTAGAAGATCATGCCTATGCGAAGTTGTTAACTGAAGACCTTGAACGTGCACGTCGCCAAATCAATGAGGAGTACGCCGCGTTGCAGCGAAGATACGGCTCAGAGCAAGAATTGCTGGCGCATTTTAATCAGGTGATTCAGACCATTCGCAAGCAGCGTTATTACACCGTTAAATCTACGGCACTGGGGGAATAGGTCATGTGGGAGATCTATTCCATCGGGGATTCGGCATTTTTAGAGCAGGTCTTGAACGCTGTCGCGATGATTACTGGTACAGGCGACTTTACTTCAATGGTTCGCATTGGCTTGCTCATTGGGGTATTGATGGTCTCTGTTCAGGCCTTAATGCAAGGCGGTCGTGGGATTAACTTTCAGCACGTTTTAGTCTCATGGCTAGTCTTTGCAACCATGTTTGGACCCAGTACCCGAGTGAGCATTGAGGATGCGTATACGGGGCAAGTTCGAGTGGTTGATAATGTGCCCATCGGTGTTGCTGCCGCAGGCAGTACGATTTCGACTGTTGGCTTTCAAATCACGCGATTGTTTGAAACGGCGTTCTCAACTCCCGCCATGACGGAATACGGCTTTGCATCCAGTTTACAGACACTGATTAAAGTGAGAAAACAGGTGATGGATCGCTCTGGGTTGGGTGATGCAAATCGTGTCGGTGGCTCAGATATCGAGCAATCGTGGTTTAACTACATCAAAGAGTGCACCTTGATTGGCATCGACATCGGCCAAAAGAACCTCGATCAGGTGCTGAGTGATCCTAACCCGATGACTGCGATTAGGTTTGATTCGCGCATTTATGGCACGCGCATCATGCTCAGTGGTAGCAGTAGCGATCTGGACTGCACCGATGCCTATAGCCAACTGAAACTCATGACAGAATCAACCTTCATTCCAAGGCTTAAACAGGTTCTGTCAGCTTCATTGGGGACTTCGTCAGCAACGGACACTGATGACGTGATCCGAAATGCACTGAATAACCTTGGTTTGGCTTCGGTTAACACACAAGAGTACATGACCGCGTCAGTGCTTTTGCCTATTTATGAGCAAAGCGTGACGGGCAAGTATATGGATGATCAAGCTTTCACCGCAGCCGTTATGGTTAACCAAGCGATTGAGCAGCGCAATACGCAATGGGCGGCGGAGCAGACCCTGTTCCAAAGTATCGTTCGTCCGATGATGACGTTTTTTGAGGGGTTCATTTACGCCATCACCCCTTTGATGGCCTTTGTGATAGCCCTTGGCCAAATCGGGATGCGAATGGCCGGGAAGTACCTGTTAATCCTGCTTTGGATTCAACTTTGGATGCCTGTCATGGCCATCATTAACCTGTATATTCATTTAACCGTTGCAGGGAAAATGTCGGCGCTTGATGCCTTTGCAGGTACAGAAGTGCCATCTTTTGCTGGGATGATGCAGATGGATTCAGTGCTGCAAACCTGGATAGCTACTGGCGGCATGTTGGCGTCGAGTGTTCCGGCAATTTCGCTCATGCTCGTGTATGGCTCAGCAATAACCGCTACCCACTTGGCTGGACGTCTTCAAAACGGTGATGCCATTGATGAAAAGATGGCAAGTCCAGATGTCGCGAAAAATGCCCCGGTGATGCAATCACAGTCAATGTTCCAAAATTCAGCCCTCACAGGTTCTGCAATGACCGGTGCGTCAAACTTACTAAGCAGTTTCTCTGTCGGAAATGCGGTGGGTTCAATGGTCGGCTCTGCAAAAGAATCCATGACTCAGGCAACTCAAGCCTTTAGCCGTCAAGTTGGCAATACCATGAGTCGAACTTTTGGTGAAAAGCTAAGTTACGACAACCTTTCTTCGGTTGGACGTCAGATCGGTTCTTCTAATTCCGCATCTAGCGCCGTTGTTAATCAGGTCACTGATGACCTGCAAACACGGTATGGTTTCGGAGACGATAAAAAAGACGCTGTACGTGGCTTGGTATCTGGCGTGTTATCGGGAGGCCTAAGGGTCGGTGGAGATGGAACCATTACAAATACCGATGATAAAGAAGTAGCAGATAAAGGGTTCTTGGGAAGATTACTTGGTACAGGGGGGAAAGACTCCCCACAAGGCAACCTACCAGGAGTGGATAAGCCTGAATCATCAAGAGTGCCAAAAATATCACGGTTACGAGCAGGCTTGGATTTAGGTGGTAACTTTAGTGGCCAAGTTGAGTCATCAGAGGGCAGTTCTCGGTCCACGACCGCAAATACGCTCACTGGGGAGATGCAAAGCTTGGCATCAAGTGATTCACGACGTGCTGAGTATCGCGATGCAATGGTTAAGGACCTTTCAGATTCAAGACGTTCTGGCGTTGAAATGTCGTTGTCTAACCAAGACTATCAGTCACTTCAGAGTTCAGCACAAGACGTTATCACGGCATCAAACCGCTTTAGTGAGCTTGATCAGGCCAGCTACAGTCTATCAGGACAAAGGAACACGGATGGTGCGACGTTAACTCGATTAGCAGCGGATAATCCTGAAGTCATGGATTATTTAGGTCGCTATATGAACCAGCATGTTGAAGCAGGTAACCGATTACGTGAAAACCTTCCAATGTATCAGCGCTTGCTACCTGATGATAATCAGGCGTATGTGGCCGCAGCTATGGAGTCTTTAACCTATAGCAACTCCTCAACGCCCGCTGAACGAGACAATGATTATCAAGCAGCAATGACTGTTATGGCCATGGCTACCGGAGCCGATTTACGATCAATTCAACCGCGCTCTAATGAAGGCTTGTCATCAGCTGCACCTACTTTTGGTGGCACTCAAAGCCAAGTGGGATCGGGTGTATTGGGCGACTACGAGGATGCTGCTACTGTTCAAACGCAGTTCAATTCGGCTCAATCTGCTTACCAAACCAATCTTTCTGGTGTAGATGGACAGCTGAATGCGCATCAGCAACAAGCCCAGCAGGCCGTAGCTTCTGACACAAGTACCTATCAATCTGGACTAAACAGTGAAGCTGGCTCTCAGTGGCGATCTCGCATTATGGCTGATGATAGCGGAGTCTCTGGTGCTGAAATGTTCTTCAACAGCGCCAGTGCTATTGGTGATTTCAGTGGCAAGCATACTGATGCTGCACTGCATACCTTGAATCACTTTGGCGAAGACTATGAGAGTTACAAGGAACAAGCGCTTGAAGACCCGGGCTCACGAGGTTTCTTGCACAATGCAACGGTGGCCAGTAAATCAACATGGGATGGCTTAAAAGCAGCCGTTGACGCCGGTACCTCTTTGGAAAACCCATTGACGGCGTTTAATGATGCATACAGTGGATCGAGTTCGCAGTATGCCTCCGAAGTAAACTGGGGCACTAAGTCTGAAGCCATGTTGGCTGGGGCATTCGGTGCGGCAGTTAACAATCGATATGGTGAGTTCTTAGAACAGTATGCCGATGATTTTAAACAGGAAGCATACAGCGAAGGGCAGAGAATGGGATTGACCCCGATTCAAAGTCAAGTGTTCGCTCAAGCTTTCAATGAAGGTTTGGCGGGGCGCGTTTTCAACTCTGAAGACTCATCGAGTTGGTCGCCTGAAATGCTTGGCCTAAGGGAACAAATGCTAAATGAGTATCGTCAAAAGGATGAGAGTGGCGCTTACATCCCCGACAGTGTGTCCGAAGAAGATAAAGCATTTGTGGATAAGCAGATAGCTGTGATCTCAAATGCATCGCTTGCGGGAGATTATGCTCAGAACAACTTGATCGATATTAGGGCCTATAACCAGGCATCAGGAAGGAACTGAAAATAGAAGGTAGCCAGCTTGTGATGGGCTGGCTATTTTTTTGGCCTTTTGGGGAGGATAGATGAGCGACCGTCTGCAAATTCGTTTACCCAGTACCAATATTTTTTTTCGCTCAGGCTTAGTTCTCGACCGGTATCTTTCAGTTGTCTTTGAAATAAATGGATTAGTCCGCTTAAGCCTAAGAAAGCTAAACCGACACATAAAATTGCCCAACTCGCTTGCCAATATGCGATTGCTAAAAACATAGTGGTGATGGTTATAAGGCCGATAGGACTAGCAGTTGCTTTGAATCCCAAGTAGCTGAAAAAAACGATGGTGCAAATCAGAAATGGCAAAGCCGCTAACTTGGCAGATGCCGTAAATATTTCTGATGGAAAAAAATGAGCCGCTGCCAGAGTCGCCAGAAAAAGCCCCAGTGATATAAACCAGCAGCGTGCTGGTAAAGATTTAAGTAAGTTTGTCATCTTAGTACTCTCAAAGTGCACGGGCGGTGCACAATCAAATCATGCATCAGCATGTTAGTTCTCAAAAAGTGCTCTAGTGGTTTGCTCGGCCATAATCTCGCACACAGGACATTTAAGCTGAATGCGCTGTTGAGATACCGTCAAATACAGACTGCCGCATCGACACCGGTGTAAGGATGCAAGCTGTGATCTTAAATCACGAGCTAGAACCCAACCTTCATTGATGGTCAGTTTTTTCCAGGGGATCTCAGCTGGAAGATCTGCTTCTTCTCTTGCAACCAAGTACGCATCGTAAGCCTTCATCAAAGCATCGATATTTAATTGCTTGTAGACATTATCACCACCAATATTGACATAAAGCGCCATCAGCAGGGAGCCTTCAACTAGGGCTCTTCTGCTTTTAACGATGGCATCAGATTCTGGCAATTGACCAGGACAAGGTGACTTGCCAGTCACTTCTTTGTGGAGCCTTCTGATAATGTGGATTGGCAAACCTGTATCGAGCGCGATAATGGTCGTTCGAAATCCGTACTTAATAAGCAGCGAGGCTCGGGTAAACAGCTCACTTTTGGACAGGTTATCAATCATGCATCCCCCTTGTTGTTTAGGGTTGATAATAAATAAGCGATTCTTGGGATACCTGTGCCTTTGCTCTTCACCATCTCAATCAGTTGGCTTTGGTTACCCCTTGGTTGAAACAGCATGAATGATGAGGTCGCCACTCGTTGCAGGTCGTCAACACCGGCATTAATCAGTGCATCCACCACGTCGCGTGTAAGTCCAAAGCGCAAGACCGCCTCTTGCGGATCAATGCGCGCCAATTCACGTGCTGCGTGTAGGTACGCCAAATTTAATTGATAGAAGTCTTGTTGATTGGTTGTCATTGACGGACCTCCAGTTCATGTAAAATATTGCGATAGATAGAAAGCACTCTTTGCCCATACCAGCGTGCACGCTCTTCGTTCCAACTGTGATAGCGGCCTATGCCAAGCTCTAAATCATTTGGTGAAGACTTGATTGCTTCGGCCAAAATACTTGAGCCGACCGTAAGGTTGGTGATGGGGTCTAGCAGTTCCGCTGCTGAGCTCACCCGATGCCCATGCCAATGCAAATTGATTTGCATAAGGCCAATATCGAGCTGATATTTTTCAGTCTCTTGCAGTGCCTGGTTTAACAGTTGCTCTGCTTCTGTCTTAGATTTGGCGTAGGTTGCATTTGAACCATTGCGAATTGCGTATGGCCATGGACTGGTCATGTTGAGACCACGATGTGAGGCCGACTCAGCCAAGGCAACGGCGTAGAGCATGACTGGATCAATACCAACGCTTTGTGCTGCTTTTTCCCACTGATAGCCCGGAAACGCATAGACTGAAGTGCTTGCGGACATGGCTATCACTAGGGCAATGGTTTTTGCTTTAATCGTTTTCATTTTTGTCCTCTAATTGATTTCCGAGAAGCGCCTGAATGGCTTTCGGGCTTATTCTTTTTAATGGCACTGCGCTAAAGTCGGCGATGCCTCTCGTATAAACTTGTGCCGCTTTTGACCAGTCGCCTACGGCAACAGGCGCTTGCATATCAAATCCTTTTTGCTGGTTCTGATGGTCTGCAATACCCTGTAATAGCCTTGGGTATTCACCCACTTCGTCCCGTAGCAAGTAAGCCTGGTAGCGTGTTAAAAACTCTTTTTGCTTAAAGGGGTATTCCCTGTCATCAACCTTGCAGAGTTCAACCCATCCACCCATGTCTGAAATCACGCGGTGGATAAGCGCATCGTCAAACATCACGGATGTCCAAGCGCCAACCTGACGAACAGCCTTGTCAACTTTGTTCCAAGCAACCATGGCTCTTGAACCTGAGTTGCCGTCGATATGCTTGATGACGTCAGCGGGCTTTGGAAAAAATTGCCCAGTATCCGGTGATTGAATATGCCGAGTCAGACCGATTCGCACTTCTTCAATGCTATAAGCACGAAGGGCTTCAAATGCGATGGATAGCAATTGTGGTGATACGCTTTTGCCATACATGGCCCAAGCTGCTCCCCAAACTTCAGCAAACTCGCGTTTATCAACCTCCTGCACTTGAACGAACCTCCCGAATACCTGGTCCGGCCCAGCTTTCAGCAATGCGGCGATTGCTTTCTTCAATATTCAATTGGTGATTGCTGCCCTTTAGGCTCGTCGATGATTGCTGTACTTCATCAATGCGAACGTACTCGTCTTCCCATTGCCGGTTTAAAAGCCAGTTATGTGGCATAGGGGTCTTAGTCCGATCTTGATACTGTAATCGGTTGTCTCGTTGCTCTTTCCAGCGTGTTAGCACTTCCAAGGCGAGTTCATGGTCTTCATTGAGGCCCATGCGTAGCCATTCTTCTTTGGCTTTCGCTTTTTTTTCTTTGCGTATTTGTACATCCCAGAAGTCTTCAAACTGTATGTGGTCAACAGTTTTAACTGTTGGTTTATTGCTTCTCTCAGAGTCATCCGACCGTTGAGAGTCCCTTACCGGGTTGCCATCAGGCATAAACAATGATGAAAATTCTTCTGGTAGCCGAGCTTGAAAAGCGGCAAGAGATTTCAAAAGCGATGCCATACCAACGAAGTCGGCAGGTACATCTTTAAGCAACCGAAAGGCTGCTTTACCTTGGTTTGGGTTTTCGATTGGGTTGTGCTTCAGAAAGCTTCGAATCAAAGTCCAACCAGATTCCTCGCAACGAATCAGGAACTGATCTTGTTCTAACTCATTTAGAGCCTTGGCAACCTGTTGCTCATCCCAGTTCAAGTCAGAAGCAACGTAACCAATCGGCAATCGAAAGCAGCCAAGCAAATTACAATGTGGGCATGTAAGCAAATACAGTCCTAGCAACTTCGCTGAGTCACTCCAGGACAAAACATTTTGCTTTAGCCAAAAGCGGGTATAGACCTTGCCATAATCACGCATGGAGGTACTCGCTTCTGTGTTTACGTAAAATGCTGACCATTACTTGCCCTTAATCCTACTGGTTACTGGCTTTCAGCTCGCTTGGGCATTCGGGGTAGATGTCCGGTCTTAACTGAGATCGGGTTACCTGTCCTTGCGTAGCTTGTTCGATGGGTAAAACGAATTCAGCGGGAACACGCCCTGATTTATTCAACCAAAACCAGACGTTTTGCTGTTTTGAGTTGATGGCTCGTGCTAATGCTGATTGCCCGCCGACCAAGTCAATGGCACGGCGGAGATGTTTTTGTGTCGTGTTGAACACTTCCATACCGTCTCCTGTTACAATAATAACTGTTACAAGATTGAATGTTACAGTTTAAACTGTAGATAAGTCAACAGTTAAAATTGTTGAAAGGCTACAGTTTTATTTGTAGAATACGGGCTTATGAAAACTTTATCCGAACGACTAAACCATGCCTTGCAGCTTACTGGGGTGACTCAGTCTGAGTTGGCTCGTCGCATTGGTATCAAACAGCAGTCGATCAGCCAGATTTGCTCTGGTAAATCGGCTAGGTCTCGTTACACCATGCAGATCGCGGAGGCGCTTCGCGTGAATGCTCATTGGCTCGCCACAGGTGATGGCGAGATTGGCTTGGGGGTCGGTAATGTAGAAGTCGGGCCTGATATTAAGGGAAGAATTCCTCTCATTAACTGGGTTCAGGCCGGTGATTGGACTGAAATAGCGGAGGGATTTGCCCATGAAGATGCTGAGGAGTGGCGTGAAGTCACTGGGAAAGCACATGAGGGTTGTTTCGCACTTCGCGTAAAAGGCGACAGTATGGAAAATCCAAGCGGAAAAAAATCCATACCTGAGGGGGCAGTGATCGTTGTTGATCCTGAGTTACCTTACTCTTCAGGTTCATTGGTTGTTGCGCGTTTGGATGATTCGAAAGAAGCAACCTTTAAGCAGTTGGTTATTGATGGTGAACAGAAGTATCTAAAACCTTTGAACCCGCAATACCCTGCAATACCGATCAACGGCAACTGCACCATCATCGGTGTAGTACGACAAGCTATCATCGATTTCTGGTAGCGAAGGAATTTGTGGTTTAGCCACAGTTGTTCATGAGCTGAAGAAGCAACGATTGCAAACAGCTACAACTGAGCATTGGCGCACGCTGAGAGTAAATGGTAACCGATTAGATAACCATTGATTGTTTATAAAGTCAAGATCAGCGAAAATAGCGGCCAATTACGATTAACACGACGGATTTGACAAGCGAAGAACTGAAAAGAGAGTACTTCCAAAAGTGTGTACAAATCCGTGTACAAACTAAAAGAATTTATACATGGCAAACCAAGATTTTCTTAATGAAATCAATAAGCGAAGGACCTTTGCTATCATCTCGCACCCGGATGCGGGTAAAACCACCATCACAGAAAAAGTTCTGTTA
>JBCAXU010000132.1:0-8899 GCA_038533895.1 Pseudomonadota bacterium | reverse complement strand
GGTCAAATTGCTCCGCTTCCCCTTCACTTGGCGCATATAAACTATTCAAGGTGCCGACGACGGCTTCTTTGGCAAAAATCCCGGTAATGATACCAACGGTTGCCGGCCAGTTATCTTGTTGAATCCCCATCGGCGCAAACACTGGCGTCACCACTTGTGCAGCCTTAGACAATAGCGAGCTTTCACTATCCTCATGACCAAATGTGCCATCAGTGCCGACAGAGTTAAGGAAACTTAGAATAGTGACCACAATGACGATTGTTTTTCCTGCCCCGAGGACAAAGCGCTTCAACTTTTGCCATGTTTTTATCACCACATTGCGCATCGTTGGTAACTCGTAGTCTGGCATTTCCATCACTAGCGTATCACTCGAACCTGGGTACAGGGTGTGCTTCAGTACCAACCCAGTTAGCACCGCCGCCACTATGCCCAGAATGTACAGACCAAACACCACGTTCTGACCGTTTTCAGGAAAGAATGCGGCGGCAAATAGTGCGTAAACGGGCAAACGTGCACCACATGACATAAATGGGGCCATTGAGGCAGCCAGCTTACGTTCGCGCTCTTGGTCTAGCGTTCGCGTCGCCATGATAGAAGGAACGTTGCAGCCAAAACCCAACACCAAAGGCACAAATGCTTTCCCAGGCAAGCCGATTTTTTGCATGACTTTGTCTAAAACAAACGCAGCGCGCGACATGTACCCAGAACTTTCAAGTAGCGCCAAAAACAGATAAAGACAGGCGATTACCGGAATAAAAGTGGCAACCGTTTGAATACCTCCACCGACGCCATCGGTAACAATCGTGACTAGCCATACAGGTAAATGATCATCCAGCAGGTAATGGCCGCCATCCACCAATAAAGCCCCAACCCCGATGTCAAAAAAGTCGATAAAAGCGCTACCAATGTTGATGGAGAACATAAACATCAGGTACATCACCACAAAAAAGAAAGGAACACCGACCCATTTGTTCAGAATGACAGTATCAACCTTCTCGGTGAAGCTGTGGCTGAGCTTGCCTTCCGAACGACGAACTCGTTGGCACAATTGATGTAAAAACGTATATTTCACATCGGCCACCAACAGGTCAACATCCAGTTCGATGCGTTGATGCAACGCGTTAATCTCTTCACGCTGCTGTTGGTGGATCCCACTTAAAACCAGTAAGTCTTGTTCCAGCGCACGAATTGCGAGGGCACGCTTAGATACCTCCGACTGAGATTCAAACAGCCCCTCGACGTGCTCGATCGCCTGCTCAAATGGTTCGCCATAATCTAGGCACAGCTCGTTCAACGTCACCCCGAGCACTAGGGCTTTGTGTAACCGCTGTTTGAATGCTTTAACTTGCGCGCTGTTGTTGGCAGAGATAGCCATTACCGGGCAGCCTAAGGTTTTCTCAAGTGCTTTTATGTCGATGTTCTGTTCACGCTTGAGAGCGTCCATTTTGTTGAGCACCACAATCATAGGTCGACCAAGCTCACGCAACTGCAGCGTCATATACAAGCTTCGCTCCAGACACGTGGCGTCAACGACATTAATGATCAGATCCGCAGGATGAGTGAGTACCGCACGCGATGCAATTGACTCGTCAATGCTGTTGCCATCATTGCCACTGTCCAATGCGTAAATACCCGGCAAATCGGTCAACAAAAACTCGTCACCAGAGTGACTGTATCGACCCGTTTTCTTTTCAACAGTGACGCCTGCCCAGTTGCCGACCTGCTGCTTGGCTCCCGTTAAGCCATTAAAAAGTGTGGTTTTGCCGCTATTTGGGTTACCAACGGTAAGAATCGAATACTGCATTAATTGATCTCCACGTTCACTGATTCCGCAATCTTGCTGCGAACCGCGAGTGAAACACCACGCACCTCAACTTGAAGCGGGTCGCCCATTGGCGCACGTCTTATTAAAGTCACAGGGGTTTGAGGCAACAACCCCATTACCATTAGCTTTTTTCTTACATCGTTGGAAAGGTGCTCAAAGCCAGTAATTGTTGCTTTTTGCCCCTGCTGGAGTTGTGACAGTTTCATAGACAAGCCATTTAGATTAAAATGAGAACTATTGTTATTAACGATTGCAATAGTATCCATACCATTCATCGATAGTCTTGTTTGAAATCAAAGTTTGCAGCTATACCAAAGTAAAAATCGTTAAAAGCGACTCCGTTAAATTCGTCAAAACAAGCAAAAAACGCCACTTTCAGTCACATCAGTTTTTAACTCCGCATCATGGCAGGCGCGTAATTTCTCATATTATCAATCACTTAAAATGGTGTCGTTTTTCTTATGTCACCTTGGCGTTAATTTTATAAGTAAAATAAGTAGATGAAGATATAGTTAATCAGGTCGAGAGGGGGAACCCTTTAGGCAACAACATTGAATTCCAGAGGTGGTGCCTAGCGCGCCACTCCGGCAGCAAGCGAAGGTGTCATTGGCACCCGTGGTATGGTCCCCCCGGCCGTACCACGACATTTTTTTCTGCAACTTTCCCCAGACAACCACTCCCTGACCATCACCAATCATTCCTCGCTACGCTATTTCTCACACCAAGCAACAAAACAAAGTTACGGTTTATTCACTAAGGCCTATTGATTCTCGGACTATCGGTACACCACAGTAGCTGCGGCACCATCACTTTACGCGAGTACCAATCGTACCGATTAGCTGATACTTGTTGCTGGTTAAAAACGCAAATGAATACGCTAAAGATTAGGTAGGTAGCACAATAGTGAGAAGCACAGACGCACGCTCACATCAAACGGCCACAATGACTCTGAGTGTTAATACTGATTGAATCGCTACAGCGCTTCTTGCTGTTCTACGAACTGTGTCGGTGACAAGCCGAAACGATGTTTGAATCGCTGGCTGAAGTAGGAAGGATCGTTAAAACCGCACTCAAAGGCTACGTCAGACACTTTGCCCCCCGCCAGTAGCCGTCGACAAGCATTGTCCAAACGAACGTCAGTCAAATATTCGGTAAACGTTTTATCGAAAGCGGACTTCACTCGGCGCTGAAGACTGCGTTCTGACACAAACAAATGTTTAGCTGCCGCTGACGTGCTGAATTCCGGGTCACTGTAATGCTTCTCGACCAAATTAGTCAGTTTTTCTAGCCACGGGTCATGCTCATGTTTCTGGCGAGAAGAATCATCACTCGGCGTGGTGGCGGTGTTTTGCTCTTCAAATGCCTCGCTATTGGGCCATGACAGCTCAATAAGATTACGTTCATTCGATACATGTCGATATACCCTACCGCCACTCTTTTCGACCAACTGGGCAAACTCGTCGCTATTGTCCCCTTCGCTATCCATCACTGGATTGCCTTGGTCGAGTATCGCAACCGTCACCCAGTCGTCACGCTGCTGCAACTGGATCATCACGGTTTGATTGCGATAGCAGCGCTTTACGATACTGGCGAATATCAGGTTGAATATTTCATCAAGATTGAAACGCTTCAGACTGACATAAAAATCCTGTGGAGTTTCGATCTCAATGTGAATCGCTGCTCGATCGAGTTCCTCTTGCCAGCCACGTGTGACAGACTGAAGAATCAAACTTAAGTTATAGACCGGACGAGCTTGGTCATTAGTTGAGCGCGTGTTAAGCAACAGTTCGAGCTCATTAACCAAATACTCCACCACCGAGCGTCCGCTCGGTCGCTGTTCGGTTTGGGTGAGGAGTTTGTTACGCAAAGCATTGACCGACTCAATGAAAATTATTCGCCGAACTTGCAGTTGTTTGCGCAACTGTTGATTGTTGCTGACTAAAATTCGACTTTGGTGTCTAAGTTGATTGGTTTTGAGAGCAACTTGAGCGCGCAGTTCTCGGTTTGAACTGGCCATAATTCGCGACCGCCAATAAACAACCGACACTAAGGCAAATGTCACTATCAGCACATAAATCACCAAAGCATAAGAGGTCAGATACCAAGGGCCACTGACAACAAAATCAAAGCGCTTGATCGCGCTGCGTTCCATACCGTTACGTACCGCGCGTACTTCCAGGGTATAGTCGCCAGCTTTGAGGTGTTCAATCGATAGCGTCGCTCCGTCAAGCAGTTGCCACTGGTCATCATGATTTAAACGAAACTCAAGGTTGAGATTGCTGGAGCTGGGAATAGTACCAAACTGGAAAAACAGAGAATCACCATAGTTAGCACGTAGCTGCTGGGACACTGTATTACCTAGTGAAAATAGTTGTTGGTTGCGCTGTATTTGACTGAAGATCACTTCGACTTGCGGCATCACCGCTTCGATCAGTTGGTCGGTGTCAACCTCAATAAAACTCTGACGCGCCCCAAGTACTAACCGGGATGAATTTCCACTACTATAACTACAAAGCCCTGCAATAAACTCATTGTTTATCAGTCCCAATGGTTCGCCGTAGTGGGCCAGAAGCTCACCGGTTCTGGCGTATCGAGACAGACCACTAGATGACGTCAGCCAGAGACCATTGTCATTGTTCAAAATACAATTTGGAGTAACGTGCCCATCCATCATGGTTAACGGTTGGGTTTGCAGTTGAGATATGTTGAGCTGATAGGCACCATAACGACCAGCGACCCAAAGTTGCTTCGATGACACAGCTTCAATATCCACTACCTCACCGTAACGGGTACTTTCGCCAACAAAACGGACCTGACCATCTTGCAGTAAATAGAGCCCGTGGTCAGTACCCAGTGCTAAAGAGCCGTGAGACATGAGTGAAAGTTCAGTAAGCTTGGCGGGCAAGTATTGGTCAATCATCCAATCTGAACCAAAAGAGGTGTAACTTTGGCTACCAAGATGATAGCTCCACAACTGGTTGTCGCCCGCTCCCCACAGTAACCCTTGCTGATCTAATTCAATAAAACGCACATGTGTTTGCTTTAAAGTATTTGGCAAGTCATCACTAATAACTTCTCCAGTCAGTTCATCAATACAGATTATGCCCTGCTTGGTCGCCAGCCACAGTACGCCATCGCCTTGCTCAAAATCGTTCACCTCCCCCCAATAGACGAGCTCTCGACGATCTAAAGCATTAGCACCCAAGCGATAGAGTCTGCGGTTGGTGAGCATCCAATAACCATCCTGCGTTAAGTTGGGCTCTATCTTTATCGCGACTTCGCTGTTTCTTCCTGACACAGCAAATAAGTTGTCGTGACGAACAAAGTAGCGCGAAAAAGTAGAAAAATAGCGCACACCTCGGTCGGTGGCGATCCACATGCCGCTCTGCTGATCGTTTAGCAGCGCATAGATTTTTTCACCGCCAAGCGCATCCCCTGCCCAAACACCTTGATCAAACCGGTTGGTTTTACCATTGGCGAAGCTATAAACGTACAACCCAGTCTCGGTGCCAATCCAGTAAGCTTGATCAGTTTCAGCAACGCTAAGCACATGACTGCTTGAAATCTTTTTAACAGGCTGATTGGGCTGATAAATGTCAACTAAAAACGCACCATTTAGGCTACCGATAACCAGTTCATTTCGCGACGAAGAGAAATACAGAGTCTCGATATAATTCTTCCCTGAGCTAGTCACATGTTGAAACGACTGTTGGTCGGATAAAAAGGCCCCGGAGCTTGTCGCTAACACCCATTTCGAGTAAACAAACTTGGCATCGGTAATGCTGATATTGGAGGAGTGATTGTATTGATACAGCTCAGCGAGTGAGTAGCGCTCAAGCTGCTCAGTATCGATATGATAGGTATAAAAGAAGTCGTTGTCTGACAACCAAATGAACCGCTGCGATGCGCCTATCGATTGGATTTCAGTGCCTGGAGTCAGGCTCAACATCAACTGCTTTTCTTGATTCGGCACTGTACGATACAGTTCGTTGCGGAAATAGGTCCAAAACGCATTGTCAACAAATGCCAATTGCTCTGCTTCATGCTCCAGCGCCGAACCAAGCCTTGGCATGATATGTTCACCATCAAAAAACAAAACTTGGTTGCGTACATCTTGCAACCAAATCCCGCCTTCGCCGCCATGAAACAAGCTTTTCGCCGCAATATTCTTCCCCTCCGCCAAACTAGGCAGAGGGTAAAAAACTTTTGGCGATGAGTTAAAAGACTGAACATTGGCGCTAAATAGCATAACGCACAAGATCAGTATCAGCTTGTTCACTTATTTTAATCCCGAAGCAGCAACGGTTTATCATTTAGATAAACATGAGTCGCACTGCGACCCAGTTATTATTTTGTGATAATAATTATCTAATAAATAAGTAGATTAACAAGCTAAGTAACACTATTTCGTCGTCAGTTTATCGGTGACTTCACAGATAAACTGACGACAAACCGATCTCGTCGTATGAAAGCGCATCATCTAAGCGCTAAACACTGAGCAAAGTTATCGGCCATCGTTTGCTTAAAGGTAAAGTAACCGCCTTGCTTTGCTTCAATATCACTACCGATCGGGTCCAGCTCACCCATAGCAACATCACTACCTCGGGTCACCGATTGAACCACGGCAGGCGTAAACTGAGGCTCAGTGAACAAACAATAGACCTCATCACTGGACAATGCCTGGCGGATTGAGATCAGTGTCTTCGCACCTGGCTTTCTATCCGGGCTAATCGTAAACGCGCCTAGATGATTCAAAGCGAAATCCTGCTCGAAATAGCCGTAGGCATCGTGGAACACGTAGTAACCACGTTGCTTAACAGGCTCAAGTTGTTGCTTTATCGATTGATGTTGCTCGGCCAACTGTTGCTTAAATGACGCATAGTTTGCTTGGTAATGCTCCGCATTTTGTGGGTCAATCTCGCTCAGTTTGTTAGCTATCGCTTCTGCCACTTGCAATGTCGGTTGATAGCCGAGCCAGAAGTGAGGGTCGTAACTGCCGTGGTTGTGACCATCATGATCGTGGTGATCGCTTGCAAACTCTCGTAACGATAAATTTGGAATGTCACTTAAAGTCAATACCTTGTTTTGTGCCTCCAGGATCTTGCCCAAAAAGGGTTCTAAGTCATTTCCGTACCAGATGATAAGATCAGCACGACGGATACGCTTGACGTCTGACGGCCGCAGCGCATAATCGTGCGGTGATGCGTTGGAAGCTAGCAACACATCTGGTGTCGTCACACCCTGAGCAATTTCTAGACTGATCAATTGAATAGGTTTAATGCTCGTGAGGATATTGGTCGCATGAGCTACGCCGATAGACGCGACAAGCACCATCAGCAAAGTGATAAAACGTTTCATGTTGTGTGAATCTGACTGGTTTAACTGGGAAACAAATGTTACATTATAACATTAAACAATTGCAAATGAGTTCTATTCATGTCGACTCTCGTCGAACTAACAGATATCAGTGTCGTTTTCGATCAGCGAAAAGTACTCGACAAAGTGAGTTTACGCCTTAACCGAGGTGAGATCATCACATTGATTGGCCCAAACGGTGCAGGAAAATCAACGCTGGTAAAAGTTCTGCTCGGACTGCAACGCCAGTTCAGTGGCGCGATTCATCGAGCCAAAGGACTAAAAGTTGGCTACGTGCCGCAAAAACTCAAGCTCAACGATAGTCTCCCACTCAATGTCGAGCGTTTTCTGCGATTAGCGGGCCGCTACAGCCGACAAGAAATTAACGATGCACTCAAACTCGTTGGTGCCGAACACCTCATCGCGAGTAATATGCACTCCCTATCTGGAGGAGAAAACCAACGAGTGCTGCTAGCTCGAGCTCTGCTGCAACGGCCAGATTTACTCGTGCTAGACGAACCTGCACAAGGCGTCGACGTACAAGGTCAGATTGACTTATATGACCTGATTGACACGATTCGCCACCGTTTTAACTGCGCGGTGTTTATGGTTTCACACGATTTGCACTTAGTGATGGCCAAAACCAGCAATGTGATCTGTTTGCAGCATCATATTTGCTGCTCAGGTGCACCTGCAGATATTGCCCAGCATCCAAGCTACATCGCGCTTTTTGGCCAAAACCACCAGCAGTCACTGGCGTTTTATCATCACCAACACCAGCATCACCATCATGATTTGGCCGGTGAACCTGTCAAAGGAGAGGCCGCGAGTTGCTCCCATCATTCACACGGACACCATCATGATTGAGTTTTTAATCCCTTCCATTTTTGCAGGGCTAGGTATCGCTGCGATTGCCGGACCGTTGGGATCTTTTGTCGTGTGGCGCCGTATGGCCTATTTTGGTGATACTTTAGCCCACGCTTCTCTAATGGGGCTAGCTTTGGGCTTTTTGCTGGAGATTAATCTGTATCTCGCGCTGACGGTTTGTTGTTTAGCGCTGGCGGTGCTGCTAGTTACCTTACAAAAGCAGCAATTGGTGGCGACTGATACCCTACTTGGGATCCTAGCCCACAGTTCACTGTCACTCGGCCTCGTTGCGGTGAGCTTTCTGGATAATGTACGTATCGATTTAATGAGCTATCTGTTTGGCGACCTACTTGCAGTGTCACCGAGTGACTTGATGTATATCTATTCAGGCGTTGTGCTTGTGGGGGCGGTACTGATGATGTTTTGGCGCCCGCTCCTAGCAACTACAGTCAATGAAGAACTGGCCGCTGTAGAAGGTTACAACGTTGACTTAATGCGGTTAATTTTGATGCTGTTGGTAGGGCTAGTCATTGCCATCGGTATGAAGTTTGTTGGGGCCCTGATCATGACCTCGCTGTTGATCATTCCCGCCGCCACTGCGCGTCGATTTGCCAAAGCTCCAGAGCAAATGGCTCTGTTTGCTGCACTTATCGGTGCTATCGCGGTATTGCTTGGTCTAACTCTCTCTTGGCACTACGACACACCAGCAGGACCTTCTGTAGTGATCAGTGCGACCATGATGTTTATGGCGAGTCAATTCTATCGAGTCCGCAGCTAGCGAGAAGCGAGAAGCGAGAAGCGAGAAGCGAGAAGCGAGAAGCGAGAAGCGAGAAGCGAGAAGCGAGAAGCGAG
>JBCAXU010000131.1:0-9037 GCA_038533895.1 Pseudomonadota bacterium | reverse complement strand
CTGTGGAAACGGCGTGTTGTCGGTTAAGTTGGGACAACTGAATCCTCAGGCCGAGCTCACCTGTGTTGACGAAAGCTTTATGGCGGTCGAATCTGCCCGTCAAAACCTAGAAGCCAACTTGGGTGCTGAACGTCAGTTTCGCTGTATCGCCAATAATTGTCTGGACGATATCAATGACCTTGATGTGGATCTTGTGGTTTGTAACCCACCATTTCATCAGCAGCAAGCCATCACAGATCACATCGCGTGGCAGATGTTCTGTGATGCAAAGCAAATTCTTACCTCTGGTGGACAATTATTAGTTATCGGCAATCGCCACCTCGGCTACGATGGAAAGTTAGCGCGACTGTTTGGCAAGGCGAAAGTGAAGGTCGTTGCCTCGAACAAGAAATTTGTTATTTTACAAGCGACTAAATAGTCCACTATTATCCTTCTGAACACTTAAAGCTCACAGAAGTACCAAAAAAGGAAATTGCAATGAGAAAACTGGTTCTAGCCGCTTCAGTGGCACTACTCGCTGCCTGTTCAGCACCTCAGCAAGAGCAAATCAACTTTATGCCAAAAGCTGTACTGAGCAATAGCGACTTAGTTCAAGATGCCACCTTTACCCTAACCAGTAAGGATGTTCGCTCGGCGCAGTATGTCGCACTAGTAGATAGCGGACGCTCAAACATCGAACCGATTCATTCTAAGCAAAATGTTCGTATCTCAATCGAGAATGCACTACTTGAACAATTTCAATCGCAAGGCTTCCGTAGCACAGTAAACAGCCAAAACTCACTGCAAGTAGAAGTTCAACAAGCCCTCGTCTCAGTTGAGCACACTGTGATGGAAAACGAGATGGACGGTAAAGTTGTACTTGAAGTCACTGCAGAGACACCTCAAGGCAAACTGGTTAAAACCTACACTGGAACCGCTAAACGTACCGGCGCTTTAAGTGCTTCAAATGATGAGATCGAAACCGTTCTTAACGACGTTATTAATCTAGTGATGCAAGAAATCGCCGATGACCGTGAGCTACAAAATTACATGCGGGAGCGTTTCTAATG
This sequence comes from Pseudomonadota bacterium, assembly GCA_038533895.1. GTDB lineage: Bacteria > Pseudomonadota > Gammaproteobacteria > Enterobacterales > Vibrionaceae > Vibrio. Next base: position 7,988 of record JBCAXU010000131.1, on the reverse strand, counting down.
TGGAAAACTGCTATCACCTCATTGGCACTGGTTAGCAGCATGGTGCTGGCCGGGCCTAAAGTCGAGTTCGAAACCAACCTTGGCCAATTTACCGTTGAGTTGAACCAAGAGAAAGCACCCGTTACTGTCGCTAACTTTATTAAATATGTTGAAGATGGCAGCTATGTCGGCTCGCAGTTCCATCGCGTGATCCCTGGGTTTATGGCGCAAGGCGGCGGGTTTGATCAAAATATGCAATCGCTGCCAACCTACCCACCGATTAAAAATGAAGCATCAAACGGGTTAAAAAACAGCAGTGCGACGATTGCGATGGCCAGAACCAGCAATCCAAATTCTGCTACTCGTCAGTTCTTCATTAACTTTGTCGATAATAACTTCCTAGACTACGACCAGCGTCCACCAGGCTACGCGGTGTTTGGCAAGATTACCAAGGGCTTTGACGTGATTCAGAAAATGGGGCAACAGCCCACTCACTCTGTTGGTCGTTACCGAGATGTCCCTGTCGAACCTATTATCATCACCAGCGCAACGCTTCTTAAATAGCAATAAAGGCTCAAGCACAGTGCTCGAGCCTTAATTTTTCTTGCTGACCTCAAACTGAACAAGGATAGATGTATGCCTTCTGACTCCACTTCGATGACTTGGTTAGAAACCATTCGGAGTTATATGGATAAGCGCCTAATGTGGGTGTTTATGCTCGGTTGCTCAAGTGGTTTTCCATGGGTACTGATCGGTTCTAACATGTCAGGCTGGCTGAAAGACGCTGGCCTCACGCGCGCGGCAATCGGCTATTTTGGTAGTGTGTTCGCCGTGTATGCCATCAACTTTTTATGGGCACCGCTTGTTGACCGAGTCAAACTCCCTGTGTTGCACGCACTGTTGGGTCAGCGCCGCAGTTGGATACTTCTCTGCCAATCCTTGGTACTGATCTGCACTCTGTTTATCGCCGGTGTCGATCCCGCCACCAATCTAATGTTTACCTCGATGTTAGCCTTAGGTATCGCTATCGCCTCGGCAACACAAGATATTGCCATCGATGCCTATCGTATCGATACCTTCCCTAAATCCGAATCATCTAAGTTACCGCAAGCCTCAGCGATGGCGGTTATCGGCTGGTGGACAGGCTACTCTGTGCCTGGTTATCTGGCGTTTATCAATGCCGATGCCATCGGTTGGAACGGCGTCTATTACGGTATGGCGGCCATCGTTGGCGTGTTAATACTGTTTACTCTATTGGTCGGCGAGCCAAACACTCAGCGCGATGCACTGCAAGATGCCGCCGAACAGCGCCACAGCAAAGTCGTCGGCAATCGCGCACTGGCATGGTTAACCGTTACCGTGGTTGAGCCTTTCTTGGACTTTTTCAAACGCAACGGCTTTCGCGTCGCGCTTACGCTATTACTGTTTGTATTTCTGTTCAAAATTGGAGAGGCCTTTCTTGGTCGCATGTCGATCACCTTCTATAAGGAAATCGGCTTCTCTAACGAACAAATTGGTTACTATTCGAAGTTAATTGGTTGGGGGCTAACAATACTGTTTACCCTGCTCGGCAGCATGGTCAACGTCAAGTTTGGTATCGTCAGAGGCTTAATGATCGGCGGTATCGCGATGGCTTCCAGCAACCTAATGTTTGCATGGATAGCTAAAGTCGGTCCGAATGAGCAGCTATTCCTAGCAACACTCGTGGTTGATAACTTCACTTCTGCGTTCTCTACCGTAGCATTTGTCTCATTCTTAACAGTGGTGACTGGGCAAGCGTTCTCTGCCACCCAATATGCACTATTGGCATCACTGGGTAACTTCGGACGCACCACACTCGCGTCATTTTCTGGCGAACTGGTCGACTACCTCAATGATTGGTCAACCTTCTTTGTTCTCACCGCGGTCATGGTTATTCCGAGTTTGATAATGCTCTACTCTCTACGCCATTACTTTGCTGATATGCTCGATAGAGCGCGGCATCGTGACGTCGAACAAGAACAGCAAATCACCTCTAATCAATAGAAACAAAAAAGGCTTGGTAAGACCAAGCCTTTTTATTTAATAGAGTACGGATTAAGGATACATACCTTTACCAAAAAGATTGAACACTCTAGCTACGCCTTGTGTAAAGATCATTGGCTCAGTCAGTACAGTTAAACACAAACAATCTTCACCTTGCTTGGTCATCGGACTGTGCTTCACCGATGCGTCTTTCAGTAAGAAGTCCCCCACTTCGTAATGACCATCTTCGTCGCTAAATCCGCCATGTAACACCAAGGTCGACTCCAACCCTTTGTGAGTGTGTTGTGGTATTGACACGTTTTCGGCGATGTACATTAAGCTAACCCGTGCATCTTGTGAAATGTCAATCGAAGCACTGAATACTTTGCCGCCGTAGCTTTTCCATTCGCCCACTCTATCGCGGAAACGCGACAGTGATAAAGGTAATCGGAACGACTTGCCGTTCACTTCTATGTACGAGGGTTGGCGCTGAGGACGAAATGGCTCATCGTTTTGCTCAAGAGACACAATTTGATCAAACATCGCTTGCATTGTGTCCTGACTATCCACCTCAGCTGCACATAGTGCGTCACCACACTGAGCCTCTAGCAGTGCAACGGCTCGCTGACACTTAGGACAACCCTCGATGTGGATCGCAACCGTAAAGGCACTCACATCGTCCAGCATACCCTGCGCGTATGCTTGGAGAAGTTGATCTTGTGGATGGTAGCTCATAATTTATCTGCCTCTATGGTGTTGCGTAGTTTCTCAACGGCTAGTCGCAAGCGCGACTTTACCGTTCCGAGCGGAATATCAAACATTTCCGCGACTTGTTGATGTGGAAGCTCCTCGAGGTATACGGCTTTCACAACCTTTCTTTGAGCGTCAGGCAATATGTCTAAATACTTGACGATCTGCTGTTTTAACATCTCTGTTTCCGGGGAATAGTGCTCTACCATGTCTGGCGGGCAGTAATCATTCGGCCAAATGTCTTCGGAGTGGATGTGTGCGTCTCTGCCCTTCTGCTTGCGAAGGGTATCGAAACAGAGGTTTCGTGCAATAGTGTATATCCAAGTCGACAACGAGCTCTTGTCCCCATCAAACAACGCACTTTTTTGCCACACTGTCGCCATCGCGTCCTGCACAATTTCCAGTGCCACTTGCTCGTTACCCATGTGGCGGTATGCGAACTGCTTCAAACGCGGAGAAAAGTGGGTAAACACCAAAGCATAAGCCTGTTTATCTTTCTGCTTCACTCTTTCCATACACGACGCCCAATCGGCTTTTTTAAAAGCTTGGGTATCTATCTCGGCCATGTCGATATCCTTAATGAGAGCTCTCTATCCATTGTATACGATCAAACTGATTCAGCGATCACTGTACGTAGCTATTATCTAAGGTCCGTTTCAAAAACTCGACCGCCTGGTAACAATCTGGCTGCTGTGCCAAGGTGTCGAACTGTTGATTCGTAATCGGCAATATTTCCAGCCAGCGCTGACTAACCCAACTCGCATCATCAAAAAAACGCTGTTGGTAAAGATCTCCTAGGTCAGGGAACTGGCGGTAGATATCGCCTAAATGCTTACTGATCGACTCCGACTGAGGGTCAAGGTTTGCCACCTCCCAGTTAGGCAACCACTCAACCCTAGCCAAACGCAGACCGTCGTATTCGACGCGCACACGCTTGATGCGAAACTTCTTCAAGCCGGTGACTGAAATCCCCAGCAATCCATCTTCAAGTGACTCGAAATCAGTTATCTTAGCTAAGGTCCCAACAACAGATAACTCTTGCCCCGTTGACGCGAGAGAGGCGTCGAACAAGCAAATACCAAAGGTACCGTCTCCCTTGAGCGCTTGAGAGACTAACCTTTTGTATCTAGGCTCGAAGATTCTCAGGCGCATTTTGCCTTCGGGTAACACCACAGAACTGAGTGGAAACAACATAATCTCAGGCATAAATAGTAACTCCTAAACTTCCTGTTAACACTTACGTTACCTGCCTATATTGAGATCATTCACCAAAGCTGTTGGTTATTCGATAAACGCCAAAATAAAACCAAACGCTTGCGTAATCGATACCTGTTTCATTTTTTGTGCAACAGAATGAAAGTTCCGTTGAATATGATTTTTTTGTCTGTTAATGAGATTTAGATCACCTGTTTTATGTTTTTTTTCTACTGTTGCACATGGATTTTGAGATTTTCATTGATATTATTCGCCTCAACAAAGCGCAACGCAGAGTGCGCCAGGCTATATGTCTAATGAATATTTAAGTTAACAAACATAGAGAGTTTCCATTATGCGTAAATCACTTCTAGCTCTAGGTGTTGTAGCAGCGATGTCTGCTCCTGCAATGGCTGCCGATTATTCTGACGGTGACATCCATAAAAACGACTACAAATGGCTTCAGTTCAACCTGATGGCTGCAATTGACGAGAAGGGTCCTGGTGAAGAATCCACTCACGATTACCTAGAAATGGAATTTGGCGGTCGTTCAGGTATCTTTGACTTATACGGCTATGTTGATTATTTCAACATTACTGGTGACTCGAGCAGCGATAAATCTGGTTCAGATAAGCTATTCATGGAGTTTGCTCCTCGTATGTCACTTGATGCTTTGACAGGTACAGATCTCTCTTTCGGTCCAGTTCAAGAAGTTTACGTAGCTTCTGAAATGATCTTCTATGGCGGTTCTAGCGAAGGTCAATACAAAATCGGTCTAGGTTCTGATATTAACGCACCATGGTTAGGCAAAATGGGCCTCAACCTATACGGTAACTACGACAATGGCCTGAAAGATTGGAACGGTTACCAGCTATCGACTAACTGGTTTAAGCCATTTTACTTCTTTGAGAACGGCTCATTTATCTCTTACCAAGGTTACCTAGACTTCCAATTTGGTATGAAAGACGAGTACTCTCAATCAAGCACTGGTACTGCAATGTTTAATGGTATCTACTGGCACTCTGACCGCTTTGCAGTAGGTTACGGTCTGAAACTGTTTAACGACGTTTACGGCTTCGAAGACGGCGCAAACCGCCCTTGGCCAGACGCAAGTGGCAACTTCCCTAAAAATGACTCTTCAGGCGTAGCTCACTACTTCGCAGTAACTTACAAGTTCTAATAGAACCCATAAGTAAAAGCATTCGAAATGGCACCCTAGGGTGCCATTTTTATTTGCTTTCTTTCTATATAGTTTTATCCTCTCTGCCAAACCCACCGACTTGCGAACAGATGAATATTGTAGTTCTCGGCCCCGGCGCTATTGGCTCTCTTTGGGCATCTCATTTGCACACTGCCGGACACTCGGTCTCAGTTTGGTCTCGACAAACCAGTCCAATGGTATCGATCCAATTAGAACAGAACCAACCGGTCAGCTTTGACAATAACTCCCACGACTCTCTTGATAAAGCAGACCTTATTTTAGTGACTTTAAAGGCTCCGCAAGTCGTCTCGAGCTTAGAAAGCTTTGTGGGGAAACTTGCTAGCGAAACGATTATTGTGCTGATGCATAACGGCATGGGTACGGCTGAACAGATAACGCAACGATTTGCCAACAATCCTCTAATAGTGGCGACGACCACCCACGGCGCGCTGAGAGATTCGCAGGGTAAAGTGCGTCACACGGGGCAAGGTCACACTGAGCTTGGCGGCTATAATCAGGCGGGCAAACGTTGTTCATTTGTCGCCGAAGTGTTTCAGCATAGCCTGCCGCAAGTAAAGTGGAATCCGGATATTCTTAACGCCTTGTGGAATAAACTCGCGATTAACTGCGCGATTAACCCGCTTACCGCGATTCATCAAGTCCCCAATGGTTCGCTAGCAGAGCCCCAACACGCGGCTACCTTGCAAGCTGCCATTCGAGAAGTCTGCTTAGTGATGCAGGCGGAAGGCGTAAGCACCAATGAAGAACAGCTAACTCACTCTGTCGACAAGGTGATACAAGCAACAGCAAAAAACCTGTCTTCAATGAATCAGGATATTGTTCATCAACGCCAAAGCGAGATAGACTTTATCACTGGGCATCTCATCAAAATAGCTCAGAAACACGGCATCGCAACGCCTGTCAATCTCGAGCTCTACCAAGCAGTCAAAAACATCGAACAAGGTTGGATACAATCATGACAAAAAAAGTCCTCGTTCCTATCGCACCTGGCACCGAAGAGATGGAAGCGGTCACCATCATCGACATGATGGTCAGAGCTGGCTATGAAACGGTTGTCGCCAGTGCCGACTTTGATGGTCGGTTGACAATGAAAGCCTCTCGAGGGGTAACGTTAACCGCAGACTGCAAGCTAGTGGATATTGCCGATGATGAGTTTGACGCTGTGATCCTTCCTGGTGGTGTGCAAGGCGCTGAAACTTTCCGAGACAGTACCGTGCTGGTGGAGATTGTTCGCCAACAAATGTACGAAGGTAAACTCGTTGCCGCCATCTGTGCCGCACCTGCGCTGGTGCTTGCCCACCATGGCCTGTATTCAGAAGCGCTAATGACTTGCCATCCCAGTTTTGAAAACCACATCCCGACCAAAAACTGGCGGGTAAAACGTGTGACCTATGACGTTAACCACAACCTGTTAACCAGCCAGGGACCGGGAACCGCTTTAGAATTTGCTATGGAAGTGATTATTCACCTTTCTGGTAAGGCGCATGCCTGGACCGTCGCAGAGCCTATGGTGACGATTCCAACCTTGCAATACCACAAACTTGGTGATGAATAATGTTTGATGCCAAGCACATCGCTGCTCAGTTCCCAGCGCTTCAACAACAAGTCAATGGCCAAAGACTGGTCTATCTTGACAGCGCGGCCACCACACAGAAACCGCAATGCGTTATTGATGCCATCTCCCATTACTACCAGCAGCAAAATGCCAACGTGCATCGCGGCAGCCACAGTCTGACGGCTCATGCCACCAGCGAGTTTGAACGCGCACGAGAAAGGGTAACTGAGTTTATCGGCGCTCAATCAAGCAAAGAGATCATCTGGACGCGCGGCGCAACCGAAGCGTTGAATCTTATCGCCCAAACCTATGCGCGCAATCTGTTGCAACCCGGCGATGAGATCCTAGTGGGCGAAATGGAACACCACGCGAATATCGTTCCTTGGCAAATTGTCGCAGAGCAAACTGGGGCGAAGGTAGTAAAGGTCCCAATGACACAAGAGTGCCAGTTTGATCTTGCCAGCTTTAATCGCTTACTGACTGATAAATGTAAGATCGTTGCTTTGGCCCATATCACCAATGTCACTGGTACTCGCCAACCAATCGAAGAGGTTATTGCAAGCGCACATAAGTTCGGCGCCGTTGTTGTGGTCGATGGCGCACAAGGTATCGTGCATGAACCGGTTAACGTTACTCAGCTCAATGCCGATTTCTACGTATTCTCTGGCCACAAGCTCTACGCGCCGGCAGGAATTGGCGTGCTATATGGCAAGCAAGCGCTGCTAGAAGCCATGCCTCCATGGCACGGTGGTGGCAAAATGGTCGAGAAAGTCTCTTTTGCCGGGACCACATTCAGTGGGCTACCAGGCAAGTTCGAAGCGGGCACACCAAACGTCGCTGGCGCTATAGCGCTAATGAAAGCGATTCAATGGTATCAAGGGTTGGATCAATACTCGCTAGAAACGCATATTCATCAACTGGTAGAAGAAACTAAAACAGAGCTTGAACAGTTGGATGATGTTCGCATTCTCGGCTATCAGCCTAAAGCTTCGGTGATCTCATTTTTTATCGACGGCGTCCATCACCAAGATGTCGCCACCCTGCTTGATCAGCAAGGTATCGCTGTCAGAGCAGGAAACCACTGCGCTCACCCACTGATGGATGCGCTAGGCGTAACAGGCACCATTCGCGCTTCATTCGCCGCTTACAATACAATCGAAGATGTAGAAAGGTTGGTAGCCGCGGTCGAGAAAGCCGTGGATATGTTGTAGCGAGAAGCGAGAAGCGAGAAGCGAGAAGCGAGAAGCGAGAAGCGAGAAGCGAGAAGCGAGAAGCGAGAAGCGA
>JBCAXU010000130.1:0-9184 GCA_038533895.1 Pseudomonadota bacterium | reverse complement strand
ATCAGCGATTTTAACCAGCAAGAATGACCAGATATTTATGCTGTTTGGTATTACTCTTCGATAAGACTCGGGCGCTCGATGCAATCTTGACTATCATCTGCGAGCATCAATAGCTCATTCACCGTGACTTTATCCGAACGAGTGGATCCAATAAAGGCCACATAACTATCAATGGTTGATAAGCGATTGACCACAAAGCTCGGCAAAGTTTCATTAAACTCGACCCGCTCATAGCTATCTCCGCTGCAAGTATCAAACGTCGAGCCATCCCAGTAGCCTTGAATTAGGCGCTGACCGCGACTGGTTTGGCTTTTGGTCAAACTAGGGATATTACGCGCTTCTTGCTTGAGCCATTCCAATTTCTCGCTCTTCAGCGGAAGCACTTTGCCATCGAATCGGTATTGCTGATACACCGCCTCACCCAGCTTGTTGAAGCGAACATGAATGCGATACGGTACCAAGCCTTGTTTGTCTTTGACTTGCTCACCTTGACGAATCAGCTCTCTTAGCTCCCCCTCACTCCAACGGTAGTCAGTTTGATACCAGCCATAATCGCCAGCACTAACATAATCGCCAGCAGAATAAGGGGAAGTGGTTCGCTCGGTGTACCAATATAAGCTGGTTGAGTCACCAATAGTTTGCCCACCAGTATAATCGGAAAACTGGTCAAGATTAGGCTGGGGAGCGCTACTCGAACAGCCTGCTAGAGCTCCAGCAACCAAAATAGCAAAAAGTGTATTTTTCATTGTCATAAATAATACCAAACGGGATAAATAGGTGTTCAGATAATTGCGCAGGAAAAATCGTTGAGAGCAAGGCATAGATTGCAGTTAGCTAGTTGACCTACCTACAAAATCTATAACGACGCTATCAGCGATTTTAACCAGCAATAATGACCAGATATTTATGCTGTTTGGTATAAATATACGCCAAGATAGCGACTACCTTGGCGTATTATATACAGTCTGAGCTTAAAACTCTGAAATCAGTATTAAATTATTTTACTGAATCTTTTAGTGCTTTACCTGCTACGAAGGCTGGTACGTTTGCAGCAGCGATTTGAATTTCAGCACCAGTTTTTGGGTTGCGGCCAGTACGAGCTGCACGGTGGTTAACTTTGAATGTACCAAAACCAATTAGTTGAACTTGGTCACCCTCTTTAAGTGCGTCAGTCACACCATCAAGAGTTGCTTCAAGAGCAGCCTTAGCTTGTGCTTTAGATAGATCTGCTTTCTCTGCGATAAAGTCGATTAATTGGGTCTTGTTCATTAGGTTTCCCTTCTCATATGTTATCGAATTCAACTCACTCTAAAGCATAAATGCCCCATCTGGCAAAGGTTTGTAAGCGTTCTTTAGCTCTCATGCCGTACTTTTAACCATAATCTGAGTATTAACTCACAATTTGTTACTCTGTCAGCAAGCGTTAAAGCTTGTTTTTCACCGCTTTAAGCCTTATTTATTACACTGCAATATCCCTAAAAGCCTGATATCGTGGGGTTCAAAGCGAATACAAAACGCTCACATCAATAATGCACAGGTAAGAAAAGTTCGCCTTTTCTTGCAAAGTTAGAGGTGAGTGAACTGACATAGGACCTTTATGTTTCTGCTAACTCTATACGTCTCAATTGCCATTGGCGTATCGTTTATTTGTTCCGTATTAGAAGCGGTGCTTCTCAGTATATCACCCAGTTATATTGCGCAACTGCGTCAGCAAGGGCACCCAGCCGCGGATCACCTGGCCAAACTCAAAGCGGACATCGACCGCCCGCTGGCATCGATTCTCACCCTCAACACTATTGCTCATACCATAGGTGCAGCCAGTGCAGGTGCACAAGCAGCAGTGGTGTTTGGCAGTGAGTGGTTGGGCGTTTTCTCTGCTGTGCTCACATTGGGTATTTTGGTGCTGTCTGAGATTGTTCCAAAAACCATTGGTGCCACCTATTGGCGTCAGCTCGCGCCTAGCGCTGCGGTCATGCTGCGTTGGATGGTCTGGGCGCTCACCCCCTTTGTGTGGTTCTCAGAGCAGATCACTAAGCGTCTTGCCCGTGGTAGCGAAGCGCCTAAGATGCGCGATGAACTCTCAGCGATGGCTATTTTAGCCCGAGAAAGTGGTGAATTTGCCGAAGGTGAGTCCAAAATTCTGACCAACTTGCTCGGCATTCAAGATGTGCCAGTCACTCAGGTAATGACACCACGCCCAGTGGTGTTCCGTGTCAACGCCGAATCGACCATTGATGAGTTTCTTGCCGAGCATGAAGATACACCGTTTTCACGGCCATTAGTGTACAGCCAGTCTACCGACAACATTATCGGTTTTGTACACCGTCTTGAGCTATTTAAGATGCAACAAGCCGGTCATGGCAGTCGCCAACTTGGGGCGGTTATGCGTCCGTTGCATGTGTTACTCAACACGCTGCGTTTACCAAAAGCGTTTGAGCAGATGATGGCTAAACGCCTGCAATTGGCGATGATTGTCGACGAATATGGCACGATTCAGGGGATTTTAACCTTAGAGGATATCTTTGAGCACCTGGTTGGCGAGAAGATAGTCGATGAGGCAGATCATGCCACCGACATGCAAGAGTTGGCGTTCGAGCGTTGGGAACGTTGGAAGCAAACCCATGGCGTGATTGAAAATCGTGACGATGATGACGAGGAACAGCAAGTGGTCGAGGAGACAGTTGAACCGCCGAAGGAGAAAGACGCTTAGTATAGTTCCGAGTGCCTAGAACCTAGTTCCTAGAAAAGAAGCCTAGGAGCTAGGTCTATAGAACCCGTCATTCTGAACAGTGAGGCACGAGCGTGATTCAGAATCTAAGTTGACTCACTCAAAACCCAGATTCCGTATAGCTCGTTCCTCACTTACGGAATGACACCTTAACCCCAATCACTTAAAAAGTGACAACCTAGTTCCTAGAAATCAAACTCTAGGAACTAAACATTAGAGACTAGGCACTCAACCCTAGGAACTAGGAACTAGGAACTAGAAATTAGATACTCACCCCGATATTACTCACACCTTCATCACGCAGTTCAGCGCGTAAATCTTTAATCAGTTCAATGTCACGCTCTTCTGCTTCACGCAGAGGGCGAAAAATAGCCCATTGCACATCCCACTCGGCGCACACTGCTTCATTCAGCTTCTGGTTTTGGTTGGTAATTTCTTCACCCGTTTGCGCCTCTTCTAGCTGCGCCACCGTCATCACCGACTGCTGACTCACTTTATGCATGTTTTCGTACAGGTAATCTCTGTCCAGTAAGCCATGCAGCAGGTCCGACAGCGCCACACAAGCATCAATCGCAGGATAAACACCATAGAAGTCATAATCTTCTGAGGTTGGGATGATTTCTTCGAGCTTTTCAAGCTGACGTTCAAAATTCACTTTGGCGGTTTTGACGGTCAGTTGCTCCCAAATGCTATCGAGAATATCGCGATAAACGCGCGCCTCGGCGAACTGAGTGTTATCACAAAACATCGCATAGTTAGGATACATACGTTCACACAGGCTAGCCATAAAGGTAATCTGTTTCCAGGGTTCGAGCTTCTCTAGACGAAGCTGAAGAGGGTTCTGTAGCATAGGGACTCGTGAGCTAATGATTGATTTAGACAGCGAGAGTTTACTTGATAACCAACAGGGAAAAAAGCAAGGCGATGAACAATTTTACCCACCAAGTCTATCTGCTCACCGAAGACAATGATCAATATCGGCATCTGCTTGAGCAAGCCTCCTTGCCACAGTTGGCGATCACAGAGCAACCTAGCGAGGCCAACATACTGCTTGCTTCGCCTCCAAAAGCGGCAAAGCGCATCCAAGACTTTGCCCATGTCGAGTGGATTCAGTCGATTTACGCAGGCGTAGATGCACTTATCCCCGCGCTGAATCAGTTTGATGGCCAGCTTACGAATGTCAAAGGGATCTTCGGTCAGCAAATCGCCGAGTACGTCATCGGCTATAGCATCTCGCACTTTAGGCACTTTCACCACTATCGCCAGCAACAAAGCCAAGCTGAATGGTCACCGCTACCCTATTCTTCGTTAACCGATAAAAAAGTGGTGATTCTCGGTACAGGCTCGATTGGCGCTCACCTGGCTCAAGCAGTCAAAAGCCTATCGATGCAGCCCATTGGCGTCAATCGCAGCGGTATTCCAACCAAGCACTCCCCGTTTATCGCCATCTATCATATTCAAGAGTTAGCCACCGCGCTGGCACAGGCCGATATCGTGGTCAATACCCTACCCAATACCGCGCACACTCAGCAGATTCTAAACCAAACCAGTTTAGCCGCGTGCCAGAAAGCCTTGCTGTTTAATGTCGGTCGTGGCAGTGCCATTGATGAATTAGGTCTGCTTAACGCGATTGAAAGTGGTGCAATTGAACACGCGTTTCTCGATGTGTTTGAGCAAGAGCCTCTGTCATCCAACCACCCGTTTTGGACTCACCCGCAGATTACCGTGACACCGCACATTGCTGCTCTCAGCTTTCCTGAGCAAGTGGTCGATATCTTTGCGGATAACTACCAGCGCTGGCGTGATGGGTTTGGGTTGGTGAACGTAGTGGATGTTAACAAAGGGTACTAATTTGCCTCTTGGGAAGAAAACTATGGACAAACAACCTTGTGTCTACATTTTATCATCGCCCAACCAAAACGCTCTCTATATAGGCGTAACGAGTAGGTTGAAACAGCGAATTTGGCAGCACAAGACTGGATGCACAAAAGGCTTTACATCCAAATACAATGTTCATCAGCTTGTATTTTACGAAACGCATCAATCAATGCAGACTGCAATTGAAAGGGAAAAGCAACTAAAGAGCTGGAGAAGGCTCTGGAAGGAAGAACTCATCAATAGCTTTAATCCTCGTTGGCTCGACTTGTACGACACTCTTTAGTTCCTCACTCCAGAATGACGACTTAGCCTTAAACACGATACGGCATCAAGGTCTGACACAGAACCGTCATTCTGAACATCGAGGCACGAGCGTGATTCAGAATCTAACTAATAAACATGCCAAAAACCAGATTCCAGATAACTCGTTCCTCATTTCCGGAATGACGACGTAGCCTCAAACGCGTACATGGAATCAAGGCATGATAAAGGTTTGTCATTCTGAACAGCGAGGTACGAGCGTGATTCAGAATCTAACTAATACACATGCCAAAAACAGATTCCGGATAACTCGTTCCTCATTTCCGGAATGACGACTTAGCCTTAAACACGTACACGGAATCAAGGTCTTATACAGATTCGTCATTCTGAACAGTGAGGCACGAACGTGAGTCAGAATCTAATCAAAAAAAACCAGATTCCGTATAGCTCGTTCCTCACTTACGGAATGACGACTTAGTCTTAAATACGCACATGGAGTCAAGGCATGACACAGATTCGTCATTCTGAACAGCGAGGCACGAGCGTGATTCAGAATCTAGTCAACACAGATGCCAAAACCAGACTTACAGACACAAAAAAACGGAGACCGAAGCCTCCGTTTCAATTGCTATTAGCTATGAGTTAGCTAGGCGATGATCACATCATACCGCCCATGCCACCCATACCGCCCATGCCACCCATATCAGGCATTGCAGGCGCGTCTTTCTGTGGTAGATCCGTCACCATCGCTTCTGTGGTGATCATCAGGCCAGCAACCGAAGCGGCAAACTGAAGTGCAGAGCGAGTCACTTTAGTTGGGTCTAGGATACCCATCTCTAGCATATCGCCGTACTCACCGGTTGCCGCGTTGTAGCCGTAAGAGCCTTCGCCCGCTTTCACGTTGTTAGCAACCACTGATTCTTCGTCACCAGCGTTTGTGGTGATTTGACGGATAGGCGCTTCCATTGCACGTAGTGCCACGCGGATACCGACGTTTTGCTCTTCGTTATCGCCTTGTAGGTCAACAATCTTAGACGCAGCACGGATAAGTGCAACACCGCCACCTGCTACTACGCCTTCTTCAACCGCTGCGCGAGTTGCGTGTAGTGCATCTTCTACGCGGTCTTTCTTCTCTTTCATTTCAACTTCAGTGGCTGCGCCAACTTTGATGACGGCAACACCGCCCGCTAGCTTAGCAACGCGCTCTTGTAGCTTCTCTTTGTCGTAATCTGAAGTCGCTTCTTCGATTTGTTGACGAATCTGAGCAACGCGACCCTGGATCATCTCTTCTTCACCTGCGCCATCGATGATGGTGGTGTTTTCTTTAGTGATGGTCACACGCTTCGCTTGACCTAGGTCTTCTAGAACCACTTTCTCTAGCTCTAGGCCGATCTCTTCAGAGATCACTGTACCGCCAGTTAGGATAGCAATGTCTTGTAGCATCGCTTTACGACGGTCACCGAAACCAGGCGCTTTAACCGCTGCTACTTTAACGATGCCGCGCATATTGTTCACAACCAGTGTTGCTAGCGCTTCACCTTCCACATCTTCAGCGATGATTAGCAGAGGACGAGACGCTTTTGCTACCGCTTCTAGTGTTGGCAGTAGTTCACGGATGTTCGATACTTTCTTATCGATAAGAAGAATGAATGGGTTCTCTAGATCAACTGAGCCCGCTTCTTGGTTGTTGATGAAGTATGGCGATAGGTAACCGCGATCGAACTGCATACCTTCAACCACATCTAGCTCGTCTTGTAGCGCCTGACCTTCTTCAACCGTGATCACACCATCACGGCCCACTTTTTCCATCGCTTCAGCAATAATGTTACCAACGCTCACATCAGAGTTCGCAGAGATAGTACCTACTTGCGCGATAGCTTTAGTATCAGCACATGGAACAGACAGCGCTTTTAGCTCTTCAACCGCGGCAATCACAGCTTTGTCGATACCGCGCTTAAGATCCATTGGGTTCATGCCAGCGGCAACCGCTTTTAGGCCTTCGTTGACGATAGCTTGAGCAAGAACCGTTGCTGTGGTTGTACCGTCACCCGCTGCGTCATTGGCTTGAGACGCAACTTCTTTAACCATTTGCGCGCCCATGTTTTGGAACTTGTCTTCTAGCTCAATTTCACGCGCCACAGACACACCATCTTTAGTGATGGTTGGAGCACCGAAAGATTTGTCTAGAACCACGTTACGGCCTTTAGGGCCCAGCGTTACTTTTACTGCGTCAGCTAGAACGTTGACACCTTCTAGCATTTTAATACGTGCGTCATTACCAAATTTAACGTCTTTAGCAGCCATCTTTAGTTTCCTTTTCTAAATTCTTAAATTTTCTTAGTTCTTGAATCAGAGCAAAAATTACTCAACGATTGCTATTATTCAACGATTGCCATGATGTCGTTTTCAGACATGACTAGCACTTCTTTACCGTCGATTTTTTCAGTTTTAGTACCGTAACCTTCAGCGAAGATAACAGTATCACCAACTTTAACGTCCAACGGCAGAACAGTACCGTTTTCTAGGATGCGGCCTTTACCCACAGCTAGCACTACGCCGCGAGTTGATTTCTCTGCAGCAGAACCAGTCAGAACAATGCCACCCGCTGATTTTGACTCAACTTCTTGGCGCTCTACGATAACTCGGTCGTGTAATGGACGAATGTTCATCGGTCGTCTCTCCTGAAAATTTCCATGTTGATTTGATAATGGCCTTGCGCAATTGCACAAGGATTCAAAGTCTTGTGGTAACTATATTTGGGGCAGTTTGGAGAAACCCAAGGGGGAGAGATTAAAAATTTGTGATCGAGGTTGGGAAGTGGGTGTCTAGGTTATAGTTGCTAGTACCTAGTTCCTCGAATCCCCGTCATTCTGAACAGCGAGGCACGAGCGTGATTCAGAATCTATTCAACACAGATGCCAAAACCAGATTCCGTATAGTTCGTTCCTCACTGACGGAATAACGCCTTCCTAGCTAATACCGAGTGGCGAAAAAGCGCGAGCAAATCTACTTGCTCGAGCTCAACATAATATTCTGAGTTACTTAGTCTTGTTCGCGGCGAAACGCAAAACGAACAAGAACAATCGCTACGCCAAGCATACCGCCGAGGAGTGTGCCTAGCACTGCAATCAATGCACGCTTCGGCTTATCACGAGAAATCGGCTTTTCGACATTTTCTAAGAAACGGAACGTTTGAAACTGGACAGAGCGGTCAATCTCTAGCGTTTCTAACATGGCAAGCTTGGCGTTAATTTGCTGCAGACGCGGCTCAACCACATTAAGGTCTTTCACTGACTCTAACGCTTTCACTTTAGCTGCAAGGGCTTTGGTTCCTAGGTCAATGCTGAAAATCTCGTTAATGCTATTAGTTTGAATCGGCTGATTCACATCTGCCGCTTTAGCAATCTCTAACGCGTACTTAGCACGCTCGGCTTCAACCTTCACCTTATATTCGGCTTGAGTCTCAAGGATTTTCTTCTGTTGGACTAACTCATTGCGCTTGCCATCAACCATTGCTTGTAAATTGTTCAGAGCTTCTTGATGCGACAGCTTGGTAATAACGTTGATATAAGCGTTTAGCAAACTGTAGCTGCTATCTTTAGTTGTCGCTTGAAAGCTCACATCATAAGGTGAAGAATTTGATTTTTTGTCAGACGCTTGCGCAGAAATTTTGCTAAACCACAGAGAATATAAACGTCGCGTTGCATCGGCATCGGCATCGGCATCGGCATCGGCATCCAGTTTAGCCTTAAACGCTTGGAACTCTGCGCTTGAGTCTAAGAAATCTCTTTTGTTGTTGCTGGAGTTAAAAGCCTCAATAAAACGCAAAAACAGAACATTAGTATCAACTAAGTCATCCAACTCTTTACTAACCAGTATGGTTCCATCTTCTTGATAGATATCAAACACTGGCTGAAACTGCCTTACTTGTTGTTGGTAAGCGGATATATCTTGCGGCTGAGCTTGCGACACTTTTGCGGTAGATGACCACCACTCTTTCGCCGTTAATGCATAAATAACCGCACCGACTGCAAATATAAATGTCACGGCAATAATCGTTACTTTGCCATCCCAAAGCGCTTTAAACAGCTCTCTTAAATCGATTTCATCATTGTTTTGAAAAGAAGGAGGGATTTGTGGTGCATACTGCTGATTCATAGGAGGTTGTTGGTTTTGCCCGCTCACGCTTAGTCCTTTATGAAAATTGGAGTCATCATTGGTCGGGCAAGATTAGCATAGAGAGTGGCGAGTGGCGAGTGGCGAGTGGCGAGTGGCGAGTGGCGAGTGGCGAGTGGCGAGTGGCGAGTGGCGAGTGGC
>JBCAXU010000129.1:0-9684 GCA_038533895.1 Pseudomonadota bacterium | reverse complement strand
TTCATGCCTGCGTTTACTAGTTCAGTTAGCTTCTCTACAGATTCAGTTTTAGGGCCAATCGTACATACGATTTTGGTCTTTTTCATGGAAGATACTCTCCGGTCAATATAGTTACAATTTGAAAGTCGGTTATTGGTCTGAAACCAAGGCTGTCACTAAGGCATTTTGTGCCTGCCAACTTGAGTAGACAGCGCCGAATTTAGTTGGCTTCAGAACTGAAAGTCTTTCACAAAGTTTAGTCATTTTCTGACCAACTTGTTGGGATTATAGACGCTATTTTTGTGACAGCCCTAGGATAAGCTGGGGTTATTGGCAAAAGATAACGGTCAATTCTGTAATTTTTTTTCTTTTCGGATGCGAATTCTACCACTGAATCATTTCAATATCACTGCTTAAGAATTGTCTTAGGACAAGGTTTTTGCGCTATTTATTAATTTTTTGGATCGAAATAAATGGACATAAAACTTTCGATTTGACTATAATTGCTTTCAATTCGAAACTTTAAAGTCAAAAGTAAATGTCGAAACGAAACACTCAATTAAGACGACACGCGATTTCTAATCTAGTCAACGAGAAAGGTGAAGTCAGTGTGGAGGAGCTATCTCTCCAGTTTGAAACCTCAGAAGTCACGATTAGAAAGGATTTGGCCTCGCTTGAAACCAATGGCCAACTGCTGCGCCGTTATGGTGGTGCTATCGCCCTTCCAAAAGAGGTGGTGAATGATGAATTGAGTGAAAATATTTCGGTTCGAAAGAATGAACTGGCTCAAGCTGCCGCGAAGTTGATTCGTGAACATAACCGCATCGTCATCGACAGTGGCAGTACCACCGCTGCCTTAATCAAACAGCTAGACGGTATGCGCGGTTTGGTGGTGATGACGAACTCTCTGAATGTGGCCAATGCCCTCAATGAGCTAGAAAGTGAGCCCACCTTGCTGATGACTGGCGGCACCTGGGATGCACATTCGGAGTCGTTTCAGGGGCAAGTTGCGGAGTCTGTGCTGCGTTCCTATGACTTTGACCAATTGTTTATTGGGGCGGATGGGGTCGATCTTGATCGGGGCACCACGACATTTAACGAGTTAGTGGGCTTAAGTAAAGTGATGGCTGAAGTGTCCCGAGAGGTGATAGTGATGGTCGAGTCAGAAAAAGTTGGCCGCAAGATCCCCAACTTAGAACTCGCATGGCAGGCTATCGATATATTAATTACCAACAAAGATTTAGCGCCTGAGGCTAAGCAAAAAATTGAGTCTCATGGTGTCAAAGTCGTCTGCGCCTAAGCACACGACGACAATCGAATACTACTATATTAAAAACACTAGTCCGACATTGGCCTTTGCTTGCTGCCACTCGGAATCAACAAATTGGAGTTACTTATGTGTGGAATCGTCGGTGCAGTTGCACAACGAGACGTCGCTGAAATTTTGGTAGAAGGATTACGCCGCTTAGAGTACCGCGGTTATGACTCAGCCGGTGTCGCTGTTGTTGATAGTGCTTCAAATCTTACTCGCGTGCGCCGTTTGGGAAAAGTTCAAGAGTTGGCTGACGCTGTTGACTCAGCACAAGTGGTTGGTGGCACAGGTATCGCTCACACTCGCTGGGCAACACATGGAGAGCCATCTGAAGCCAACGCACATCCACACATGTCTGGTGACATCGCGGTGGTGCACAACGGCATTATCGAGAACCATGAACAACTGCGTGAACTGCTGCAATCGCGCGGCTATGTGTTTGAATCTCAAACCGACACAGAGGTTATCGCGCACCTAGTTGAGTGGGAACTTCGCACTTCAGAAACCCTGCTTGAAGCGGTACAAAAAACATCAAAACAACTGGAAGGTGCCTACGGCACGGTTGCACTGGATCGCAACGATCCTTCACGTATCGTCGTTGCGCGTTCAGGCAGCCCAATCGTGATTGGTTTTGGTGTTGGTGAGAATTTCCTCGCTTCAGATCAGTTGGCACTGCTCAACGTAACGCGCCGCTTTATGTACCTTGAAGAGGGCGACGTCGCTGAGGTCACTCGCCGTGAAGTCACGGTATTTGATGCTACTGGCGAGCGTGTTGAGCGTGAGATTACTGAATCTAATGCAGAGCATGATGCGGGTGATAAAGGTCAGTACCGTCACTTCATGCAAAAAGAGATTTACGAACAACCGACCGCGCTGATCAACACCATGGAAGGGCGCATCACCGCCGATTCTGTCGTCACGGAAGCGATTGGTGTTAACGCAGCTGAAATCCTAAGCAAAGTTGAGCACGTACAGATCGTGGCTTGTGGCACCTCATACAACGCAGGTATGACAGCACGTTACTGGTTCGAAGACATTGCAGGCGTAAGCTGTGACGTAGAAATCGCCTCTGAATTCCGTTACCGCAAGTTTGTCACGCGCCCAAATAGCCTATTGATCACTTTGTCTCAGTCTGGTGAAACTGCCGATACGCTAGCAGCGCTTCGCCTAGCGAAAGAGAAAGGCTATATGGCAGCGATGACCATCTGTAACGTGGCGGGCTCTTCTCTGGTTCGTGAGTCAGATTTTGCCTTTATGACACGCGCTGGGGTAGAAATTGGTGTGGCATCAACCAAGGCTTTTACCACTCAACTTTCCGCTTTATTAATGCTAGTGACAGCCCTGGGCAAGCAGCAAAACCGCATCAGCAAAGAGAAAGAAAAAGAGATCGTAGAAGCGTTGCACGCGCTACCTAAGCAGATTAATGCGGCGCTCTCTTTTGAGAAAGATATTGAAGCGTTGGCAACAGATTTCGCCGACAAGCACCATACCTTGTTCCTTGGTCGTGGTGAGTTCTATCCAATCGCGATGGAAGCGTCGCTGAAGCTAAAAGAGATCTCCTACATTCACGCAGAAGCCTACGCGGCGGGTGAGTTGAAACATGGTCCTCTCGCTTTGATCGATGCTGATATGCCAGTGGTCGTGGTAGCGCCAAGTAACGACCTGCTAGAGAAGCTCAAATCAAACGTGGAAGAAGTACGTGCACGTGGTGGTCTGCTATATGTGTTTGCCGATGCCGACGCAGGCTTCGAGGGTGATGAAACGATGAAGATCATTACTATGCCGCACGTCAGCGAAATCACGGCGCCTATCTACTACACCATTCCAATGCAGCTACTCTCGTACTACGTTGCATTGATCAAAGGGACTGACGTAGACCAACCCCGCAACCTAGCGAAAGCGGTCACGGTAGAGTAGGTCTCAGAGGAAAGTAATTAGCCGAGGTAAAATGCCTCGGCTTTTTTATTGGTGTCGTACCAACAAAATGAGTCGGTTGGATGACTAGAAAGGGCTGTCTCTACCAAGCTCATTACAAATTTCTACGATGGCGAGGGACAACCCTGACTTGATGATTTGTTGTTGTCGCTGCAGCTGCAATTGATAGAAGTCGAGGTCGATATCGTCGTCGGGCTCACTCACTTCTAATTGAACCATGCCCATTTTCTGCACAAGATGTAATTGTTTAATCGGGCCAAGCACATTCGGGTTGGTAAACTCATAGTCACTAGCGTCGCTATTGAGCTCATTTTTGATTTTGATGATGTCTTCAATATCGTGATAGACGTCGTCGGGCAGAACGCCAAGTCCATAGAGAAGCTTTAAGCGCACGGAAAGATCGCCGAGCGGCCCAGAGTCACCGAGCAGTGGGCCAACCACGGATTGGACGGCAAAGTTGTCTTTACGAAAGATTCTCTGGATGAGAGCATCAATAGCATCCTCGAATACATCGACGGCAGCGATAAAGAAACCCCGCACCGATGGTGCGCCGTTTAATCGTTCTATAATCTCGCTTTCGTTAATTCTGTCTGCCATACATTAAACTTGTAACTGATAAATGAGGGGAAACACTTCCCCTCGATTGGACTTAAAGCGTCTTGAAAATACGTTCAATCTGCGTGACTTCCTGACTGTTTTTGTCTAGGCCAGTGTAGTGCGCTAAGGTGGCACCAACTCCTTTATCTGCAATAGATTGCTGCAGTTCAATGGCTTGCGGGTCGTCCTGATTTTGGTATTTTAAAGCTGCCGCAACACCTTTTAGAAGTGCTTTATTTTCAATGCCATACTCTATTGTACCCAGTAACGGTTTGATTAATCTATCGTTTGGCCCCAATTTGCGAATCGGTTGTCGCCCTACGCGATCCACTTCATCCACAAGGTAGGGGTTAGCAAAGCGATCTAGGATCTTGTTGATATAGGCATGATGTAGCGGACGCTCAAATCCGTAGCGCTGAATCAGCACTTCACCACTCTCTAGCATGGCTTGTTTGACCTCGGCGTAGATGTGCGGATCTTCGATCGCTTCACGTATGGTGCGGTGCCCTTTCAAACAGCCCAAATAAGCGGTGATGCAGTGTCCGGTATTGAGGGTAAATAGCTTGCGCTCGACAAATGCCATCAAGTTATTGGTTTTTTCCATCCCCGCGATGTTTGGGATTTCACCTTTGAACTGTTGCTCATCAACAATCCATTCGCTGAAGCTTTCCACGGTAACTTCGAGCGGATCATCGTTGGCCGCTTCTGCGGGGGGGACTATGCGATCGACAGCTGAGTCGACAAATCCAACCAGCTGATCAGCTTGTGAGTGCAGCGCTGGGTCGAGATGTTTGTATACTTCGCCTTTGAGGTGAGTTGTACCTCGTACCATGTTTTCACATGCAATAATATTGAGTGGCTTAACATTGCCGACTTCAAAGCGCTTGGCAATGCCAGTAGCGATGGTTTTGGCAATGATATCTAGAACGTTGGGCCCTACCGCTGTGGTGACCAAATCCGTTTTAACAATACGATCAATGACTTCTTCACTGGCAGAGTTAACCGCTGTTACATGAGTCACGGTGTCGATTTGGCACTCGCTGCCAACGACTTTAACTTTGTATTGTTGTTGATGGCTGAGTTGATCAACCAGTGGTGTGTCGACGTCGGCGAAGGTGACTTCAACATTGGCATCGGCCAAGAGTTTTCCAATAAAACCACGGCCGATATTGCCCGCACCAAAATGAACTGCATTTTTCATAATTTACCTACCATTTAAAATAACGACTCTAGGGTGAGGTCAACCGCATGGGGGGAAGTGACAGCTGACCTCGATTTTGCTCAGGAGCAAAAATTAAGCGGCTTGTGAGCTTGCTAAGATGCGCAATATCTCATTGACATCGTTGGTGCTGGTTAGCCTTTCGATCGCCTGCGGCTCATCGAGTGCGTTGGTAATGGTAGTGATGACTTGAATGTGTTCGTCGTTTTTAGCAGCAATGCCGATAACTAACTTAGCCATGTCATCTTGGTCTTCAGTGAACTGAACACCTGCTGGGTATTGGCAGATCACTATGCCTGTTTTTTTCACTTTGTCTTTTGCTTCGACTGTGCCATGCGGCACTGCAATAGACTCGCCTAGGTAGGTGGGAACCAGTTTCTCTCGCTCGAACATAGCGTCGACGTATTCAGGGTCAACGTAACCCATTTCGACTAGCTTCTCTCCGGCAAAGCGGATCGCTTGCTCTTTGTTGGCTGCGTTTAGTCCTAAGTGAATATTGTCTTGGCCGATCTTAAACACCGAACTTGGTTGAGGATCATAGTGATCATCATTTGCCGCTAACACAGAGACCTTTGCTGCACTGTCGTCATTGGCGGCGTCTGTTTGCGCAGCCAGTAATGATGTGACCAGTTGGTTGTACATCGCGCTGTCTAGAAAATTGGTCAACGAAATATGGCGTGCGTTTGGCGCGTGCTTTCGAGCGCGGTCGGTTAAGTCTTTATGGGTAATCACGATATCGGCACTCTCAGTCAAGCTATTGATGGCGAGGTTATTGACCTGAATCGCCAGGCCTGCGTCTTGTACCTTTTTACGCAACATACTTGCGCCCATTGCGCTTGAGCCCATCCCTGCGTCACAGGCGACGATGATGCTCTGCACATTAGCTAGGTCGATATCGCCTTTTTTGCTGCTACTGATGTTGGCTGCACTGTGAGAGCCAGACTTCATTTCTTTCATTTGCGACGTGGCTTTTGTTAGTGCCGCTTCGTCGCCGTCTTGCTCGCTAGAGGTTTGCGTTTTCATCAATAGAGACGCCACAGCAAATGAGACCCCAGCGGCGCCCGCGATAGAGGCCAGCACACCGACAATGGAGGCTTTTGGTGTCATCAACAAGACAGCGAATATTGAACCTGGAGAGGCAGGTGATACTAATCCTGCATTGAAAAGCACAAGGATAAACACACCTGTCATACCACCGGCAATGGCAGCAAGAATAAGACGCGGATTCATCAAAATGTACGGGAAGTAGATCTCGTGAATACCACCAAAAAAGTGAATGATGGACGCGCCGCCGGCAGTTTGACGAGCCGTTCCTTTACCAAACACCATGTAAGCGAGCAAGATACCTAAACCTGGACCTGGGTTCGCTTCGATCAAGAAGAAGATCGATTGGCCCACATCGGTCGCTTGTTGAATGCCAAGTGGCGAGAAAATACCGTGGTTGATCGCATTGTTGAGGAACAGGATTTTGGCGGGCTCAACAAAGATCGAAGTCAAAGGGAGTAAGTGTGCCGAGACTAGGAAGTTCACCCCTGCCGCCAATCCGCCTGATAAGACTTTAACAAAGGGACCGATAAAGAAGAAGGCGATAATGGCACAGGCCATCCCAATGATGCCGGCAGAAAAGTTGTTGACCAGCATTTCGAAGCCACTCTTCACTTTGCCATCGATGTAGTTGTCAAACTTCTTGATTGCCCAGCCGCCTAAAGGACCGACCATCATTGCGCCCATAAACATCGGAATATCGGTACCGACGATCACGCCCATAGTGGTTATCGCACCCACAACGGCGCCGCGGTCACCACCGACCAACTTACCACCGGTATAACCGATCAACAGTGGTAACAAGTAAGTGATCATCGGACCGACCATGGCCGCTAGCGTTTCATTCGGCAGCCAACCGGTTGGGATAAATAGTGCAGTGATAAAGCCCCACGCAATGAATGCGCCAATGTTAGGCATTACCATATTCGATAGAAAACGACCAAAATTTTGTATCTTGATCTTAGTGTCTGGTGATATCATAACAGTTCCCCGTTTGATGTTCTGATGAATATTGTAGTAGTACGGTTCGCCAAAACCGTTGATTGCTTAGTACCCAATCAATTTACCACACAAATTCAATTCGGAACTGATGACGGGTTTTTTGTGATTTAAGTAACAAAAAACCGACCCGCCAAACAAAATCTTAGTGATCCCTTTCTCTTTTTGACGCTGTAATTTTTTGACATTATATAAAGCAAATAAAAGTCAATAACTTTTTAATGCGCAATGTCGTATTTTTGAAATCCTGTTATTTAAATTTATTGTGATCTAGATCTTTTAATGAGATTTATCTGTGGTTGGATAATAACCTTTGCGTGATATTTGTCACGTTAGGGTTTTGTGGTATGACTTTTTAAGTGTGATAAAAGTCTACTTTTCCCGTTTGGTGAAAGTTAATGACAATTTTGCTGATAGATATTTAGCGCAGTGTTATTTTGCGGGTGAATAATTGGCAGAGCTATAGCTCTGCCAACAGGGAGGGATTATTGATTGGAATCTAGATAGGCTTTAGATGAGATATCTGTCCATGCTCGCACCTTGCTTAGATACTGCTTTTGTGACTCGATGATCTCTTTGGCTAGAGGGTCTTGAGTGGCTTGTTCAGCCAAAAGCTCTTCTGTTGCCGCTCGCATCGCTTCAAGTACTTGCGGTGGGAAATCACGCACTTTGATGTCTGGGTACTCTGCACTCATGGTTGCCCAGCTATTGGCGTTGGCATCCACGGCTTGAGTATACATATCAAATGCTGCTACGCGGAAAGCGGTTTCCAAAATGGTCTGGAGATCTTTTGGCAGTGACTCCCACTTCTTCTTGTTGACCAGAAACTGTGTTTCCGAGCCCGGCTCATGCCACGCGGTGTAGTAGTATGGAGCGATTTTTTGAAAGCCCATACGTAGATCAAACGCTGGGCCGACCCACTCAAGCGCGTCGATGGTTCCTCGCTCGAGAGAAGTGTAAAGCTCTCCAGGGGCGATATTGGTTGGCGCGGCGCCGACTTTAGCCATTACTTCACCGGCAAAGCCTGGAATGCGGATCTTCAGTCCTTGTAGGTCGTCGACAGAGTTGATCTCTTTTTTAAACCAACCACCCATTTGAATATCTGAGTTTCCGCCTGGGAACGACAGCAAGTTATGCGGAGCGTAAACTTTCTCCATTAACTCCATACCACCGCCTTGATAGAACCAAGCGTATTGCTCGGTTGAAATCATGCCAAACGGCATGGAAGAGAAATAGAGTGTATTCGGAACCTTGCCTTTCCAATAGTATGAACTGGAATGACCTAAGTCGTATTGGCCGGATTTGACCATATCAAAAATGCCGAGAGGCGCTTTATGCTTGTTGGCAGAATCGATGCGAATCTGCAAGCGTCCATTGGACATCTCCTCTGCCAACTGAGCCATATTTTTCGTGGCATCGCCGAGAATTGGGGTATTCGGGCCCCAGGTTTCTGCAAGTTTTAAGCGATATACTTTGTCTTCAGCAAAGCTTGCCAAAGAAGTGAATGCCAGTGACAGGGTTAAAGTACCAGTGATGAGGGAGCGTATCTTTGTTTTTGAGGGCAGCATAGCGAGTTTACTTCCTTATTGTTGTCTTGCTAAATCTCACCTAGCATTTCTCCTGATTATTTTTTCGTCAATCTAATTTGTTGCTATCTAGCTAGCCCAATTTAGCGGGTCTCTCTAATACTCAGCAAGCTAATGGCGATTTATCCTGTTATCTCGGCTGGAAAATTGGAGGATTGGACATACTCAAGCCACAATTAAGCACATAATTTTGATACAAAAAGTGCCAACTGGGTCACGTGGCTCAAGTTGTCGAGGATGAGCTGCCTGTCAGCGATGGCGCGCTAAATATTGTTGAGCACTGTCTGCCCCCATATAGCGACTAAGCGTTTTGACCGGCACGTCCCTCAGATCAACCATGATCAAACCGTCGAGCGCATCGTTGAAGTCGGGGTCAACATTAAAACAAGTGAGCTTGCCGTTAAGCGCCAGATATTGTCTCAGTAACACAGGCACGCCTTTGCCGTCGTCAATTCGTCCAATCACGCGCGACAACAGCTGTAGGTCGGCAAGCGCAGATAACATCGTTTGATTCCATCTCAACTCAGTTTTGGGCAGCGGATTTGATGGAGTCACGAATTCTGCTTTGTGGTTATCGTAATGATGTAGGGTCATAGTTTGTGCCAAAAGCTGGCGAGTTTGTTCGCTGTAGTCATTACTGATGCTGACCGGACCGAACAGGTGGGTGTAATCTGGATGATTCGCTACGTAGCGCGCGATACCTTTCCACAGTAGCAGCAGCGGTGCCATGGTTTTTTGATAGGCGCTATCGATAACTGAACGACCCATTTCAATCGATTTTCCCATGCTGTCGATAAACGGTTGCTGGTAGTGAAATAGGGTGCGTGAGTAGAGTCCATCTATCCCGTATTGCGCCACAATCTGATCAACCAGTCCTAAACGGTAGGCGCCGACTAATCGTTGCTTATCTCGATCCCAAACAAATAATTGCAGGTAGTAGCGATCAAATCGATCAATATCCAGTGCGTTGCCAGTTCCTTCTCCTACTTGGCGAAAGTTGAGTTCTCTCAGCC
>JBCAXU010000128.1:0-9688 GCA_038533895.1 Pseudomonadota bacterium | reverse complement strand
TGAAACTCAGTATGTTGTTTAATAATTACTCAATTTCGGGCGGTTTGGTTTTCTGTCCGAATAACGCAACAAAGCCGTTATTGTTCGAAATTATAAAAAACTTATTGCTATCAATGAAAGAGCTGACGGAGTTATTGCTGATCAACCTGAGTCGACTTCTAGCAGTAATTGATGGCATGAATTTGCATACAAGTATCTTAATAATCGATCAATGGTTCGATGTCATCAACAGATATTGATGATGTGTATTTTGTCGCCCATTCTCAAACATTTCGTACAGGTATGCAATTAAAAGGTCCCTTCTTTTATAGGAGGGTAGGAAAATCAAAATCATTAGGCAATCAATAGGTTGTCGGTGCATTTTGAATCTTCAAGGAGATTGCGTCAATGCGTAAAAAACTTAAAAATGTAGCTGCTCCTTTTGCAGTGGTACTAATGACAAACCCGGCATTCGCCGATGTCGCTTCACCATCCATCGGAGACTTGATGGGGGAGATAGATCAATTGACGGCAGAGGTTGATGCGTTGAAAGTGGATGCGTCAAAAAAAGATAACTCAGCGATTAGACTTAATGGTTATTATCGTTTGCAAAGTACAGCAGAAAGCCTGGATGAGGCCGACGATAATAGTAGTACTTGGGCTGACCAGCGTTTGCGTATGAAGGTCACCAGCGACCTTCATGAAAATGTGACCGTGGTGTGGTATGGCGAGTACGATGCTCCATTCGGTGAAACAGGCAGTAAAACTGTGGCTGGGTCGGGCGGTAAACTCAGTTCAGATGGCGTCGGTATTGAAACAAAGAATGCATACGTCGACTTTAGAGTGCCAAACACAGAGCTGATAGTACGGACCGGTATCCAGGGTTATGGCTTTGGGAAGTATGAGAGCTTTGTCACGGATGACGATATGAATGGCGTCTCTTTTCTGGGCACTTTAGACTCTGTTACCTTGAGTGGCGGTTGGTTCAAATGGGAAGAAGGAGAGAGAGATTCATCAGATGATGTCGATTTTTATGTGCTGAATGGTGAGTTAGCCCCGAATACAAATCTTACTTACGGTTTTACTGGATCTATGATTAGAAACCGAAATGAAAATGCGATTAATGGTACTGCCGCGAGAACCGATGAGCTATATCTTGGCTCTTATATTGACCTTTCTTATAACGATATTGATTACAGTGGTTCACTTCTCTATAAAAAAGCGTCTGGTGTGGATTCCGGCGCTACAGATGGTGACACTTTCATGCTTAACCTTTACGCCAAAAAACATTGGATAGACGGTAGCATCAAGATCCACGGTATCTATATTCCAGCAGATGATAGTAGCAGTGGCACCGATCGTTTTGCCGCCAATCAGTCTGGTTGGGAGCTTAATAGCGATAACTTAATGATCTTCGGAACTGACTACTATTACAACAACGGCTCCCAAGGGGGGAAAGCGGTGTATGATGCGGCTTACCAGGGGTATGGATTATTGGGATTGACAATTTCTGGAGATCAAAAACTCGATGATGACTACTACCTTAAGTATGGTGCTGGATACTTCAGTGTGGCAGATGATGCCCCTGCAAGTGCCTCAAAAGCCAACGGTTCAAGCCTTGGTACCGAGCTTGCCGCACAGATTGGTAAAAAATTTGCTGATATCTACGATTTAAGTTTACGTGGTTCATATGGATTTATGGGTGATTTTTATCAAGATGATGCAGAAGATACCTACAAGGTCGTGGCTATGCTCAATGTCAGTTTTTAAGTAAGTCATTAAATACCGTCAATATGATTAATAACGGCTTGGTGAAAACTTGGCCGTTATACAGTTAAATTTAATGACTCGCCCCTCTAGATAAGTTGCTTTGCTCGTACGTTGGATATTTCTACGTAGTTTAGTTGAGATGGCTCCCAACCTGTACAGCGCTTGGTACTCAGTAGCTTGTTGGTTGCAGCAACTACGCATATCGAGAAACCTGCGTGTCTTGCAAATCTTTGATACCTGGCCCCTACTTCATGATGTGTTGCTTTCGGTATCAGCAATTCTACAATAATGACGCAATCGTCATACAGTTGTCAGGCTTTTGAAAGTGTGACACTGATATAGTCTGTCAGTAAGTCGTGAAAATAAGCTTGAAATCTCCACCGTTGCTTAATGGGAGTGCCATGACTTGTATCAGAACCCGAAAAATCAAGCTTTGCGAAGGTGTTGTATGGGGAAACGAAGTCGAAAGTAGTGCTACGTTCTATTAGGGCCACTGCTGTCTAAAATTATCGACAATGTTCACAACGAAATGTGTGGCCAAATTCCAGTAAAAACACACCTTATAGAACCTAATATATATGATTTAACAAAGAGTTATACCCCAGCCCTACGTTCCTGGAGGTTGGGTAAAGACACGGCCACAGAAAGAGCTAATGTATCCGAACCACGACAACAGCTATTGGAGTTCAGGATGATTTCAGTAAATCCCCCCAAACAATTGACTGCCCAATATCCTCATAAAGAAATGGAACAGACACTCTTAATAGAAGGAGCGAGCTGCGCCAGTTGTGTCACGAAAATTGAAACGGCTCTGGCTTCCGTTGATGGCGTCAATCAAGCGCAAATGAATTTCGCAGAACGCGCTGTACTCGTTACCGGCAATGTCGACGCCAATGCCTTAATCAAAGTGATTGAACAAACGGGCTACCACGCTGTTGTCTCTCAATCTAAAAGTGACGACGAGGCATTAGCGGAAAAGGAAAAAGCGGAATGGCTCTACTATCAAACATTAATTCGTGATACTTGGGTAGCGTTAGCCTTAGGCATACCTTTAATGATTTACAGCTTGATTGTTGGTGAAATGACGGTGTCTGGATTTAAAGAACAATTGGCATGGGGCAGTGTAGGCCTCGCTACACTAGCGGTCATGTCTCTCTCTGGTAAACATTTTTATATTGGTGCCTGGAACAGTTTAAGAAATCATTCAGCCAATATGGATACGTTAATTGCTCTGGGAACGGGGACTGCCTGGATTTATTCTATGTTTGTGGTGTTTTTGCCAGATATCATCCCTCAATTGGCTCGCCATGTTTACTTTGAAGCGACTGCCATGATCATTGGTCTTATTAATCTTGGCTTGGCTTTAGAAGTGAAAGCGCGGGGGAAGACATCCGAAGCTATCAAGCGTTTGATAGGCTTGCAGGCTAAAACTGCGGTGGTGATTCGAGATGGGGAAGAAGTCAGTATATCAATCGATCAAGTGCAGCTTGGTGAGCAAATCAAAGTGCGACCAGGAGAGCGGATTCCCGTAGATGGGACGGTTACATCGGGTCAAACCATTGTTGATGAGTCAATGCTAACGGGTGAACCCATTCCAGTTGAAAAAAGAAAAGGGGATGAAGTTGTCGCGGGTACCATCAATAAAACGGGCTCCATTGTCTTTCAGACCACCCGTGTAGGAAAAGACACAGCGTTAGCACACATCATTGGGATGGTGAAAAGAGCACAAAACTCAAAACCGCCGATCGGCCGCTTAGCCGATGTCATTTCCGCTTACTTTGTCCCTGTGGTTATGATCATTTCCGTTGTGAGTGGGTTATTGTGGTTTAACTTTGGTCCTCAACCTAGTGTGGCCTTTGCCATTGTCGCTGCGACAACCGTTCTTATCATTGCTTGTCCATGCGCACTCGGATTAGCCACGCCAATGTCCGTCATGGTTGGTGTTGGTAAAGCAGCGGAAGTGGGGGTGCTTATCCGAAATGGTGAAGCACTACAAACCGCCTCTAAAGTCACAGCAATGATCTTAGATAAAACCGGCACCATAACCGAAGGAGCACCAACGGTTACGGACGTTACCCTAATTCATGCAACGGATAAGCTAAGCATATTGCAGCTTGCTGCTAGCATTGAGTCCCACTCAGAACATTCATTAGCACAGGCCATCGTAGAAAGTGCAAAATCACGGTCACTTGAACTGCTCGAAGTGACTGAGTTTAACGCTCTATCAGGGAAGGGAGTACAGGGGCGTTGCGCCAATCAGGCCCTGTTATTTGGTAACGAAAAATTAATGCGCGAACGCGGCGTGAAGGTCGATGGCGCTATTGAGATGGCTCAGGGTTATGCAAAAGAGGCAAAAACTCCAATGTATTTCGCAATCGATGGGCAGCTAGCCGCCCTCATTGCAGTGGCTGACCCTATAAAAGCGGACTCTATTGAGGCCATCGCCAGGTTAAAGTCGAATGGCATCAAAGTCGTGATGTTAACAGGAGACAACAGAGACACCGCTGCAGCCGTTGCTAGTCAAGTGGGGGTAGATGAATTTTATGCAGAGGTGTTGCCACAAGACAAAGCGGAAAAAGTACAAGCATTACAGATGTCCGGAGAAGTTGTCGGCATGACCGGTGATGGGATCAACGATGCTCCCGCTCTAGCCTCAGCGAATGTTGGCTTTGCCATTGGAACCGGCACTGACGTAGCTATAGAAAGTGCCGATATTACTTTGATGCGTGGGTCACTGCACGGACTGGCTGATGCTATCGCAGTGAGTAAAGTGACATTACGCAATATCAAACAAAATCTATTTGGTGCTTTTATTTATAACGCAGCCGGGATCCCTGTGGCTGCAGGTATATTGTATCCTGTTTTTGGCATGTTACTCAGTCCTGTTGTAGCAGGAGCCGCGATGGCACTCTCTTCTCTGACCGTCGTGAGCAACGCAAACCGACTACGCTGGTTTAAGGCTGATCGTTAGGAGGCAGCATGATAATAGTAAACTTACTTGGTATGCTATTTATAGGGTTGATCATTTGGTGGTTTTGGTTGTACGAAGAACCAAAACAAAAACTAGAAAAAGATCAGCGTTCTATTGAAGTCAAAGATGGCATCTATCTACCCGCTCACATCACCATAGAGGCAGGTAAGCCTTTCACCTTAAGTTTTATCAGGCATGACCGATCTCCATGCTCGGAAATTGTTCTGTTCCCAGACTTAGAGTTATCTGAAAATTTGCCTGTTAATAAGATTCATAATATGTATCTTCCTGCTCTTGAGGTCGGTGAGTATGAATTTCACTGTCAAATGCAAATGTATCGTGGTGTCGTTAAAGTAGTACGGGGTGAAAGATGAAACAGAGAACTCCGTTTTGGTTGACCCCAACGGGCTGGGCCGCGGTGGCTCTAATAATATTTGTCTCATATTTTTTGGTCATGGAACACAGTGAACATCTGTTCCCATTTTTGCCTTATTTGATTTTGCTGCTTTGCCCTTTGATCCATTTCTTTATGCATAACAATCATGGTCGTGACCATCAAGTGCAAGATGAGAGCTCGACACCTCGTTCTCTTGAGCACAATGACAACCAGAATGAAAAAGGAGACTAACATGGAGACAGGTGCCTCTTATGGTTTATGGTCACTGGTATTGCTCAATTCCGCCATATTTATCTTTTTTGCGTTTAGTTTTATCAAGCCAAAATCGGCATTGGATTGGCGAAGTTTAGGTGTTTTCTCTGCTTTTGTTGTCGCATTGTTTACTGAAATGTATGGATTTCCGTTAAGCATTTACTTCTTATCTGGTTGGCTTAGTGAGCAATACCCTGGTGTGGATTTTTTTGATCACAACAACGGGCATTTACTTCATACCTTGTTAGGGTTGGAAGGAGATCCGCATTGGGACCCTCTTCATCTCATGAGTAGTTTATTGATAGTCGTGGGTTTCATCATACTCTCTTCAGCTTGGAATGTTTTATTCCAGGCACAAAAGTCTGGGAATTTGGCGACCACAGGATGGTATGCTCGCTGTCGTCACCCTCAATATTTGGCCTTTATGATAGTTATGTTTGGTTTTTTATTGCAGTGGCCCACTATACCCACACTAATTCTGTTTCCAATATTAGTCATAGTGTACCGACGACTGGCAATTAAAGAAGAACAACTGGCAGAAAGTGAGTTTGGTATTCAATACGCAAGCTATCGGAAACGTACACCTGGCTGGATCCCCAAAATACATAGCCACCAAGAGAAATAGCCAGAAAGTCGTTGATGAAAAACAGGATGGACGTATGGGAAGTAAGAAGCACAGAGTCAGCGTAAACGAGGTCAATCTAGTGAGCCGCAACTTACGCTTGAGTCAAATCAACACTGAAGATCAACAGGCCATGGTCAATGAAATCGACCATTTGTTCGGGTTGGATGAAGTCTCATTTGATGAAAAAGAAGGAGCAATACACCTAGCTTACGATGCTACCCGTCTCTCTTTGGAAGATATTGAGACCATCATCCGTAAATACGGAGCAGACATTCATGATGACTGGTGGAGCCATACCAAAGAAAGCTATTACAAGTTTGTCGATCAGAACGTAATGGAAAATGCAAAACATACTCCATGGAGTTGTCATCAGGCTCCAAGAAGTATGACGAAGCGTACTCGCAGAAAATGAAGCCTTGTTGTAACTTCAGTTTAACCACCGGTTGTAAATAAGCCGAAATTGTTCTTGATGATGCGATGAATTATTTACGATCGAAGATCTGAATGGGTCGTGTTACGTTAGCCAGATTGCCAATGCCCATTCCTTTGATTATAAAAACGAGTCGTTCTACCCATGGCACCCAAGATAGACATATAACCCAATATCTAATGGTGTTTCTAGTTCTATTTCAAAGCCACTACAAACGCATTAATAAGACAGCAAAGATCTTTATGTGATAAATGAGGTTTCAGCAAAAGGGGGAATCGCAGCGCATATCTGCCCTCATGTTTGTTATCCGATGGTATTTTGTCAACTCTGTAGTGTTACCAAACAAAAAAAAAGCTGAGCATCAAGCTCAGCTTAAAACATCATAGAATTAATATGAAAAAAACAGTTACATTAGGTGTTTTCATACGCCCTTGCTCTGCCAGTGTAAGCAATGAAAACCCTTACAGTAGAAAGGTGGTGTCTGAACTTGACCTGACTAGTGTATGACATTTTTGTCATGCACTAGTAAAAAGGTAGATAGTCTTCACCCATATCACCTTGATCGTTATCAGTTCCACCCTGTCAACTCAGGTTAAAAGTAATCACATTATCTAGCGATTCCGATAACCGGTGCTCACGAAACATTCTCAAAGCCATTTATTGATATAGGCAAGATGAGTCATCTCTATAGCTTTACGTAACAAAAAAGGGTAAGCGGATTAAATGGTTGATCTTACCTTTGCATGAGAGTGAGACAGACCGGCATCTCATCGGATTATCTGGTTGATGCTTCACCTACTGCTGGTGCATGTTTCCTTCGCTAATTCCAGCAAGAACCCCACACGCCTCAACTTCCCGGTCATCGTTGCAACTCGCTCTCAGTGAAACGAGTTGTTTCTCAAGCGCTTGCAGAGCGGTTATCTGCGACCGCACATGAGAGATGTGATCATCGAGCAAGGCGTTGACGGCGGTACAAGGCTGATGAGGGTCGTCCTGATAGCTCTGTAGTTCGTGAATCTCAGCCAGTGACAGGCCCAGGATTCTGCAGCGACGGATGAAGGCCAGCCCCTCACCATGCTTCTCGGTATAGACACGGTAACCGTTGTCCTGCCGATCAGGCGGCGGCAACAAGCCCTGCTGTTCATAGAAGCGGATCGTCTGTGTTTCGACCCCTACCAACTGCGCCAACTGACCAATGCGCATCAGCCTCCTCCCCAACGGATTCTTTACTCTATTGACCTTATAGTAGCTTTATAGTTTAAAATGGTACCACAACATTGTTCAAGTGGAGTCGTATTATGAGCAAATCCTGTGGTGGCGCCTGTGGCGCTGATGCAACGTCCGCAGCGGATACCGATATACAGGCCTCCTCCGAGGCGCCAGGGAGATGGGTCAGTGTTTATGCCGTGCCGAAGATGGACTGTCCATCAGAAGAACGAATGATTCGCCTAGCCCTGAACGGCTTTGAGGAGATTCGGGCGCTGTCCTTCGACTTGTCGAACCGCCGGCTGAAGGTCGTGCATGACGGCGAGGTCGAGCCCGTCACCTCGAAACTGAAGACCTTGGGGCTAGGCGCCTCGCTTCAGGAAACCGTCGCTGCAAATCCGGAGACCATCAAGGCCGCCGAGTTTTCGGCAGCTTCTGCTAAGCAAGAATCCGGGACCCTGCGCTGGTTGCTCGGCATCAATGCACTTCTGTTCGTGGTGGAAATGACTGCCGGTCTGATCGCCCAGTCCACCGGCCTGATTGGAGAATCCCTGGACAATTTTGCCGATGCGGCGGTGTACGGGCTTGCCCTTTATGCGGTTGGACATAGCGTGAAAATGCAGGTACGTGCCGCGCATCTTGCTGGTGTACTGCAACTGATCTTGGCTGTGGGCGTGCTCGTAGAGGTGGTGAGACGCTTTGTATTCGGTAGTGAGCCTGAATCGCTGGTGATGATGGCTATCGCATTCGTCGCATTGATTGCCAATACCAGTTGTCTGCTGCTCATATCCAAACATCGGGAAGGCGGGGCGCACATGAAGGCAAGCTGGATATTCTCGGCCAACGACGTGGTGATCAACCTGGGGGTCATCACCGCCGGCGCCCTGGTCGCGTGGTCCGGTTCCAATTATCCGGATCTGATTATCGGCACCATCGCGGGGGGCATTGTACTTAACGGTGCCAGACGCATTTTGGCGTTGAAGGGTTAAATAATGCTCATTATTGGCAAAAAGCTCTCGCCGTATGCCCTATTGTCCATATCGGGCCTGCTGGCAGCGTCTGATCAGGCTGTAAAGTGGCTGGTGCAGCAATCAATGGCCTATGGCGAGTATGTTTCGGTGACCCCGTTCTTTAACTGGGTGCACCTATGGAACACCGGTGCCGCATTCAGTCTTTTTGCGAATGGTGGAGGCTGGCAGCGCTACTTATTTATCGGAATCGCGGTAGTGGTCTCGATTTTTCTGATCAAGCTGATCCTTGAAAATCGTCATAAAGGAGAAGCCATCGCTTACAGTCTTATCCTCGGTGGCGCCATGGGCAACCTGATTGACCGGGTCTTTCGCGGCTATGTTGTGGATTCCTTTGATTTCTATTGGCGAGACTGGCATTGGCCGGCCTTCAACCTGGCTGATATTGCAATTGTCCTCGGTGCCTTACTTTTCGTTTCCAGCAGCTTGTTGGGTAAAAAAGCAAACACCAATGCCGAGCCGGATGGATCTGACTGACACCTACGCCTATACAACACCATGACCGAACTTCCCGACAACATCCTTCACCTGCCGCAATACCAAGTACTGGGCTGCAAATCAACCGACGACGAAATGCACTTCCAGGTGGACGTGCCCGATCCCATCGCCTGCGAGGAATGCGGCGTGCAGGGTGAGTTCGTACGGTTCGGCAAGCGTGACGTTCCCTATCGTGATCTGCCCATCCACGGCAAGCGGGTCACTCTCTGGGTGGTCCGCCGCCGATACACCTGCCGGGCCTGCAAGACAACATTCAGGCCCCAGCTACCGGAGATGGTGGACGGATTCCGTATGACACTGCGGCTGCATGAGTACGTGGAGAAGGAATCCTTCAACCACCCCTACACCTTTGTGGCGGCACAGACCGGCCTGGACGAGAAGACGGTGCGCGACATCTTCAACGCCCGCGCCGAGTTCCTGGGGCGCTGGCACCGCTTCGAGACGCCCCGCATCCTGGGCATTGACGAGCTATACCTGAACAAGCGCTACCGCTGCATTCTGACCAACATTGAGGAGCGAACCCTGCTCGACC
>JBCAXU010000127.1:0-9801 GCA_038533895.1 Pseudomonadota bacterium | reverse complement strand
TCATCAAGTTTATCCAGCCGATTGGTAGCCGCGACAATAAAAACCGCGCCTTTATTTGGCTATTTGCATTCTAAGGTTGGAAATCAGCTTTTCTGCCAAGGCAATGAAAAGGCTCAGTTGGTTGGAAGCTAAAGTATGAGGGGCTGCATTGTACGTTTTTCGGACCTTGAGACTATAAATTTCCCACCCTATTGATCAGTAGATTTACATTAAAATCATATACACACTGTGATGCCAATTCAAGATAAAGGCGCCATTGCTAGTAACTCACTCTCATACCTATAAACGACATCGTCCAGAGCAGACGTTACTGTATCAATTGGTCGAACGCCACTACCCAGAATTTCAGAAGCAGCTTTCACAAAAAGGGAAGTCGTTACCACTTCATGTGGTAAAAGAGTTTGAAGAGTTTCTTAGGTGTGGTCGGCTTGAGCATGGTTTTTTGCGTGTAGTTTGTGACGACTGCAAGCATGAGAAACTGCTGGCGTTCAGCTGCAAACGCAGGGGATTTTGCCCAAGTTGCGGTGCAAGAAGGATGGCAGAAAGTGCCAAGTTGTTAGTTGAAGATGTTCTTCACGGTTACCCTGTACGCCAATGGGTATTGAGTTTACCCATCCCGCTTCGTCTACTTCTAGCTAGGTATCCCAAACACTTAAGTAAAATCATGCAAATCATTCATCGTGCTATTTCTTGCGATATTGTGCATCGGGCTGGGTATCTTAAGAAGCAAGCAAACACAGGAGCGGTGACTTACATTCAGCGATTTGGTAGTGCACTGAATCTCAATATTCACTTTCACATGCTCTTTTTGGAAGGCGTTATCACTCAGGAGTGTGGACAGTCCAAATTCAAGTGCGTTAAAGCACCAAACCACAATGATATGGAAACCCTCGTGAATGTCATTAGCCATCGCATCGCGACCTACTTGGAGAAGGCCGGGCTCGTTCAACGGGATATGGACAACACATTTCTCGATTTACCCATGGATGACGAAGATAGTTTACTGCCCTTGCAAGCAGCCTCTGTCAATTACCGCATTGCTGTAGGACCAGATACAGGCAAAAAAGTCTTTGCCTTGCAAACCTTACCTGCCAAAGACGAACAACATTACGGTCAATTAGCTCAAATAAACGGTTTTAGCTTACACGCTGGGGTGTTTGCAGACAGCCATCAAACTGACAAACTGGAAAGGCTATGCAGATATATCTCAAGGCCAGCGTTAAGCGAGCAACGATTGAGTCTAACCGATTCAGGAAAAGTAAGATATCAACTGAAAACTCCCTATCAAGACGGTACCACACATGTCTTTTTTACTCCCTTGGATTTCATAGGCAAGCTCGCGGCACTGGTGCCAGTGCCGAGGCTAAACCTTACGAGGTTTTATGGCGTGTTTGCTCCCAATGCTAAGGTGCGTGCCGAGGTAACGGCTTCACAACGCGGTAAGAATAGCCCTCGCTTAGCAGAGCATCTGAAAGATTCAGATAAACCATACCATGCGCGAAGCATGTCGTGGGCACAAAGGTTAAAAAGAGTATTCAATATTGACATCACAGTCTGTGAGGCTTGTGAAAAAACCAACGTCAAAATTATTACTTGTATTACGGATCCGGCTGTTATCCATAAGATTTTGGCGCACCTTGACAAGCAGACTCTTCTTGAAGCAAAAAACGATTCTCTAATGCCGCCACTTCGAGCTCCACCAGCCACAGCCTCATTCAGTGACTACATCATTCAACGCGACTTCGATTTTGGCGCATGAAGCACAAAAAACAGACCATCACTTGAACATGCAACATGTTGAGGTAAGGGCTTTCACATATCTCATTGCGGATTTCAGTACCAAAGACCAGTTATATTGCGTCTATCTTGATGACAACTACTTCACTGATTCCTGAAAAGTACCCATTTGACACACGTGCAACTGGCCTTAAATACAGCTGACACAGTGGGTAGTACATAGCGTTAATATTTCTTATACTCCACCACCACAGTGAGTCGAACAGTGCTAAAGCACTACGCGCCATGCCCGGCGCACCACCATAAAAAAACGATGACCGAAGTCATCGTTTTCTCTGAATTTTGAGTTTCCTTCTCAGCGATCCCTTGCGACTAAAATCTTCCCGATTAAAATCCGTATACGCCCCTTTCCTTCTTTTCTCACATCATCCTGCGTGAGCTGTTCTTCCTGAACAGATCCCTTTCCATTATTCCTATATAAGCTGTACATCCTGCTACAGCATTCTCCATCCCGGAGTTGTCCTTTTAGGCCTTCCCGACCGGTCCTTTATCCTTAAACAGAGTTCCTTACCCTGTCTTACTCATCCTGAGCAATCCCAAGTTCGTCCGTGTGTCTTCCTGACTCGTCGTGTTTCCTTGTGACACGTTCATAGTACGCTTATAACTAAAGAACGCTAATCCACTGTCGGATATTTTTGCGTCAACTTTGCCGGCCAAAGCTGACAAAAATAAATTTAATTCATATTTTTCATTACGTTAAAAATGAAGCGACGTTTTTAGCACAGACAAGCATCCACCATATCTCACAGCTTTGTAAGATATTTCGTACAAGAAGAAAGGGAAATCGTCTTATCCTTTTGGCTAAGTTCCAAACATCGAAAATTTGCGTACTCAAAGAAACAGTCGGGGAGCTTTATAATCTGGGATTAAAAGATTGCATAGTCTGTCTGCAATTCGGTATAAGTATAGCTAAGTGTTGCAGTAGCGCCAGAGCAGGCCACTATTAACCCGCAGCCATGTATGAAAACGGACTTTATAAATGACCTCAGCCCATCCCCTCAATAAAGCAAAATTAGTGCATGGTATCCTGGCCGCTTTAAGTGTGGGCTTAATACTCTGGGTAGTGAGACAAGAAGTCAATCTGTTGCTGATGCTTGGTGTTTTTAACCTGGTTTGGATAGTGCAGTGGTACAAAACCATGCCCGACGCCACGGTAAAGGATCCGGTAAAGTATGTAACGTTTAACAACGGTCATATTCAGTTTGGCTCAACCTCAATTACGCTCCACAAAGTGACACGGGTGGCGTTAGAAACCACAAGGGAACATTGCTATTTTTCCCTCCCCTATAATCCAACAACACCGGGAAATCCGCCGGGCTTTGTTTTTCCCGCCAGCAAAGCAGTGGAGTTTAAACGCTATCTTCAGACAGAACTTGGTGATATTCATTTTATCCATTAGTGAGCTGCACCGTTAATAGATAAGTAATAACAGTCCTTTACGCTGCGCACAGGAAGTTGCCAATTGCCTGCTAACTGGCAAGCAAGTTACCAGTCACCCTGCTTTCGCTCGTTCGACACAAAAACAACAAAACAATTTAACTTCATAGACTTACGATAGTTTAATCGGTAAATTTTAGTTTGGCACCCGTTTTGCTAAATGTTGTTAATTAAAGAAATGCTAAAGCAGTAGCCATTACAATAAAGTTGTTGTTAAACATCTATACAGGCAACAACACATTAATAACTGTTCGATTTCGCAGTAAGGTAAAAACATGACACGTACACAAAAAATATCCAGCGGCCTTCTACTCACACTTGCTACCACCGCACCGGCCTTTGCGCATACCGGTCACGAGACGGTTCAGAATGCTTTTTTGGCTGGTTTGTCGCACCCCCTGATGGGTATTGATCACCTTATTGCCATGGTAGCAATGGGCTACTGGGCGTCAGGTTTTGCAGGTAAACAATGCAAGGCCATGCTTGCCGCATTTTTTGCATTATTGATTGGTGGTTTTTCATTAGGCTTAGCAGGTTTCAGCTTTTCGTTTATGGAAACGGGCATCGTCCTGACATCTGTAATCACCGGCTTACTTATTGCCACTCGTAAGAACGTAACTCAGGGCCTGGCGGTTAGCCTGGCTGCCTGTTTTGCAATGTTTCACGGTTTTGCCCATGGTCTCGAGACCGCCGGCTCCGTCCCTTATCTGTTTGCTTCAGGTTTCCTCGTTACCAGCGCCACACTGGTAGCGGCGGGCTTTGCTGTGTCGAAACTGGTCTCGCGTAGCATCCCTTCTGCAAACAGAGTTATTGGGCTGGTAATTGCAATGATGGGAGTATCGTTGTTTTCAATTTAGGTGACCCACACCAACTATTGAATGCCATGGGCGGGAGCCGATCTTAGGGTCGGCTCCTTTTTTGCGTTATTAACACCGATGGCTTCATATAATGTTGCGCTAACACATTATAAGCCAGCACAACCTTCACTAACTCAATTGCATATTACCGGAATGTTACCGTAAGCTATTAAGATTAAATAATATGTAAGGCATTCAGGGATGAGTGAGTCAGCTTTTTACTGTAAGCCCTTTCAAACCGTCTTGCGGTGCTGATATGAAAACAGAAAAAGAAATTCTCGCTGAATTTACAGCCCTTGTTTTTGAAAAGGGACAGCCATCAGCCATGGATATTTTTACCAAACAGAATCTGTTAAAAGGATCTTTAACTTCTGTAAGGCTGGCAGCTAACGACGCATTAGAACTGTCTGCTTTAATGCGCCAGGATGAACAGAACAAGTTGAATCTTAAAATGAAGGAGAGCGGTTTACCTTCTCTCACTACGATGCATAATAAGGCATTCAGAAACTTTCTTAAGATTGCCAATCGGGGCATCATCAAAAAAGAACAAGAGTACCAGCTGGTGCGCTCTGTATCAGAAACAACTATTTTAAGTTTGGAACAACAGTCCATTGCTTATAAATTGTTGGAGAGCTACGAACAAACGCACAGCTAACAAAAAATTATGTAAGCGCTAGCAGATCCGCGGCAGTTGCTCACCCACCAGCATATCCAGAATGCGCTCTCCGCCAAAGTGAGTTTTCACCAGCACGCGGTTATAGTTCGATTCAATGACTTCACCAATAATAGCTGAATCTTTACCGGCCGGGTGATTACGCATCGCCTCAAGCACCGCCTCAGCTTTATCGGCCGGGACTGCCGCAACGAGTTTACCTTCATTAGCAAAATACAGTGCATCGAGCCCCAGGATCTCGCAGACACCGCGCACGGTATCTCTTACCGGGATATGTTCTTCCTGCAAACGAATACTGACGGCGGATGACTCAGCGAATTCACATAAAACCGTAGCCACACCGCCCCGGGAGGCATCACGAATAGCGTGCACATCCGGACACGCTTTCAACATGGTTTGGACTAACTCATTTAACGCCTGGCAGTCGGTTTCCAGCGTCACATCGAGCGCCAGATCACCGCGGGCATTAAGTATTGCCGCGCCATGATCGCCTATCAGGCCATTAACAATAATTTTGTCGCCTACCCGGCAGTTAGACGCTGAAATATCAACGCCTTCAGGGATCACCCCTATGCCACTGGTATTGATAAAAATTTTATCGCCTTTGCCTTTCGGTACCACTTTGGTGTCGCCGGTGACGATGGTCACTCCGGCCTTATCAGCGGCGGCTTTCATTGACGCAACCACACGCCGCAGGAGCTCAACATCGAGCCCTTCTTCTAAAATCATACCGCAAGACAAATACTTTGGGATCGCGCCAGACACAGCAATATCATTTACCGTCCCGTTCACCGCCAGCGAGCCAATATCGCCGCCCGGAAATTCTACAGGGTCTACCACGTAAGAATCGGTGGTAAACGCCAATTGTGCGCCACTTTGCATTAGTTCAGCCAATTCAAACCGAGCCTGATCTTCCAGTTGCTCCAGGTCGGGATTAGCGAAGGTCCCCACAAATACATCTTCAATCAGATCGCGCATGGCCTTGCCGCCTGCGCCATGAGCCATGGTGATGGTTTTGGCCCGCAGGGTCCGTTTAGGTTTATTCATACTGCTTACTCGGTTAGT
Source organism: Pseudomonadota bacterium (assembly GCA_038533895.1). Classification (GTDB taxonomy): domain Bacteria; phylum Pseudomonadota; class Gammaproteobacteria; order Enterobacterales; family Vibrionaceae; genus Vibrio. Next base: position 3,972 of record JBCAXU010000127.1, on the reverse strand, counting down.
TAAACGGCTTGTTTTACGTCGATTTTGCCATAGCTGTAGTAGGCGGAACAGGCGCCCTCAGTCGATACCATCAACGCGCCAATAGGTGTTTCGGGGTTGCACTGCTCGCCAAACAATTTGCACTCCCAGGGCTTGAGAACCCCCTTGAGCACTTCGCCACACTGGCAGGCTTTAGGATCGGCCACGTGGGCAGGCTCTACGGCAAATAAGCGTTCAGCATCAAATCGGGCGTATTTTTCACGAATGCGCACCCCTGAATGGTCGATTGACCCCAGGCCCCGCCACTCAAAAAATTCGCGCAGCTCGAACACTTCACCAACGGCTTTCAGGGCGTTATTGTTACCCTGCTCGGGAACAATTCGTTTGTACTGATTTTCCACCAGCGCCTTGCCATCACGGATTTGCTCTACCACCATCAGCATGGACTGCAGAATATCCAGCGGCTCAAAACCGGCAATCACCAGCGGGCGTTTATAATGACTGGCAATAAAATCATAAGGCGCTTTACCAATCACCATCGATACATGACCGGGCCCTAAAAAGCCATCGATAACCATATCTGGTGAATCCAGAATCGCCTTGATGGTAGGAATGATGGTGATGTGGTTGCAGAACAGCGAGAAGTTTGTGATGCCTTCCCTATCCGCCTGTAGTAGCGTTAATGCCGTACTCGGCATAGTGGTTTCGAAACCCAACCCAAAAAACACCACGTTTTTATGCGGATTTTTACGGGCAATATCCAGTGCATCCATGGGGGAATAAACCATACGTACATCACAGCCATCAGAATTGGCCTGTTGCAGGCTTTTTTTCGAGCCTGGCACACGCATGGCATCACCAAAAGTGGTAAATATCACATCAGGTTGTTCAGCAATGGCAACGCAGTCGTCTACTCTTCCCATCGGCAGCACACAAACCGGGCAGCCAGGCCCATGTACCATTTCAATCTTATCGGGTAACAATTCTTCCAGTCCGTAGCGAAAAATAGAGTGCGTATGGCCTCCGCATACTTCCATTATTTGTAACGGGCGTTGGGCGGTGGTGGGGATTTCCTCTACCACGGCATGGATGCGTTCAAGCACTCGCCGGGCCATTTGAGGATCGCGAAACTCATCGACAAACTTCATTATTTCTTCTCCTGAGACAACCGGTTGTCAGCCAGCAGGCTGTGCACCAGATCCCATAAAATGTGATAGCAGGCCAGGTGACATTCCTGAATGCGGTGAATACTGTCGCTGGGTACGGTAATACAATCATCGGTGAGTTGTTGTCGTTGCAGCTCTCCACCGGTTCGGCCGGTAAAGGCAATCACGCTCAGATCCATGGCCCGGGCTTTTTTGCAGGCTTCGATTAAGTTGGCTGAGTTGCCACTGGTGGAGAACACCACCAGCGTATCACCGGGGCTGGCCAGCGCGGATAACTGCCGGGTGATGACATGTTCGGTACCCACATCATTACTCACTGCCGTCATCATCGCGGTATCCTGAGATAAGTTGATAGCTGGCAGCGCTTTGCGACCGGTAGTAACCGGGTGCATAAACTCTACAGCCAGATGCGCGGCATCACAGGAAGAACCGCCATTGCCTGCGGTTAACAATTTTCCCTGTTGTGCATAACTGTCCGCAATGCGTTTTGCAGCAGCCAGCAAGGTCTTGCTGTGGCGCTCAAAAAAAGCCTGCTTCACGGCGATACTGTCACGCGCTTTAGCCTGAACAGAGGCAACCAGGGCACTATCTAACTCGTCGTTATCATTAGGGTTAACAGCCGGAGCCTGGCCGGTAAAGGGGTACAATGCCGACAGAACTGACTGGTTATCGGTAGGCTCGCTCATCACCGTTATCCCTGCGCACCCTGCTGCATGGCGTCGAGTTCTTCCTGTAACTCACCAATCTCAGCAAGAATCTCCAGCGTTCGCCGGGCTTCTTCCTCATCGATAATGCTCATGGCAAAGCCCACATGCACCAGCGCCCAGCTACCCACTAAAGTTTGCAGGTTACCATCAGCAGGCACCACACAACTTAAGTTAGCTTCGCGTTTTACACCGGAAACCTGAACAATGCCGGTTTGCATGGCCTCATCGCTGATCGCGACAATCTGGCCGGGGATCCCTAAACACATACTGATATTCCCCTTAATGCTGTTTACTGGTTTCTGAGTCGCCGGATTTCTCAAGCTCGTAGCGTTCCAGCTTGGAACGCAATCCTACCCGCGATAAACCCAGTTCCAGTGACGCGCTGCTTTTATTCCAGCGATGGCGGATCAACGTCTCGCGCAGAATGCGTTTTTCCAGCAGCTCAACCTTTTCTTTTAGCGTGCCTTCAAGGCCAGCAAACATATCAATGTCTTCATCCTCTCCGCCAGGCGCCGCTCTTAAGACCCGCGGATTGAGCAGGTCTGCAGTTAGCCATTCGCCTTCACACATTACCAGCATGCGGCGTACCTCATTTTGTAATTCACGCACGTTACCCGGCCAGCTGTACCGTTTCATACAGGCGATGGCTTCTTCACTAAAACCTTTTACCGGCTTGTCGAATTGATGCATGGCGGTTTGTAAAAAGCTGTTTGCCAGTACCGGAATATCTATCGTACGGCGAGACAATGCCGGCAGCTCCAGGGTGACTTCGGCTAAACGAAAATACAGATCCTGCCTAAACCGGCCGGCGCGCACTTCTTCTTCGAGGTCTCGGTTGGTTGAAGCCACTACCCGCACATTGACCTTGCGGCGCTGTTGCTCGCCGAGGCGGCGAATTTCACGCTCTTGCAGAACCCGCAACAATTTAACCTGAAATGCCGGGCTGATCTCACCAATCTCATCCAGAAAAATAGTGCCGCCATCAGCCTGTTCAAACAGACCCACATGGTCGGTAATCGCGCCGGTAAACGATCCTTTTTTGTGGCCAAACAATTCAGATGCCAACAGTTCATCGGGCATGGCACCGCAGTTTTCTACCACAAACGGCCGGTCTGAACGCAAGCTGTTGTAATGCAGCGCCCTGGCAAAGAGTTCCTTACCCGCACCAGATGGGCCGGTGATCAGCACCGAGACATCATAAGGCGCAATTTTGCTGACCTGGTCACAGATTTTATTCAGCGGGCTTTGCGCATGGCGTTTTATCTCTTCAAGCTGAAAGCTATTACGCAGATGGGCTTTTTTCTCACTAACCTGCTGCTCGGCCTGCTCTTCGGTAAGACGCATCTCCATATTCAGCAGTGCATTCTCACTTTGTAAGGCGCACATCCGGCACGCACTGCGGATAATCATTAGCAGACTTTCCGGGTGCCAGGGTTTGGTGATGTACTGCAAAATACCTGCTTCGTTGAGGCCTTTGATAATGTCTTCTGAGTCGGTATAGCCAGACAAAATAAGCCGGGCGACCTGAGGCCAGCGATCCCGCACTTCGGTTAGCAATTCCACACCGGTACGATCCGGCATGCGCTGATCGCACAGGATCACCTGCACGTCATGGCTTCTCAGTAATTCCAGCGCCAGGTCGGCGCTATTGGCAGTTAATACGTCAAACTCTTCATCCAGAGTTCGCTCAAGAGTTTCAAGCGAACGGACTTCATCATCAACGCATAACAGAATAGGACGTTGAGATGTGGTCATTATAAGATTGCCTTAAACTGCTCTACCTGTTGTTGCAAAAGATAAATACGCGATTCAATGATGGCTGCCCGTTTGGTGTTGATCCAATCAAGCCACTCCTGCATGCCCTCGCCGCTTTTGGCTGACAGCTGAATAATACGGATTTCCGGATTGACCCGTTTGGCGTACTCAATGCATTTCTCGACATCAAAATCCAGATACGGCAGCAGGTCAGTTTTATTCAGGATCATCAATTCTGAAGCATGGAACATATCCGGATACTTCAGCGGTTTGTCTTCGCCTTCGGTGACCGAAAGAATCGACACTTTTGCCGCCTCGCCCAAATCAAACGAGGCCGGGCAAACCAGGTTACCGACATTCTCGAT
>JBCAXU010000126.1:0-9867 GCA_038533895.1 Pseudomonadota bacterium | reverse complement strand
AGCTTAAGCTAAGTGTTCCCTAGCGAGGTACTCATGGCTTTGCATTTCGATCAGGCGTGACTGACAACGCTTAAACTAGGCAGTTACTCGCTTGTTGCTTGAAAAAAAATGGATTTTTTTGCCAAAAAAAGGTGATTTTTTCAACTGACTTCTCTATAATCCTGCGACCCACCGTTACTGCAGACCTTGATTATCGAAGGTATTTCGACATAACGGGTCGAGAGTGCCAACCACTCGAAGGGGTGTTGACTGGACTCTTAGTCAGTGGGAGCGAAAGCTCCTTAAGTGTAAATTTAAATAATTAACGGGTTATTATTAGCATGAAAACTTTCGTTGCTAAACCAGAAACAGTAAAACGCGACTGGTACGTTGTAGACGCTGAAGGTAAAACTCTTGGCCGTCTAGCAAGTGAAATTGCATCTCGCCTACGTGGCAAACACAAAGCTGAATACACTCCTCACGTTGATACTGGTGATTACATCATCGTTATCAACGCTGAGAAAGTTGCTGTAACTGGTAACAAAGCTAAGAACAAAGTGTACTACCGTCACTCTGAATTCCCAGGTGGTCTAAAATCTATCACTTTTGAAAAGCTGATCGATCGTAAACCTGAGATGGCTCTTGAGCTTGCAGTTAAAGGCATGCTTCCACGTGGTCCTCTAGGCCGTGCTATGTACCGTAAGCTTAAAGTTTACGCGGGCGCTGAGCACAACCATGTTGCTCAACAACCACAAGTACTAGACATCTAATTGGGGATTTCGAAAATGGCAGAGAATCAATACTACGGCACTGGCCGTCGCAAAAGCTCAGCTGCGCGTGTTTTCATCAAACCAGGCAGCGGCAACATCGTAATCAACAAGCGTAGCCTTGATGAGTACTTCGGTCGTCCAACTTCTCGCATGGTTGTTAAACAACCTCTTGAGCTAGTTGAACTAACTGAGAAGCTAGACCTATACGTTACTGTTAAAGGTGGCGGTATTTCTGGTCAAGCAGGTGCTATCCGTCACGGTATCACTCGCGCTCTTATGGAATACGATGAGTCTCTACGTCCTACTCTACGTGCAGCTGGTTACGTTACTCGTGACGCTCGTTGCGTTGAACGTAAGAAAGTTGGTCTACGTAAAGCACGTCGTCGTCCACAGTTCTCAAAGCGTTAATCTTTTTTCGAAAAGATTCGCTTCCAATATTCGTATTGGAATGTGGCGTCAAAAGCCTGGCTTATTGCCAGGCTTTTTTGTTTTTCGACTCTAAAAAAATCCCACCTCACCCGTACTTACTGATTGTTTTGTCGCAGTTATACCGCTTTTGTGACCTCATAGGCGATTCGCCTCACAAATGTTACAAAAAGGTAGCTTTATCTTGTCAAAAAGTAGGGTTTTATTTATCATTTGCCATCAAATAAATACAACTAAATTCGTATTTTGTTAGCCATGCTCTTTAAGCGGAATAATAACAATCCACAAGGAGCAAATGGGAGAATGTTTGGATGAGCAATGCGCCTTTAAATAACGGTCGCAGACGTTTCTTAACTGCTACAACCGCGGTTGTGGGTGGTTTAGGGGCAGCTGCAGTCGCCGTTCCTTTTATCAAATCTTGGAACCCAAGTGAAAAAGCCAAAGCGGCGGGTGCCCCTGTTGAAGTTGACATCGGTAAACTTGAAGAAGGGCAAATGGTACGTGTCGAATGGCGAGGTAAACCTGTTTGGGTTGTGCGTCGTGCACAATCTGTGGTCGACACTCTGAAAGAGCTTGACGGTCAACTACGTGACCCTTCTTCAGGTGAAGAGCAGCAACCTGCTTATGCTCAAAACGCTTATCGCTCAATTAAGCCAGAGTATTTCGTTGCTGTCGGTATTTGTACACACCTTGGTTGTTCACCTACTTATTTGCCTGACAGTTTCAGCGAGCAAGTTCAGGGTGTGAAATCTGGTTTCTTCTGTCCATGTCACGGCTCTAAGTTCGACATGGCCGGACGTGTTTTCCAAGGCGTACCAGCGCCATTAAACCTAGTTGTTCCTAAGCACATGTATCTTAGCGATACTAGAATTCTTGTCGGTGTTGACGAAGAAGGGGAGGCATAATGCAAGCTCTACTTGATTGGGTAGAAAAACGCATACCCGCAATGAATGCGTACAAGAAGCACCTTTCTGAGTACCCGATGCCAAAGAACTTTAACTTCTGGTATCTGTTTGGTTCGTTAGCGATGCTTGTTTTGGTCAACCAAATCCTGACTGGTATTTGGTTGACAATGAACTACGTACCGTCTGGCGATGGTGCATTTGCTTCTATCGAATACATCATGCGCGATGTGGAATACGGTTGGTTGCTGCGTTACATGCACTCCACTGGCGCATCGGCTTTCTTCGTGGTTGTTTATCTGCACATGTTCCGTGGCCTAATCTACGGTTCATACCAGAAACCTCGTGAGCTGCTGTGGATCTTCGGCATGTTGATCTTCTTAGTATTGATGGCAGAAGCCTTTATGGGTTACCTATTACCTTGGGGACAAATGTCTTACTGGGGGGCTCAGGTAATTATCTCATTGTTTGGTGCGATCCCTGTTATCGGTGATGACTTGACGCTATGGATTCGTGGTGACTACGTTATCTCTGGTGCGACGCTAAACCGTTTCTTCGCTCTACATGTTATTGCTCTGCCAATCGTATTGTTGCTACTTATCGTGCTTCACGTTCTAGCACTACACGAAGTGGGTTCAAACAACCCAGACGGTATCGAAACTAAGTTGCCAAAAGGCACGATGGGCGACGATTACCAGACTCAGTTCAAATTCCACGACTACTACACTAAGAAGTACGACATCATCGACTCTGTTCCTTTCCACCCTTACGGAACGGTTAAGGATCTTATTGGTGTGGCTGGATTCTTGTTCTTGTTCTGTTATGTGTTGTTCTTTAATCCAGAAATGGGCGGCTACTTCCTTGAGCCACCTAACTTTGAAGCAGCAAACCCACTAAAAACACCAGAACACATTGCCCCTGTATGGTACTTCACGCCGTTCTACGCGATTCTGCGTGCCGTTCCAGACAAGCTACTGGGTGTTATCGCGATGGGTGCATCAATTGCGGTGCTATTCGTACTGCCTTGGTTAGACCGTTGTCGTGTACGCTCTTACCGCTACCGCAGTAAGTTCCATTTGTTCAATATCATCCAGTTTACGATCAGCTTTATTGCGTTGGGTATTCTAGGTGCGCTACCAGCGACACCAACTTACACGCTACTAGCTCAGATCTTCAGCTTAGCTTACTTCATGTTCTTTGTGCTGCTGTACTTCTACAGCAAAAACGAAGCGACTAAGCCACTACCAGAAAGGGTGACATTCAAATGAAAAAATGGATTGTAATTTTATTTGCAATGCTGCCTTCATTGGCGATGGCAGCGGGTGCTAATGTACCGCTTGATAAAGCAAACAACGATTTGACCGACCAAGCCTCATTGCAAAATGGTGCTAAGTTGTTCATGAACTACTGTTTTGGTTGTCACTCAGCGCAATACCAACGTTACGAGCGTGTTGCTCGTGATATCGGTATTCCGACGGATCTGCTTAAAGAAAACCTGATTTTTGATCCGAATGCCAAAGTGGGTGACTTAATGGAAAACGCGATTCCAGACGAGTCAGCGGCGAAATGGTTTGGTGCTCCACCGCCGGATCTAACTCTGGTAGCACGCGTGCGTGGTACCGACTGGTTGTACACTTACCTGCGCTCATTCTACGCAGATCCTAGCCGACCATTTGGTGTGAACAACATTGTGTTCCCTAGCGTTGGTATGCCTCACGTGCTTGAAGAGCTACAAGGTATTCCTACTCCTGTCTACGAAACGCATGTCGTAGACGGTGAGGAAGTGACGAAAGTTGTTGGTATCGAGACTGACGGAACTGGGGAAATGAACGACGAGGAATACGACAACGCTGTTCGTGATCTGGTCAACTTCCTAGAGTACTCAGGTGACCCTGTGAAGCTTGAGCGTCATGCGCTAGGCTGGTGGGTGATGGCCTTCTTGGTTATCTTCACTATTGTCGTGGTACTGCTTAAGAAAGAGTATTGGCGTGATGTGCACTAATTGTGCTAACATACCGTGCTAATTCCCAATTTTTGAACTTAACAATGGAGGCTTAGCCTCCATTGTTTTTATATTTGTAAGTGTGCTGGAGGGCTCCATGGCTGTAGCTGCCAATAAACGTTCTGTGATGACTCTATTTTCAAGTGCATCTGATATGTATAGCCATCAGGTACGTATTGTTCTAGCAGAGAAAGGTGTAAGTGTTGAAGTTGAGCTTGTCGATGAGGCAAATCTGCCGGCAGAGCTGATTGAACTTAACCCATACAAAACCGTGCCAACTTTAGTTGACCGTGAACTAGCGCTTTACGATTCAAAGATCATCATGGAATACCTAGATGAGCGTTTTCCTCATCCACCATTGATGCCTGTTTATCCTGTGGCGCGTGGTAATAGTCGTCTAATGATCTACCGTATCGAGAAAAACTGGTATACGTTGGCAGAAAAAGTTGTTAAAGGCAGTGCTGAAGAAGCAGAAACGGCGCGCAATAAGCTACGCAACGACTTACTGACGCTTGGGCCTGTGTTTGCTGAATACGAATATTTCATGAGTGAAGAGTTCAGCTTGATCGACTGCTACCTAGCACCTTTGCTATGGCGTTTACCGCAACTGGGCATCGAACTGGTTGGCCCAGGCTCAAAAGAGCTGAAGATTTATATGAACCGTGTATTTGAGCGCGACTCATTCCTTGCTTCACTAACCGAAGCTGAACGTGAAATGCGTCTGGTTCGTTAATCGGCGACAAGATGGATATTGTAAACATGACACCACGCCGCCCATATATGCTTCGTGCGTTTTATGAGTGGTTGGTGGATAACGAATTAACTCCTCACCTTGTAGTCGCGGCAGAGATGTCTGGTGTACGTGTTCCGCTTGAGTTTGTCCAAGATGGTCAAATCATCTTGAACATAGCACCAAGAGCAGTCGGTAATTTAGAGCTAGGTAACGAAGCCATTACCTTTAACGCTCGTTTCAGTGGCCGACCTCACTCGGTGATTGTTCCACTCTACGCAGTTCAAGCTATTTATGCCCGTGAGAACGGTGCAGGAACCATGTTTGAACCAGAAGATGCGTATTCTGAAGAGTTTCAAGAGCCCGGTATTGAGGAGGTGACCGAAGAGTCACAACCGCTTACCGTGGCAACCGAAAGTGAACAGGCAGACCCTGAAGAGCCGCCAAGACCTAAAGGTCGCCCAAGTCTTAGGGTCATAAAATAAAAAAAGCAGCGATTAAACGCTGCTTTTTTATTGTCTAGGCTGGCGTTACTCTTGGTAAAACGCGCGAATCACTTGTTTCACGCCCGAAATATTACGTGCGATATCAGTAGCCATATCGGCATGTTGTTCGGAGACATAACCGAGTAGAAACACTTCTTTGTCTTCAGTAATCACTTTGATCTTCACGCCACTAAGTTCTGATTCGGCCAGCAGTGCTGACTTTACTTTGGTGGTAATCCAGCTATCGTGGCTGATCTCGCCCATTGATAGAGGCGCCTTAACACGGAGTTGGTTGTGAATAGTCTTCACCCCTTTTATCTCGCGTGCCTGACTCTCGAACTGGCGTTTTAGTTGTTCGGTGTTAGTTTGTCCCATCAGTACAACAGTGCCATTGTATGAGCTGGCGGTTATACGAGCCTTGCCACGAAACGGTGCTTTGTTACCAATGCCGGCCACCTCAAACTCGATGTTGTTATCGTTCCATATTTCTTGGGTCGAACGCGGATCAATCACAATGCTGGCTGTGGTTGCGGCGCCAGCAACGAACAAGCCAGCACATCCGGTGAGCGTCAGTGTGACCAAAAAGGTCGTGATTAATTTAAACCGTTTCATTGCTTACTCTTCGTGCTCTGGAAATAATACTTGGTCAATAAGGTCGCATAAGCAGTGCAGTGTCACCATATGTACTTCGTGAATTCTGGCCGTTCTGTGAGAAGGGATACGGATTTCGACGTCGTGCTCACCAAGTAAGCCCGCCATCTCACCCCCATCTTTACCGGTTAAGGCGATAATGGTCATGTCACGAGTCACCGCAGCCTCCATCGCCTTGATTATGTTCTTGCTGTTGCCACTGGTCGATATGGCTAAAAGGATATCTCCTGCCTGACCGAAAGCCCGGACTTGCTTAGAAAAGATCTCTTGATAGTGGTAGTCATTAGCAACCGCCGTTAGGGTGGTGTTGTCGGCGGTAAGCGCCATTCCAGGCAGGCTAGGGCGTTCAGTTTCAAAGCGGTTTAGCAGGCAAGAGACAAACTGTTGCGCGTTAGAAGACGATCCACCATTGCCACAACAGAGGATCTTATTGCCATTGAGTAAACTGGAAACCATTGCTTGAGCGGCGTGAGTAATTGCGTCTGGTAATGCTTCTGCTGCCGCGATCTGAATTTGAATGCTTTCTGTAAAACTATCTTTAATGCTATCTAGCATCGATTATCCTTGAGTAATTGCGTTTTTTATCCACTCAACTTGGCCGCCGTGTTGGTGAATTGCTACTAAATCGAAGCGAAAATCTGATGAATAGACCGACAATCCCTGTTTGAGCAGCCACAGGTTAGCTGCTTTGATCAACTTATTGATTTTACTGCGGGTAACGGTTTCGGCTGCGTGCCCGAAACTCTGACTTCGTCGGTAGCGTACCTCGACGAACACAATTGTGTGTCCATCGCGCATGATCAGGTCTATCTCTCCACCTTTGACCGTGAAGTTTCGCTCAATTGGCGATAAGCCGCAACTGATAAGATGCTTTTCTGCTGCGACTTCATAGTGCTCTCCTTGAGCACGACGGTTATTCGGCACTATGCTCGGCCCAGCTGAGCTCTCGTTGCACAATGCAGTTCTGATCAATACTCAGCACACCGGTGTTGCCGTCGACGGTATAACCATTGACGACTTTCATCTGCGGCAGGTGTTCTATCAAACGGTATGCATCCATACCGAGTGCTTGTAGACGCTTTTCAGCGTTGGAATCTTTCGGCCACAACTTGTTCATTTGCGCCTGCAATGCTTCGTTTGGCTGAATCAGCAGCGGGATATCACTGTACATCACCCCAGAGAGATCCTCATACTGCTGACGACCGCTATTGCTGCGTGAGTTTGAGTACAATTTAGGGGGTAAGGTGTCTGGGTTGATGGCCACTTCGATAAATGGCTTGATCAGAGTGAGCTCCGAACTTTTGGCCACGATATAAACGGCATCGATATCACGGCGGCTGCGCGGCTGACTTTCGATCGCGATATCGAGTAGCGCCTCCATTTGCGCTATGTTTTGTTGGCTACTTTGCAGACCAAAGACTTTGTTGATGTCTCTTTGTAACTGACGCTTATCACCAAACAAGTTGACGGCTACCTGAGTGTCACTGTGCTTCTGCCACTCTTGTTCGAACGCTTCGACCACACGATTGCCGAGTCGACCTTGTGGCGCCAAAATCAATGGGTATTGATAACCTTGCTTGGCCAAATGCTTCGCAGCTTGTGCAACCTCTTGCTCCGGAGACAAAGCAAGATAGCAAGTGTTGTTTCCGGCCTGAATCTCTTCGGGAATGTTGAGTGCTAAGGTTGGTAGAGATTGAGTAAAGCTGGCTTGTGCTGCTTGAAGTTTTTCAATGTTCTCTTTGAGCAGTGGTCCGACAATCGAGTCAATCTGCTTCTCCACTAACGTGGCTTCAAGTTCTTCAATCGAAATGGTGTTGGTGTCGATTACCGTTAAAGTTGCCTCTGCATCTCTGGCCTGGTCATTCATCATTTCTAAAATGAAGCCGTCGCGAATCAGTTGGGCTTGCTTAGCAAACTTGCCACTTAATGGCAGCAATAGTGCAGTATTGACCGGTTTGGTGATTTCCAAAGCGAGAATGTCGAGTAGTGCTTGCGGGGTATCGAGTGCAGCTGGGTGAGTCGGGTTGTCCGCTAACCATTGCTCGATGGATGTTTTTAGCTGTGGAAGATTATTCGCTAAGCCTTTGCTAAGTGCAGCAAGTTCGAGCCAAGAGTAAAAGCGACGATTGCTCTCTTGCGCTTGATATTGCTGTAAAGCGATGGCTGAGTATGGGCTAAGGTTGCTCCAAATAACTTCAGAGGCCAATGCTTGCGCTGCCTGATCTTGATAGCGACTGGCAAGTGAGGTTTCGCGCGCGGCATTTATTAAGTCGTTTTGCTGGTTAAATAAGTCGGCGCGCAGTTGATGGTAGCTTAGCCATTGCGTATCGACCAACTGCCAACTTGGCTGAAAATTGAGGATTTCTAATGCTTGCGTGTATTGCTCTTGCGCAACCAACAGCTCAGCTTGCGCCAACTGCCATTCAGCCTGTTGCATCTCATTCAAGGATTGACGAGCTAGGCGTTTGATGAGTAATTGCGCTTGGGTGGCATCACCTGCTTCAACAGACGCCTTGAGCGCCATAATCAGCCAGTCGTTTTGTAAGACCCCTTGGCTGCTGTCGGCACGCATCAAATAAGTTTGCATCGGTTGGTTAGGATCTAAGGTGATATCTACACTTTGTGGCGCCTTAGGTGCAGAAGAACAGGCCGCCAGAGTGACAGCAAGTGCTACAGGAGTCAGTAAGCGTGTTACAATGCGACGCTTGTGGTTATTGTTAGCCATGAGTTCTTTATCAAATCCGTATAAAATTGTGTCTATATTAATCGTTGAAGTGATGGTAAACAAATGACAGATAATAAAACCTTACCAAATGAGGTTCCGACTCTATATATCGTTCCTACTCCTATCGGTAACTTAGGCGATATCACTCAGCGAGCAATAGAGGTACTGAACAGCGTCGATCTTATCGCTGCGGAAGATACCCGTCACACTGGTAAATTGTTGTCACACTTCAATATCCAAACTAAAACTTTCGCTCTACATGATCATAATGAACAGCAGAAAGCGCAAGTATTAGTCGACAAATTGTTGGCTGGGCACTCAATTGCACTGGTTTCTGATGCGGGCACCCCATTAATCAGCGATCCAGGATACCATCTTGTGACCCAATGTCGTCAGGCCGGGGTTAAAGTTGTCCCTTTGCCTGGGGCTTGTGCGGTGATCACGGCCTTAAGTGGATCAGGTCTTCCGTCTGATCGATTCAGCTTTGAAGGTTTTTTACCGGCGAAGAGTAAGGGGCGTAAAGATAAGTTTCTGGAAATCGCTAAAGCAGAACGTACCTGTGTTTTCTATGAGTCGCCACACCGTATTCTAGACTCGCTTGACGATATGCTCGATATCTTGGGCCCAGACAGAGAAGTGGTTTTAGCTCGTGAGCTAACCAAAACCTTTGAAACAATTCAAGGAATGCCACTCGCAGACTTGGTGGAGTGGGTTAAATCTGATCCAAACCAACAACGCGGCGAAATGGCATTGTTGATCCATGGTTACCGATCTTCAGAACAGGAATCGATTCCTGAAGAGGTCAAGCGCACACTAACGATATTAGTTAAAGAGTTGCCGCTCAAGAAAGCGGCGGCGATGGCGGCGGAGATCTACAATCTGAAAAAGAACGCACTCTATAAGTGGGGGTTGGAGAATCTTTAAGTTTCGAGTTTCGAGTATCTAATCACTCGTAGCTCGTAGCTATCTGCTCGTCTACTTTTTGATCACTTAGCGTGCTCATTTCATCATATCTGTGATCTCGCTAGACACTTGACCCCGAACTCTATACAATCCGCCCTCGGAGTCGACTGGGTAGTCGCTGCTTTGTTGATGTCCTTCGGGAGACTGACGTTGAGGTCCTTTGGGAAACTGACGTTGACGTCCTTCGGGAGACTGACAAAGGGGAGGAAAGTCCGGGCTTCATAGAGCAAGGTG
>JBCAXU010000125.1:0-10066 GCA_038533895.1 Pseudomonadota bacterium | reverse complement strand
GCCGATGGCGAAGCCGTCACCTATAGCATTAAAACCAACGTGTTCAATGATGCCAACGAGCCTCTGTTTGAAATCGACGCCCAAAGCGGGGAGATCAGCTTAACCGCTGCCGGTGTTACCGCGTTTACCAATGACTATGAAGTGCTGGGCAATATGCACGACATCGTGGTCACCGCCACTGAAGTGGATGGTCTAGGCGAGGTGAAAACCACCGACGTCACCGTCAATCTCGATGAGGTCAATCTGGATGATAATGCACCAGAGTTTGATCCGAATGATGGCGATAAGTACGCATTTTCTTACTTTGAAAACAATAATGTCGACTATGTGATAGGTACCGTCTCTGCGACCGATGCCGATGGCGAAGCCGTCACTTACAGCATTAAAACTAACGTGCTTAATGATGCTAATCAGCCACTGTTTGCCATAGACTCAACCAACGGTAACATCAGCTTGACAGCTGCAGGAGTCTTGGCGTTCACCAACAATTATGAGGCGTTGGCAAACACGCACACCTTAGTTGTCACAGCGACTGAAGTTGATGGGTTTGGCGATCAACAATCTACCGACATTACGGTTGACTTATCGGAGCTTAACGTCAATGAGTTGCCAGTGACTGAAGACTTTAATGTTGATGCGGGCAGTGCGATATATGTCCCACTGGTGTTCGATTCTAGTGACCCAACCCTCGACCATATTTCAGATGAGGACGATGATTTTAACAATGTCGAGTTGAACATCATGCTGACCTCGTTGCCGAAATATGGCACCTTGCTCTACACCGATGATTTTGGTGACACTCGCGTCATCACTCAAGCTGACCTTCATACCCTAGGCGAAGCTATTGACCCTGCGAAACTCTTTGACCCCAATAACTTTAGTTATGTGCCAGGGCAAGGTGACCCATTTGAAATGGGCTTTAGCGGCGATCCAAGTGAGATCGTTCTGGGTGATGATGGATTCTACAACTGGGGGGTTGCGGTGAGTGACACTGAACGCCTAATCACCCTAGAAAACGGCAACACAATAACCATTTCACTCGATGACAATAACGACAAAGCATTCAAACAGTACACAGGTAAACAGCCTCATGTCGGGTGGGGTATTGGGGATAGCGACGGTAATGGTCTCAACAAACAAGAGACATTAATTGTTGATCTCAGTGATAACCCCTTGGATGTGGTCACCTTCGGCCTTGATGGTATGGGTGGATCGTTCAATACCAACAGCAATGTGTATGTTGAAGTGACTTATACTTTGGCGGATGGCACCAAGCACGTCGAGCAGTATCAGAAAGACGAGGGCGATGTGGGCAATGACCAGATCTTGTACGAGTTTAGCTACTCATCACCTGACAATCCTATCGTCAATATGGAGATGTCATCAACGGGAGGAAACTGGGAGTTGCGCTATCTATCAGGTACACAAGAAATAACGGAAGAAGTGACCTTTGATTATGTAGCGGTTGACTCAGATTTAGCGGTCAGTAATGAATCGACAGTCACTATAGACGTTTCGGAGTCACCTGAGTATCAAGTTCTGTCTGCTGAACAAGGCGATAGTCTTGATGCCGATTTGGGTAATCAAGTGATGTTGGGCGATGAAAACGCTAATGTCTTTACCTGGCTAGACGACACACTCGATAACGGCACTGACGTCGTGGATAACTTCACTTTGGGTAGCGATTTCCTTGACCTGACCGGCATCTTAGAGCAGGACGATAACGTAGTGGTTGGAGATCTGATTGATTCGATATCCGCACAAGTCTCTGGTGATGATGTGGTGATGAGTGTCTCGGATGAAGGCCGAACACAGACCATTGTCTTAGAAGGGGTAACCAGTGCGTTTGAAGACGCGGGACTTATTGAAAACAACAGTATTACGAATGAGTTGGAGATGCTAACGCAAATACTCAAAACCGATGCTGTTTAAGTCGCAAAAGCCGAGAGTAAAAGCTGGCCATTCATTGGCCAGCTTTTGTTTTGATAGATAGATAAATAATTTGCTTTGAGACGACAAATTATTATTGCCACTGCGCCGCTTTCTATGATAATTTTCGCCGCAATCTCGGAGATGAGTCTCGAAGACATTCTGGGGGATACGCGAGATGACATTCGGGCTGAGTGTTGTCACGTAGGGTAGGTATCGGCAAGTCCTTTTGTCGATAGACGGGATACTGTTGTCGCTTTGCGGCATATGAATGGGAAACCCAACATTGAACTCACATAACAAACAACCATTAATCAGCTTAGTTCTTCCTCAATGCCCTGTTTTACAAGACAGTTGCATTACTGAACCTTGATTCTATTACTCGTTATATAGTCCATCTTTTTAGATGGAGCGAACTGTCGTACTCGCTAGTTTCGATTAGCGTGGCCTTTTGCTTTACCCTCTTTCCAGATTTGGTTTCTGATTAGGGGAGTGATTTATATTTCAAGGGATTAATCATGAGCACAGCCTTTGAAGTCGATAACACTGTTGTCGCAACCCCTTTTTCTACTCAGGTTCCGATTCTGGAAGGCACTTACGACCTTACTCCAGATCAAGTTCTTATCGACCAAGAGCAACATGAATCTGCGGTGCGTTCTTATCCGCGTCGCTTACCGATTGCCATTAAGCAAGCTTATGGTGCGTTGGTCGAAGACACACGCGGACAACTCTTTCTCGACTGTCTTGCTGGCGCGGGGACACTGGCTTTGGGCTACAACCACCCAGAGATCAACCAAGCCTTAAAAGATCAGCTAGACAGCGGACTGCCGTATCAAACGTTAGACATCGCGACCAAAGCGAAAACTGACTTTATTCAAGCAGTTAAAGCCTTCTTACCCGAGCAGCTTGGTAACAATTGCGTTATTCAATTTTGTGGCCCATCGGGCGCAGATGCAGTAGAAGCCGCGATTAAACTTGCTAAGCAGACAACGGGTCGTAACACCATGTTTGCGTTTCGCGGGGCTTACCATGGCATGACCAACGGTACCATGGGAATGATGGGCAACTTAGGCACTAAAGCGCGTCGCACAGGCTTAATGTCAGACGTGCACTTTATGCCATTCCCATACAGTCTTCGCTGTCCATTTGGCCTAGGCGGAGACGAGGGCGCCAAAGCCAGTATTCGTTACATTGAGCGCTTACTGCATGACGATGAAGCGGGCATTATGAAGCCAGCGGCGATTGTCGTTGAGCCAGTACAAGGTGAGGGCGGTGTGATTCCGGCCCCTGCATTCTGGTTGCGTGAGTTGCGCCGTATCTGTTATGAGCATGGCATTCTACTTATCTTTGACGAGATCCAATGTGGTGTCGGCAAAACGGGTTACAACTTCGCTTTTGAAGAAGCGGAAATCGTGCCAGATATCCTTTGTTTGTCGAAAGCGATTGGTGGCGGAATGCCAATGTCACTGCTAGTGATCAACAAACAGCACGACACCTGGAATCCAGGTGAACATACTGGCACTTTCCGTGGCAACCAACTGGCCATGGTATCGGGAGCGAAGGCCCTAGAGATCATTCAACGTGACAACTTGGTTGAGCATGCGAACATCGCTGGTCAGTATCTTCGTCATGGTTTAGAGGCGATGCAAAAACGCCTTGACTGTATTGCTGAGGTGCGTGGCAAAGGCTTGATGCTAGGTGTTGAAATTCGTAAGCCGGGCAGCGAACTCAACCAGTTTGGTGAGCCAGTATCAGATGGTGAACTCACGCTGAAAATTCAACGTGCTGCGCTTGAGCGCGGATTGATGGTGGAGAAGGGCGGCCGCGATGGATCGGTAATCCGTTTTCTGCCGCCGTTGATCATCTCTTTCGAGCAAATTGACTTTGCATTACGTGTATTAGAAGAAGCCATGTTGGTCGCGGGCGCAAACAAACTGAGCCCCAAACAGGAAAACCAGGCTTGGAAACAACACTTTATCCACACCGGTGAGAAGGGCAGTGATGAGTTTGCCAAAGTGATGAACCACACCACCGCGACGATGAAGTCCGTCTTTGAACACGTTGTTGCACCATACTCTGGCCTTGACCCGAAGCAACTAGAGCAGGCCATCAAGGGCGTTGATCTAGATAACAACCAAGCATCTCTGGTTGATGTGATTGGCAGTACTGCCGATTTAGTGGCGAAGAATGCGATATTCACCCAGCACCCGGATTGTATTGCTCATTTGCATACACCGCCGCTGATGCCTGCTGTTGCGGCAGAAGCAATGATTGCGGCATTGAATCAATCCATGGATTCATGGGATCAAGCGTCTTCTGCCACTTACGTAGAGCAAAAGGTGGTGGATTGGCTGTGTGATAAGTACGAGTTGGGCGATAAGTCAGATGGTATTTTTACCAGTGGCGGCACCCAGAGCAACCAAATGGGTCTGATGTTAGCCCGAGATTGGATTGCCGATAGGTTAAACGGCCACTCGATACAAAAGCTCGGCTTGCCGGATTACGCCGATAAGCTGCGCATAGTCTGTTCGAAGAAGTCGCACTTTACCGTGCAAAAGTCGGCCTCATGGATGGGATTGGGCGAAAAAGCGATCTTAGCGGTTGATGCCAATGCTGATGGTACCATGGATGTGAGCAAGCTGGATGCTGTGATTGAGAAAGCAAAAGCTGACGGCCTAATCCCGTTTGCGATTGTTGGTACCGCTGGCACCACCGATCATGGCGCGATTGATGATCTCGACTTTATTGCAGATATGGCCAACAAGCACCAGATGTGGATGCATGTTGATGGCGCTTATGGCGGTGCTTTGATTCTTAGCAGCCATAAGCCGCGGCTTAAAGGTGTCGAGCGCGCATCATCGGTGAGCGTTGATTTCCACAAATTGTTCTATCAAACAATAAGCTGTGGTGCGCTATTGGTGAATGATAAAGCGAACTTTAAGTTTTTGCTGCACCATGCCGACTACCTAAACCGCGAACACGATGAGCTGCCGAACTTGGTCGACAAGTCTATCGCGACCACCAAACGTTTTGATGCATTGAAAGTGTTTATGACAATGCAAAGTGTTGGGCCTGCGGTATTAGGGGAAATGTACGATCACTTGTTAGCACAGACCCAACAAGTGGCTAATCTGGTTCGCAATAACGACAGTTTTGAATTGTTGGCTGAGCCGGCCTTGTCGACGGTTCTGTTCCGCGCAGTGCAAAAGGACTGTGACCTCGACCAACTTAACAAAACGCTAAGGCTCGAAGCACTCACACGTGGCGTGGCTGTGCTTGGAGAAACCGTTGTGGATGGTCAGTCAGCACTGAAATTCACAATTTTAAACCCTTGCTTGAAGATTTCGGACTTCGAATCTTTGCTAAATAAAATCAATGCTCTAGCGGTTGAGCTAGCGAAATAAAGGTAACGAATACTATGGCAATTCTACAAATTGGTGCAGGCGGCGTTGGCTGGGTAGTGGCACATAAAGCGGCGCAAAACAACGACGTTCTGGGTGATATCACCATCGCTTCACGTACCGTGGGCAAGTGTGAAAAAATCATTGAATCTATTCAGAAAAAAAACAATCTGAAAGATACCTCTAAGAAGCTAGTCGCTCGTGCGGTCAATGCGGACGACGTAGAATCACTCGTTGCTCTTATTAAGGAAGTTCAGCCTGACTTAGTGATCAATGCTGGTCCTCCATGGGTCAACATGTCGATTATGGAAGCGTGTTACCAAACAAAGGTGTCGTACCTAGACACTTCCGTTGCCGTCGATTTGTGCAGTGAAGGTCAGCAGGTTCCGCAAGCTTACGATTGGCAATGGGGTTACCGTGAGAAGTTTGCTGAAGCAGGCATCACAGGTATTCTTGGCGCTGGTTTTGATCCAGGTGTTGTTTCGGTGTTTGCTGCGTATGCGGTTAAGCATCTATTTGACGAAATCGACAGCATCGATGTCATGGATGTGAACGCTGGCGATCACGGTAAGAAGTTTGCGACTAACTTTGACCCTGAAACCAACATGTTAGAGATCCAAGGAGACTCTTTCTATTGGGAGAATGGCGAGTGGAAGCAAGTGCCTTGTCATTCACGCATGCTTGAGTTTGACTTCCCGAACTGTGGTACGCACAAAGTGTACTCGATGGCACACGATGAAGTGCGTTCAATGCAAGAGTTTATTCCAGCCAAGCGTATTGAGTTTTGGATGGGCTTTGGCGACCGTTACCTAAACTACTTCAATGTTATGCGTGACATCGGCTTACTAAGCCCAGATCCATTAACCTTGCATGATGGTACTGTAGTACAGCCTCTGCACGTACTTAAAGCGCTATTGCCAGATCCAACCTCTTTGGCTCCGGGTTATACGGGTTTAACCTGTATCGGTACCTGGGTGCAAGGTAAGAAAGACGGTAAAGAGCGTAGTGTGTTTATCTACAACAACGCTGACCACGAAGTGGCGTATCAAGACGTTGAGCACCAAGCAATTTCATACACCACAGGGGTTCCGGCTATTACGGCGGCACTTCAGTTCTTCCGAGGTAAGTGGGCAGATAAAGGCGTGTTCAACATGGAACAGCTAGATCCAGATCCGTTCCTAGAGACAATGCCAAGCATTGGTCTAGATTGGCACGTTCAAGAGCTTGAAGCGGGTCAAGGTCTACCAGTCATTCACGAGCTTAAAAAGTAACGACTGAATTTTGGTTGTATCAAAAGGGGACAGCAGTGTTCCCTTTTTTCGGTCATAGTGAACGATTAGGTGTGCTATTAACCATGTTTATTTTGTAACTCACTTCGTTCAAACAGGACAAAATAAACATAATCAATAGCAACGCCATCTGCTATGGCTTTTAATCATTAGATTTTGCTTGAGTGCATAAAATGACATTTCACAAAGAAGAACTTAAAACCCCGTACTTCATGATCAACGAAGATAAGTTGATTGAGAACCTTGAGAAAGCGAAACAGTTGAAAGAGATTTCGGGCGTGAAGCTCGTGTTGGCGCTGAAGTGCTTTTCCACTTGGGGTGTCTTTGACATCATCAAGCCCTACTTAGATGGTACAACTAGCTCGGGTCCATTTGAGGTGAAGCTAGGCCATGAAACTTTCGGTGGTGAAACGCACGCTTACAGCGTCGGTTACAGTGAAGATGACGTGCGTGAAGTTGCCGATATCTGTGACAAGATGATCTTTAACTCACAGTCACAACTCGCTGCTTACCGCCATATTGTGGAAGGTAAGGCATCTCTTGGTTTACGTTTAAACCCAGGAGTGAGCTATGCTGGCCAAGATTTGGCTAACCCAGCGCGTCAATTCTCACGTCTTGGCGTTCAAGCTGATCATATTAAACCAGAGGTGTTCGATAGCCTCGATGGCGTCATGTTCCACATGAACTGTGAGAACAAAGATGTCGATGCATTCATTGGTTTGTTGGATTCCATCTCTGAGCAGTTTGGAAAGTACTTAGACAAACTGGATTGGGTCAGCATGGGCGGCGGCGTGTTTTTCACATGGCCGGGCTACGACATTGAGAAACTGGGTCTTGCACTCAAAGCCTTTGCTGAAAAGCATGGTGTGCAGATGTATCTTGAACCAGGTGAAGCGATCATCACCAAAACGACGGACTTGGTCGTAACCGTCGTGGATATTGTCGAAAACGTTAAGAAGACAGCGATTGTCGATTCTGCGACGGAAGCGCACCGACTGGATACGCTGATTTACAACGAGCCAGCGTCGATTGCAGAAGCTAATGAGCGTGGTGAACATGAGTATGTGATCGGTTCATGCTCTTGTTTGGCAGGGGACCAGTTCTGTGTGGCGAATTTCGATAAGCCGTTAGAAATCGGTCAACACCTCCATATTATGGATAGCGCAGGATACACTATGGTCAAGTTAAATTGGTTTAACGGTTTACGTATGCCGTCAGTTTACTGCGAGCGAACCAGTGGTGAAATTCAAAAGCTTAACGAGTTTGACTATATTGACTTCAAACGTTCACTGTCGCAGTGGAGCGTTAAGTAATCAAAAGAAAAGAGAGCGATGTTCGCTCTCTTTTGCTATCAACTTTCTACTAGAACTCGCGTATCTTCACTCAGTGATTCGAGTTCGTTGGCGACATCATTGATATCGACTTGCTCAGGAATTCGAATAGCCAGGTTTGCGGTAAACAGGCTAGAGCTGACTCCGCCGCCACCAGCGATGAATACGCGCTGACAATCCATATCAAGGATATTGATCCCTTGCCCGTCGAGTACATGGGTGATTTCGTTGACAATACCGGCGCGATCGTTAGCGTCGAGTCTCAGTTGATAGATGGTCTCGGCATTGTGCGCACTTGTGTCTGAATCGGTAAACTGAACCGTTAGGCCGGGATGAGAGCTTAACGCCTCTTTAACAATATCAGTGTTGGATACAGGCAGTTCAATCTTAATGACAGCTGCGACTTGATCTTCAATGAAGTTAACTTTACTGATCAGCCACTTACCGCCATTTTCATGGGTGATGGCAGCCAACTGTTTTATGGTCGCGGGTGTCGCACGTCCGACAAAGGTTGCGATGAATGTATGGTTCATAGTGGGGCCTCCTAGCGCTGAAGTAGATACTGCATACCAATCTTTTCAGCGGCGAAAACTGATTGGTGCCTAGTTTCAGTGTAGAAGAGCGCGTACTTCGAGGTTTGATGTAAATCAACTTTTGAACCTAATGCCTTGGTGGCATTATCAATATTATACTGTGAGCACAAAAAAGTACGCATCTAAGAGTGGAGTTTCAGCTTGAAATGCGCGCTTATGCCGATAACGGCACAAGTTAGCTGGGCATAGGTATAACTACTTGTTTGTTATACTAAGGGCTGCTTATTGCACATTTTTGATGATCAGCTTCACACTTATCCAAAAACATTAGCAGGAAAAGTGGTTTGAAGCTGTCCTAATGACCAAATGCACTTAAGTTTTGCATCCACCACCCAATAAACTCATATAACGGTGACGTTTTCCCACAAAGGATACAACGATGTTAAAAATAGCAATGCTCAGCACTGGGGAAGAAGTACTGCATGGCGATATTGTAGATACCAACGCAGCTTGGTTATCACAACGTTTTTTTGAAAACGGCTACAGCGTGACTAAGCGCTCGACAGTTGGCGATGAAATGGCAGCGTTGACTGAAGAGCTACTTATGTTGAGCTTTAACAGTGATATCGTAGTCGTGAACGGCGGGCTAGGGCCGACGACAGATGATTTGAGTGCGCAAGCAGCCGCAAGTGCAGCGGAGCAAGAGTTAACCTTGTTTCCACAGTGGTTAGAGCGACTAGAACAATTCTTTGCCGCTCGAGGGGTTGCGATGCCAGAAAGCAATCGTAAACAGGCGATGCTGCCTAAAGGCGCCAAATTACTCGACAATCCAATCGGCACCGCATGTGGCTTTAAGGTCGTGTTCAATGACTGTCACTTTTACTTTACTCCAGGGGTACCAAGTGAGTTCAAATTAATGGTTGAACAGCAAGTTCTCCCAGATCTGAAAACCTGTTTTCCACAGGTGAGCGGTTTAGATTGCAGTAAGCTGTATACCTTTGGAACATCGGAGTCGGCTTTGTCTGATAAGCTCGACAAGGTTCAACTGCCCGCTGGTTATACCTTGGGTTATCGTTCCTACCTGCCTTACATCGAAGTGAAGCTCTTTGGACCTAAAGAGGATTTGGATAACCGTGTTAAGCTGCTGAAGATCATCTTTAACTTGATTGAAGAACATGTGGTGAGTGTCGATGAGTCGATGAAAGATCACGTCGCCTACCTAGTTCAAGATAAGAAGATGTCGATCTCTACCGCTGAACAGTCAACGTTCGGTGGATTTTCACAATGGCTTCAATCGCATTCACGTGCAGCGGAGTATTGTGGTCATGGGTGGGTATTAGGAGAGCGGGTCGCATTAGGCGAACAGACAGACGACCAACTGGCTTCGGCCTTTGCATTAGCTGGGGCCACTCGAGATAAATGCGCTACCGATATTGCAATGGTCACAGGTAAAATCATCGACAATAGTTTTGCTGTGTCACTCGCGACACCTGAAGGAGAGTGGGGGCAAATACTCACATTCAATCGCCAGTACAGTCGAGAGGATCAAGCTTTGGTTATCACCACCGTTGCGGCTGACATGC
>JBCAXU010000124.1:0-10101 GCA_038533895.1 Pseudomonadota bacterium | reverse complement strand
GTGTATTAAGCATTGCTCTGCTGCCTTGACTCTCCCCCCCCCAAAAAAAAATGTGCACATCTCATCGTAATCTTATGTCTGCAGCAGCATAGCGGATATTAGTTACTGAAGGTGATTAATGGCAAAGTAAAAGAAGGTGTATAGTTACACCGATGAGCTCAACCAATAGATAGTACCAAACAGCGCAAAAAAGATAGGTTGATGCAATATGTAAACCACTAAACTATGCCGTCCGAGAAGAGTCAACTTATTCGGAATATTCCATTTTGCAACAGGATCAAATCCGCTTTTCAAAACGTGCCCTATCGCAATACCAAACAATACCACACCTATCCATGGAAAAATCGCAACGTAATCGTTTGGAGAATGAGGTAGTGACAAACTGATCAGATTAAATGGCCATTTACTGGATACGAGGCCACTGTTAAACAACGTGACCGCAACAAAACCCAACAACAGCGACAATATGGGTTTTCGAATCAACGGAACACACAAAACACTTGCTACTACAATAAAATGCAATACGCCAAAGAATATCCAGTTTGCATTAAAAAAATAATACGTAAAAAGCGATATTACCGCGGCCCAGAACGCTATGGAAAACAGCCGCAGTAAAAACATTTTTAGACTAAATTTTCGATAATTCCCGAGCACGAGCGACGCGCCTACACTCACGAAGAAGAGCGTCAATATTACATACCGAAACTCCCTCCACCCTTTTCCATTGGGGACATTCCAATCAACCCAACCAAAGAAACGAAGGTCGTAAGCAAAATGGAACACAACCATCAACACAATGGCTAACGTTCGTATTGCATCCAATGTGATATTGCGATTTTGCACGGAATTCAACGTTGTTAACGGTGCTTATGTGGCTTATTATCACGGGTAGATGAATGCGAATGAATGACCTTCCATCCTTCATCAGTTCGGCGAAACAAATAGGTTTGAAATCCTTTTTTATCAAAAACTGCGCCGGTTTTGCGTACTTCTCCTGAAACATTTACTGTCGTAACTGCCCAAGCGAAGTCTCCTTCAACGTTTGTTTCGATATCTAGAATATCAATGGTCAATCGTTTCAATACCTCTTTTTCCGGCTCTACATGATTTTTGACCAAATCCTCTAACCCTTTATTCTGACCGCCTGACTCAATGTAACGCGCACCTACCTGGCCAAGATAATGTTGATAGAACGGCATACCGTTACCAGACTCCCACCCCTTTTCAATATCTTGGATCATTTCTAGTATCTCGGTTTCGTCGTTCGTTTGCTCAGACGCATAAATGTATGGTGATGTGGCTAAAAAAATAACAACGCAGCTTGCATAGAAAAGTTTCATCGTTTTGACCTTTTTATTTTAGTTTGGTGGGGAGTTAGTGAGACCAATGAATATGACTGATTTTCCACTGTCCATTGATCAGCGTTAAAAAGAGCGTTTCATTGCCTGTCCTATCAATATCTCGACCTTTATAGTTTCCAGAAGTGTGACTTCTTGAAATGGAGACAGCTGTATTACCATGCACACGAACATGATGCTCAATCGTCTTCGTGGTTACGGCAGATGAAAATTGCATGTCTGCTTGCAAATGATGTGCACGATATTCGTCGGCACTGCGCTCAATTCTGCCACCTTCCAAAATAAGGACATCATCGGCAAGTAAGCTCATGACTGTCTCTGCATTAGCCTCGGAGAGTGCTTTGTGGAATTGTTTTGCTATTATTCCTGCGTCGGAGTCTAGCCCTGAGAACATAGGACTATTACTGGTGTCGTTATGCGTTTTATCATGAGCATTAACACAGTTAGTTAACAGCAAAGGAAAGAGTATGATTGACAACAAGTAGATTTTTTTCATTTTGTGTTTCTTCAATAATTGGGGCCTACGGCGGTACTTAACACCACCGTCACCATTAAAATAGATATCCCTATACAAAGTTCGATTTGGATTGATTTTTGAAGCGTTCGAGAACTGGTTATGCCGGTTAAAAGCTGAGGAGCCAATCGCAGTTTGTGTAACAACGCGATCAGAAAGATGGCACCAACAAACAACAGCTTAACAAGCAATACAAAGCCGTAGTTTGTGTCAAGCAAACTGCTAACAGAACGCACAAGTTGCCAAGCCAGTAGTAAACCAGCAATAATTAACCCCCCAATGGGGTATACAGCCGATTTCCCAAATTTTGTCATGACGAGGTGCAAATTGGGGTTAGAAAGCGCTACGCACGTCCTTGAAAGAGGCCAGAGTGAACCCACCCACGCGAGCGCAATAACGGCATGAGCAGCCAGGATAAACTTGAAACTAGGTTGTAACTGTTGAGTATGCCCAGTTAATGTAAATGTATACCCAAATCCTGCCAACGCAATAACAATGAAAATTCCAAGAGAGCGATTTGAAATAAAAGCATTTTTTCTAATTGAATGACCTAAGTAGGTTAAATATAGTAGCGCACTTGCGAACAGCACTAGTCGACTTTTTGCAACATCTCCGAGCGTTGAATGCGCGACCATCTCTCGCATAATGGGGTCAAACATACCAGCGTATCCAGATTGAGCGAGCTGCCCAACCTGAAACAAAAAGTCAAAAGCACTAAAAATGATGCCAATGACCGCAAACAAACGCATGTGCCTTGTTACCGTTGTTTGTAAGCTTGCGGGTAGAGTAAATTTGGTGTCAGTATCAGTATTGGTAATGCACAAAATCCAACCACCACCAAGCAGCGCTGATACGCCGAGATAAACACCAAACTTTGAAATCAACAACCCCAACTGCCAAATGTCCATAGCGTCCTCTAATGGTTGCCGTGCGTGCTGTCGTGCTTTTTGTCGTTATGTTTCATCATTGAAGCATGCACCATAAAACTAAAAGCCCCTTCCATTTTGTGACCGTCCTGACCTAGCAACATCCAATTGACAGTGTATGTATCTACTGGTAATCCGGGTAATTCGTAACTAAAGGCACTAGCGAGTTCCGTACTTGGCTTAAACTCAAACGGAATGGTTTCCCCACTTTTTGATTGCAACGTTACTCTAGCCAACCTTACAGGCTTGGTAAAAACCAATGATAGTTCAGGTGGAGATGACATCAACATCGCATTATCCTTAGGCGTAGATGTCTTGAGTGTTGTGTGAGCAAAAGTTGAAAAACTTAAGGCTATCATGAGCATTGAAAAGATTAGTTTCATTTGAAGTCTCCTTAGACTTGATGGGTTATAGATGACACAAATGCTTCAATATTGATGGCATTTGGGTCAATGGTATTGTCGATCAGCAAGCCTGTGACGTCTTTCATCATCGCGCTGGGCCCAGGTAAAAAAATGTTCACCCTGAATGTAGTAGATATCAAACCAGACCATGTAAAGGCCGCTTAACGACCAAAACAACACCTGCCCGCCGACTAGCAGCATAAGCCAACGATGTGAACGGCGAACAGGTCCTTTCATTACGCAACGACAGCCAAGTATTTAAGCTGTTGTTTGCGCCATATTAAATAAATGGCAGGCAGTATGAGTAGTGTCAGAATAATCGCACTAACCATTCCTCCCACCATCGGCGCGGCAATCCGACTCATGACTTCGGACCCCGTACCAGAGCCATATAAAACCGGCAGCAATCCAAAGATGATAGTGGCCGTTGTCATCATGACGGGACGAACACGCAATCCTGCACCGTGCAGTACTGCCTCGGTCAACATCTCGGCGCTCGGTAAGGTACCCCCTTCTTTGCATCTATCCATCAGTGCCTGATATTCATGATTGAGATATACAAGCATAATGACTCCTATTTCTACAGCGACACCGGCCAAGGCAATGAAACCTACGCCTACGGCCACGGAGAAATTAAAGCCTTCGATGTACATAAGCCATATGCTGCCAACCATCGACAATGGCAACGTCCCCATAATAATCGCCACTTCAATGAAGTTTCGGAAGTTGAGGTACAATAGAATAACGATTATAGCGAGCGTCAAAGGCACAACGTAAGTGAGCTTCTCCTTTGCCCTTAACATATACTCGTATTGGCCAGACCAATTAATTGAATAGCCGGCGGGTAAAACGAGTTGTTCAGCAACAACTTGCTGCGCGGTAGCCACATACGTGCCTATGTCTACACCATCGATGTCAACATACACCCATCCATTGAGCCGCGCGTTTTCACTCTTGATACCCGGTGGTCCGTCTTCGATGTAGACGTCAGCAACATCAGCTAAGGCTATACGTTTTCCTTGTGGTGTCACTACAGGTAACAAAGAAAGCGACTCTGGAGAGCTTCGGTATGACTGCGGATAACGAATATTTACTGGATAGCGCTCCAGCCCTTCTACACTCTGTGTTACGTTAACACCGCCAATTGCACTAGAGACAATTTGCTGAACATCAGCGATATTGAGCCCATATCGGGCGGCTTTTTCGCGATCAATGTCGACTTTCAAGTAGCGACCGCCAGCGACGCGTTCAGAATACACTGAAGCCGTGCCATCGACGTCAGTTAATATTGACTCAATTTGTTGGCCGATTTTTTGAATTTCCATTAGATCGGGACCACCAATTTTAATCCCAACAGGGGTTTTAATTCCTGTGGCAAGCATGTCAATTCGGGTTTTTATTGGCATCACCCATGCGTTGGTTAAGCCCGGTAAATTGACCACTGCATCAAACTCTTTAATAAGGTCCTGCGTGGTCATCCCTTCTCGCCATTGTTCTTTGGGTTTCAATTGAATGAATGTCTCAATCATGGTCAGTGGCGCGGGGTCCGTCGCCGTATCCGCCCGCCCTACTTTGCCAAATACCGTTTCTACTTCTGGCACGGTTTTTATTAATTTGTTGGTCTGTTGAAGAAGCTCTCGTGCCTTCCCGATTGATATGCCGGCATAGGTGGTTGGCATATACATCAAATCGCCTTCGTCAAGCGGGGGAATAAATTCACTACCAATTTTATCAATTGGCCAAAGCCCGATAGCCAAGACAATCAATGCTGCGACCATCGTTGACTTTGGAAAGCGCAAAACTGTCTTGAGCGTCGGTATGTATAAAAACGTTAAAAACTTGTTGACTGGGTTTTTGTGTTCAGGCAACACCTTTCCACGTACAAAATACCCCATTAAGACTGGGACCAGTGTAATCGCAAGTGCCGCTGATGCAGCCATTGCATATGTTTTCGTATAAGCAAGAGGGGAAAACATCCTCCCTTCCTGGGCCTCAAGCGTAAAAACAGGTACAAAACTAACCGTAATGATCAACAAACTGAAAAATAACGCAGGTCCAACTTCGACCGCAGAATCGATAACAACCTGCCAGCGATTTTCCTTGGTAAGAGGCGTCTTTTCCATGTGTTTGTGCATATTTTCAATCATAACGATCGCACCATCACTCATGGCGCCAATGGCAATAGCAATGCCGCCCAACGACATGATATTGGCATTGATCCCTTGCATATACATAACGATTAGCGCGGTAATGATCCCGACTGGAATACTGATGATTGCGACGAGTGACGACCGAACATGAAAAAGAAAAGCGACACATACCAAAGCGACTACGATAAACTCTTCCACTAGTTTCGAAGCTAGGTTATCAACGGCTCTTTCAATTAATGCGGAACGGTCATAAACAGTGACCACCTCAACGCCATCAGGTAGTCCTTTTTTTAAGTCCTCTAGTTTTGCTTTGACGCCATCTATCGTTTTTTGAGCATTCTCACCAAAACGCATCACGACAATACCGCCGACTGTTTCCCCTTCGCCGTTTAGCTCTGCTATACCGCGGCGCATTTGTGGACCGATATCTACAGTGGCAATATCCCTTATTAAAAGCGGTGTGCCATTGTCATTGACGCCAAGAGGAATGGTTTCGATATCCTTCTTATCAGAAATATACCCCGTGGCACGAACCATGTACTCAGCTTCTGCAAGCTCCACTACAGAGGCCCCAACTTCTTGATTTCCTCGCTTTATTGCCATCTGAATATGAGAAAGCGGTATACCGTAAGCGCGGAGTTTTTCAGGATCTACTTTCACTTGATACTGTTTCACCATACCCCCTAGCGCCGAGACTTCGGACACGCCAGGCACAGTTTGGAGCTCAAATTTCAAGAACCAGTCTTGCAAACTGCGTAATTGAGAAATATCGTGTTGGCCGGTTCTGTCGACCAATGCATACAGATAAACCCAACCAACGCCTGTGGCATCTGGACCTAATTGCGGCCTGGCGTTTTCAGGTAGATTGGGGGCAACTTGCGATAAATATTCAAGCACCCTGCTTCTTGCCCAATATAAGTCGGTATCATCATCAAAAATGATATAAACGTAGGAGTCACCGAAAAACGAATAACCTCGAACCGTTTGTGCACCCGGTACGGAAAGCATGGCGGTCGTTAGCGGGTACGTTACCTGATCTTCTACAACTTGTGGCGCTTGACCAGGATAACTCGTTTTGATTATCACTTGGACATCGGATAAATCTGGGATCGCATCTACTGGCGTATTTTTCATTGTAACTAAACCGCCACCGACTATGATGATGGTTGCGAGTAAAACAAAGAAGCGGTTTGAGACCGACCAACGTATGACTGCTTCTATCATTCGTGCGCTCCTTCATGTTGGCTGTGATCCATCGTTCCTTTATCAGATGCTTGTATATGTAATGTGGTAATAACGTACGCACCGTCTTGGGTTTTGGTAATTTCGATGTGCAGTCGCATACCAGCGGTAATGTCAGATAAATCAATCTCATTAGCGACGTTGAAATCCATTGTCATTGCAGGCCAATCCCACGCCTCAATAGGGTCATGTTCAAGGCTTAACTGGTTGTTAGCACTCATCACTGCATTGACCGTTGCTTGAGTCCACACAGCGTCGACAGCGGTACTTGTTTCACTACTTGCCTCTTCAACAACATGAATGGTAGAAACAAGATATTCGCCACTTGAGGATTTTGAAATTTCAATATGCGCAAGCGTTCCAGAGGCCAAATCAGACAAGGTTATGTTATCTGCCACATTAAAATCCATCGTCATCGCGGGCCAATCCCACTCTTTTATCGCGGGATGATCGACATTTATCATTCGATGCCCATCCATTACAGAATTAATCTTGACTTCAGCCCAAACGCTTTCAGACATCGTCGCCTGTGTACTTTGTGCTGAATCGATAATGTGCACGGTTGTCACCACATATTGACCATCAGTTTGCTTACTGATCTCGATATGTGCCGATGAACCACCTTTGACCGTTGCTAAATTGATATGCTCCGCTACCACAAAATCCATGGTCATCGACGGCCAATCCCATTCTGGAATTGGACCATGTTTTGCAGTTATCATGTTGTGAGAAGGCATCACGTCTGTGATCATCACCTCTGTGAAGACCGATGTTGGACTTTCTTCAGGGGGTTCCATTCGCTTAAAGTCAGAGCTAATACTGCTCTCTGAATCAAGCATAAATTGAGCGGAGGTGACAATGCTGTCACCATCGATCAGTCCTTCAAGTACTTCTGTAAACTCGTCAACCACTCGCCCAATTTTGATTGCAACTGATTTAAATTTTCCATCTCCCAATGCCAATACAACGCGATTTTGATTGCCTGTTCGAATAACCGCTTCGGTTGGCACGATCAAGTTGGTCGAATCCATATCAGAGTGGATAGTCACTTGAGCGAACATGTTCGGCTTTAACGTATAATCTTGATTAGCAAAGCGAAGACGCACACGCAGTGTGCGGGTACTCTGTTCAAGGGTTGGGTAGACGTAGTCTACAACGCCTTGCCACGTCTTTCCGGGGAGGAAATCTAATGTCATAGTAACAGGCAACCCTTCCACTATTTGGGCGGTTTGTCGCTCAAATACCTCTGCATCAACCCAAACCTCATCCAATGCACCAATCGACATGACTGTAACGCCAGGTTTTATAAAAAAACCTTCTCGAATGTTTAAATTATCTACGAATCCGGTTTGGGGTGCGGAAAAGGTAACGGTTTGCTGAACATTTTTTGTTTTTATTAACGTCTCCACGACGTCTTCAGGCACTTGCAATGCATTTAAGCGAGAACGAGCAGCTACGATCAGATCTTTGTTGTTTCTGCGCATAGCAAGCAGCAATTCTTCTTGTGCATTCACTAACTCAGGCGAGTATAGAGAGTAAAGTGGTTCCCCTTTTTTAACATATTCTCCAGATGCTTTTACATGCAGTGTTTCTATCCAGCCTTCAACGCGAGGATGCACATGGATTAATGTTTCTTCGTTGTATTGAACGTACCCGACAGTTCTAATAGGGACATGCAGCGCGCGGCGCTGCACTTTCGCAGTTCGAACACCAAGATTGTTCTCCACATTTGGCGCTATAGTAATTGTTCCTGGGCCCGCATCACCACTTGAACTTTCTTCGTAGACAGGAATGAGATCCATGCCCATCGGAGACTTTCCTGGTTCGTCTCTGCGGTAATTTGGGTCCATCGGCGCAACCCAATACAACGGTTGCTTCTCTTCGTTTTGCTCATTATTCGCGGTGGATGATGAAGATGGTATCAGAAACGTGAATGCCAACGCAGTCATAATACCGCCTGCTACCCCGCCTATGACGAGTGCTTTAATTGTGCTCATTGTTGTTCTCCGATTTGAGACAAAGGAATACCTGCGTTGGTATCAAAGTAATAGTTGAGTTGAATTTTTGTTTTGACCAAATCCACACTGATATCCAGTGCGTCAATTCTGGCATTAAGATCCGCAATACGAGCACGCACTACCTCAGCAAAGTCTCCTTCGTCGTTGGTATAAGCATTGAGCGATGCCTCAGCTTGCTCTTGCATTTGCTCTAACAATTCGAGTTCGTACAGCGCTTGTCGCTCCATTAATCGCTCATTTTCCGCATATAAAGACTGGATGTATGACATCATTTCTCTGAGGACTAAGCGCTTGTCGGTTTTAATGGCTTCAGATAGGCTTACGGCAGCCGAAACCTCTTGGTCTTGGCGGTTTTCTGTAAAAAGAGGTACATCGAAACTTACACCCATCGATAAAAAATCTGCTCGACTTGTACCGTCGGGCGTGTCGTCTCTGTAGGCGTAACTAGCGTTAACCCCCCATTGTGGCTTGTATTTTTCTTTGGCAAGGTCAATACCGGTTTGGCTGGCGCGAATTCTTTGCTCTATCGAGAGGATCAAAGGGTGTTGATTGAGAACCATTGCAAGCGATTGTTGATCTCTGCGCTCAAGTATTGTTCTCATATTCTGCCCCATGTTTTTGATCTCAGGTAGGGCATGCGGCAACGTTAATCGAGAAAAGGCATCAAATCCCGATTGACTTGGATAATTTTGATCTCTAACTAGCCACTCTAGAAGCTTCCCTGTGGCTCTTTCTTCTAATGCTCGTAGTTTAGTAAGTCGGTCTTCCAACCTTGTTAATTCCAACTTTGCACGAACGATATCTTGCTGATTTACGCGTCCAAAGGCAGTTGAATAATTTGCCTTTGCGATATCGCTGAGCTGTTCAAATAACGCTTTATCTTCATCAATTAGCTTTACACTTTGCTGCGCCCGATATATTTCTAACCATAAGTTTGATACTTGAACGCGTGCTTTGGCCACTCGGTCGGCTCTCATCAGGGGATGCTCTGCTGCTTGCTCCCGCAATTGACGAGACCTTATGGCTAACGAATCACCACGAGGAAACATCTGTGACACACCTACTTTTAGCTGAGTCATGGGCTCTTGATCAAACGCAAAACCATCAGTGGGTACATTTGCTAAACCGATGTTGACAACGGGGTCTGGTAGGCTCGAGGCGACGACACTACTGGACAATGTGGCACGTTCACGATGTGCACTGCTAACGAGCCATGGATCATTTTCTACCGCTATTTCTACTGCACGTTTGAGCGTTAATTTTTCATTCGCGATAGCGGGAGAGACCATCGAGAACGAGAACGCTCCCCAAATAGAAACAAAAAGACAAAACCGGTTCATTAGAATTGCTCCTCATAGGTGTTGACTTCAGCAAAGGTCGTAACTGAACCATCTACATTGAGTTGCAATACAAGGTAAGGTTGGAATCGTTCGTCAACTTCCATGCCCGGCGATCCAATTGGCATGGCTGGAACGCTCAACCCTAAAAC
>JBCAXU010000123.1:0-10663 GCA_038533895.1 Pseudomonadota bacterium | reverse complement strand
TCTCATTTGAAATGTGGGGCGCGCTGGGTGAGTCAGATATCGATAACGCCGCTTGGCCAACCTACGACGAGCAAGCTCTGGTTGAAGATGAGAAAACCATCGTTGTACAGGTAAACGGTAAGCTACGCGCGAAACTAACGGTGCCAGCGGACATCTCGAAAGACGATATAGAACAGCTTGGTCTAAACGACGAGAACGTTACTAAGTTCACAGAAGGCAAAACCGTACGTAAAGTTATCTACGTACCGGGTAAACTTCTTAACATCGTGGCGAACTAACTGTCATTCAGTCACTCTAAAGCAGGGCGCACTGCCCTGCTTTACTTATCTTAAGGTTTTAGCTCAACGTCTCGCACTGAGTTAGAGTTTTAAGATAAGTATTCCAATAATCATCGAGAGCCACCAGACTATGTTTCCTCAACGAGTACGAGCACTATTTAGTTCCCCTTCACTGAAGATAACCGCGGTCATCCTGAGCGCATCTTTATTATCTGCTTGTGGATTTCACCTGCGCGGGGATTACTCTATTCCGGATGAACTCGAGACTATGTCGCTAACCAGTTACGACCAGTACAGCAGTTTTACTCGTATGATGAAAGGTCAACTGCGTATGAGTGAAATTGACGTCGTCGCCCCAGCAGAGAACGTTCCTAACCTACACCTAATAAGTGAAGGCGTTGGCGAGCGCACTCTCTCACTTTATCAAAATACTCGCGCTGCAGAAAAAGAGCTTACTTTCCGCGCCTCTTATCGTGTCACGTTACCTGAACTGGGTTCCAAAACCTTCTCAACCAGTGTCACTCGTAGCTATTTAGATAACCCGCTAACAGCGCTGGCAAAATCGGTTGAACGTGACATGATTGAAGACGAGATGCGTAAGTTAGCGGCATCACAAATCATTCGCCAGATGGCTCGCCTAAAAGCCGATATCGAAGCGAATGAACGCCTTGAGCAAGAGCAAGAAATTCAGCTTGGCGCGGACGAAGAGCAGTACCGAGTTAAAACGCTCTTCACTGATGAAGCACAGAACAGCGCGCCAACGAACACTCAGCAATAATCACCATGCGCATTTTCGCGGACCGATTAGCGGAGCAACTGGTCAAACAGCTCCATCCGATCTATCTCATTTTTGGCAATGAGCCCTTGTTACTGCAAGAGTCGCGCGAGGCCATTCAGCAAACGGCGTTTGCCAATGGCTTTGAGGAGCGACACCGCTTTGCTGTAAGTAATAACCTTGATTGGAACCAAGTGTATGACTGCTGCCAAGCCATGAGTTTATTCTCGGCCAAGCAGGTAATTGAGCTCGAACTGCCCGAAACTGGTGTCAATGCCACCACTGCCAAAGAGTTGCTGGCCGTCGCCGAACTGATTCATCCTGATATCTTACTGGTCATCATCGGCAGTAAATTAACCAAAGCGCAAGAGAATGCAAAGTGGTTCAAAGCCCTTTCTAGCCAAGGGTGTTGGGTTAATTGCCTAACACCTGATATTCAGCGTCTGCCACAGTTTGTGCAGCAGCGCTGCCGAAAAATGGGCCTACAACCCGATCAAGAAGCCGTTCAGATGCTCGCGCAATGGCATGAAGGTAACTTGTTTGCCTTGAGCCAAAGCCTTGAAAAGCTTGTGCTTCTCTATCCAGATGGCCAGCTCAATTTAGTTCGCCTGGAACATGCGTTAAGTCGCCATAACCATTTCACCGCTTTCCATTGGGTCGACGCCCTATTAGCAGGTAAAGCGAAACGTTCGCAGCGTATTTTGCGCCAGCTAGAGGCCGAAGGGGTTGAGTCGGTTATCCTGATCCGCACCTTGCAAAAAGAGCTGACACAATTGTTTGCTATGGCTTCACTGCTCAATAGCCAAACCCTGGCTCAAGTATTCGAACAATATCGAATCTGGCAGTCAAAACGCCCACTCTACTCCGCTGCGCTGCAAAGACTCAACCCAAGCCTGCTGGCAAAGCAGCTGCAACTCCTGGCTCAAGCTGAAATCACCGCGAAAACCCAATATGAGATCTCATGTTGGCCACTATTGCACCAGCTAAGCTGCCAAATTTGCCTGCCACAAGTGCGGATATAAAAAGCGTGCTATACTTCGCCGCCGTCAAAAAGGGCGACAAGTTAACTAGAAAACCAATGAGGACAACACCTTGCAACTTGAACAGTTAAACGACTTCTTAGTCGACAAAATCGACGACATGAAAGCGCAAGACATCAAAACGATTGATGTTCAAGGTAAATCCAGCATTACTGACTTTATGATTGTGTGTACAGGCACCTCCAAGCGCCACGTTTCCTCAATTGCCGAGCACGTGGCCAAAGAGTCAAAACTAGCCGGCCTTTTACCACTGGGTATCGATGGTGAAGAGCAGGGAGAGTGGGTGGTGCTTGATATGGGCTCGACCATTGTGCATGTTATGCAAGAAGAGCAACGTGAACTTTACCAACTCGAAAAACTTTGGGGTTAAGCGATGAAGATCCAGCTTATCGCTGTCGGCAGTAAAATGCCCAAATGGGTTGAGGAGGGCTTTCAGGAGTACCGTCGCCGTTTTCCACACGACATGCCTCTTGAGCTTGTAGAAATAACCGCCGGAAAACGCGGAAAAAATGCCGATATTGCAAGAATTTTGCAAAAAGAAGGCGAAGCTATGTTGGCCGCCGTGCCAAAAGGCAACCGAATTGTTACTCTCGATATCCCAGGCAAAAAGTGGGACACACCGCAACTTGCCCAGCAACTTGAAAGCTGGAAATTAGACGGGCGAGATGTCTCGATCTTAATCGGCGGCCCTGAGGGATTGGCACCCGCTTGCAAAGCGGCAGCGGATCAAAGCTGGTCACTCTCTGCGCTAACACTTCCTCACCCGTTGGTCAGAATTGTGATGGCAGAGAGTCTTTATCGCGCGTGGAGTATCACCGCAAACCACCCTTATCATCGAGAATAAGTATAGATGTTACGCAAGCGTACCCAAATAAGGGATTACCATGAAGAAGCGCGACTTTTCAAAAGCCGCGCTGTAGTCGCTTTCATTGGTATTGTGGCCATGATGGGCGTGCTGGTGACTAACCTCTATAATATCCAAATCAATCAATACCAAGACTACAAGACCCGCTCTAATGATAACCGTATCAAAGTCGTGCCTATTGCCCCCAACCGAGGCCTGATATACGACCGTAACGGAAAATTACTGGCTGAAAACCGGCCAGTATTTAGCCTGGAAATCATTCCCGAAAAAGTCGATGATATGGACGCTACCATTCGTCGCCTGCAACAAATCGTCACTATTACACCAGAGCAAGTCGAGCGTTTCCAAAAAGAGCGCAAACACTCTCGTCGCTTTAAATCGGTGCCGATTTTAACCCAGCTCACTGAGCAGCAAGTGGCGAAGTTCTCCGTTCAACAACACAACTTTCCTGGCGTGGCGATCAACGCGGCACTCAAACGCCATTACCCTTATGGCGAAGTGCTGACGCACGTGATTGGCTATGTATCACGGATCAACGACAGAGATATGCAACGTCTGGTTCGTGAAGAAAAAGATGCGAATTACCAAGCCACCCGCGATATCGGCAAGCTGGGGATTGAGCGCTTTTACGAAGACCTACTGCACGGCACTGCCGGTTATCAAGAGGTCGAAGTCAACAGTCGTGGCCGAGTTATTCGCACACTCAAATATGTGCCTCCGGTTCCAGGCAAAGATATTGTTCTTAACCTAGATATTGATCTTCAACTTTTCATACACGATTTGCTTGATGATCGCAGAGGCAGTGTCGTAGTGCTCGATCCAAACGACAACGGTGTGCTGGCGATGGTTTCCAGCCCCAGTTATGACCCGAACGCTTTTGTCCATGGTATTTCAAGTAAAGCGTATAGTGCCTTGCTTAACGATAAAAACCGACCGTTGGTTAACCGAGCGACGTTAGGGATCTACCCTCCCGCGTCGACAATCAAGCCTTTTATGGCGGTCGCTGCGCTACAAGAGGGTGTGATTACCCCCTACACCACACGTAACGACCCTGGTTATTGGAAAATTCCAAATTCCAAAACCCGACCATTCCGTGATTGGCTCGCGTGGGGCCATGGCAAGGTGGATATCGTCAAATCCATTGAGGAATCCGTCGATACTTTCTTTTATCAAATTGCTTACGATATGGGCATTGACCGTATATCGCGTTGGATGATGATGTTTGGATTTGGTGACTACACTGGCCTTGATATCTATGAAGAGAGTAAAGCCAATATGCCAACCCGAGAATGGAAAATGGCGCGTCATCGAGTGCCTTGGTATCAGGGAGACACCATCCCTGTCGGTATCGGTCAAGGATATTGGACAGCAACCCCGATGCAAATCGCCAAAGCGACGTCTGTGCTGGTCAACCGAGGGACACGTATCGCCCCTCACCTACTGCGCGCAAC
Organism: Pseudomonadota bacterium; assembly: GCA_038533895.1. Taxonomy (GTDB): domain Bacteria; phylum Pseudomonadota; class Gammaproteobacteria; order Enterobacterales; family Vibrionaceae; genus Vibrio. The sequence continues at coordinate 6,254 of JBCAXU010000123.1, read as the reverse complement.
CATAGTCAATGGTGAAAAGTTTGCTAAACATGAACTGGAAGACCTAGAAACCTATACTCACCCACCGATAGAGGGCGTGAAAGATCGTTATTGGGACTTGGCTATAGAAGGCATGCGTTTGGTTAACCATGGCAAAAAGGGAACAGCGCGACGCGCCTTTACCAATATGAGTTATGTGAGCGCCGGTAAGTCGGGAACCGCACAGGTATTTGGCCTAGCTGAAGACGAAGAATACAACGCCGACGAAATCGCCGAACACCTTCGAGACCATGCTCTATTTACTGGTTTTGCTCCGATAGAAAACCCTGAAGTAATCGTATCCCTAGTGCTTGAAAACGCGGGTGGCGGCTCTTCACAAGGTGGCCCTGTGGTGCGAAAAATATTCGACCACGTCATTTTAAATAGCGACAAATAGGAGGCGAAGTAGCCATGGATTTAAACCCAGCCACCGGTCAAAACCGCGCTCTTTTTGAACGCTTTCATTTAGATTTGCCTTTACTACTGGGCATATTGGTCCTGATGGCATTTGGTCTAGTGGTGATGTATAGCGCCAGCGGGCAGAACTTAGCCATGATGGACCGCCAAGCCATGCGCATGGGCTTGTCGCTTGGGGTAATGTTACTGCTGGCCCAAATTCCTCCGCGTACCTATGAAGCGTTAGCACCGCTGATGTTTGTCGGTGGCGTGGTGTTGTTACTCGGAGTACTGTTTTTTGGTGAGGCGTCAAAAGGAGCGCAGCGCTGGCTAAACTTAGGTTTCGTCCGCTTCCAGCCTTCAGAGCTGCTAAAACTCGCCGTACCTTTGATGGTGGCAAGATTTATTGGTAAGCGCCCACTTCCGCCGACATTCCAAACCTTGGTTATCTCCTTGGTGATGGTTTTCGTGCCGACAATTTTGATCGCCAAACAACCCGACTTAGGCACATCAATCCTTATCGCTGCCTCGGGGATTTTTGTCATTTTTCTCGCCGGCATCAGTTGGAAAATCATCATTGCAGCAGCGTGTGCTTTAGGCGCATTTCTACCAGTGTTGTGGTTTTTTTTGATGCGCGAATACCAAAAAGTCCGAGTTAGAACTCTGTTTAATCCCGAGTCCGATCCACTTGGCGCGGGCTATCATATTATTCAAAGTAAGATCGCTATCGGCTCAGGAGGTATCTCAGGCAAAGGATGGCTGCAAGGCACTCAGTCTCAGCTCGAGTTCCTTCCAGAACGTCACACCGACTTTATCTTTGCGGTGATCGCCGAAGAGTGGGGCTTAATCGGCATCCTCATTTTGCTCAGTTTGTACTTGTTTATTATTGGCCGAGGCCTAGTCTTAGCGAGCAAAGCACAAACTGCATTTGGTCGAATGATGGCGGGCAGTATCGTTTTAAGCTTCTTCGTCTATGTATTTGTTAATATCGGAATGGTGAGTGGTATCTTGCCGGTCGTCGGTGTACCGCTTCCTCTGATCAGTTACGGTGGTACGTCAATGGTGACCTTGATGGCTGGTTTCGGCATCTTGATGTCTATCCATACTCACCGTAAAGCGTTCTCAAAGGCAATCTAAATGACCAATAAATACCTTGTTGCTAGCGCGATAACGTTATCAGTAATACTCGCAGGCTGCTCCTCTTCTGGGCGCTATAGCATAGCCGACGATGTTGCTCCGGATACGCCCATCAGCGTCGATCATATCGAAGACGCGACACCGCAATATGAACCATACAGTCGTGGAGGTAATAGCAATTACACGCTACGTGGTCAGCGCTATACCATCATAAAAGATCCAAAAGGATTTAAGCAGCAAGGAATTGCCTCTTGGTATGGTAAAAAATTTCATGGTCACCTGACCTCAAACGGCGAAATCTACGACATGTACTCAATGTCTGCGGCTCACAAAGAGCTGCCGATCCCAAGCTATGTGAAAGTCACCAACCAAGACAACGGCAAGACCGCCATCGTGAGAGTCAACGATCGCGGACCTTTTCACCGCGGACGCATTATCGACCTCAGCTACGCGGCAGCGCTCAAGCTTGATGTATTGAAAACCGGCACAGCCAATGTTGAAATTGAAGTCATTACCGTCGACAGACCAACCACAACTCGGCCAAATAAGGCTCACAGCCAGTACATTGTCCAAGTCGCTTCGTCACAACACCAAGATCGGGTTGAAACTTTAGCGCAAAGTCTGAGTCAAACTCTGTCGGTAAAGAGTTATGTCAGTTCATCTGATACATTACATCGCGTACTGCTCGGCCCTTTTGACGATTTTATGTCAACACAAAAGGCCCTGGAACAAGTCAAGGCACTGGGATATGACAGCGCCTTTATTAAATCTCGTTAGTCCTCAATCCAGTGTTTCCCTAAGGGCGGCACTGATTTGAGTGATTGATTCTGTTAAGATATGGACAGTCAAAGATAACCTGTAGTTACTATGAAAAAAACAACACTCATTAAATCAGCATTTGCGTCTTCAATTGCGCTTTCTGCAACTTTCGCATCTTCTGCATTCGCATCACCTATCGTCGTCCCTGATGCTCCTCAAATCGCAGCGAAAGGCTATGTGTTGATGGATTACCATTCAGGTAAAGTTCTCGCACAAAAAGAGATGAACACCAAGCTTTCGCCTGCAAGTTTGACCAAAATGATGACCAGCTACGTTATTGGTCAGGAGCTTGAGCGCGGTAACATCTCACTGCAAGATGACGTGACCATCAGCAAAAACGCATGGGCAAAGAACTTCCCTGACTCTTCAAAGATGTTTATCGAAGTGGGCACCACGGTTAAAGTTGAAGACCTCAATCGCGGCATTATTGTCCAGTCAGGTAACGATGCGTGTGTCGCGATGGCAGAGCACATTGCCGGCTCTGAAGATGCCTTTGTCGATTTGATGAACGCTTGGGCTGACACCATCGGCATGAAGGATACCCACTTTGCCAATGTTCACGGTCTAGACAACCCGAACCTGTATTCAACCCCTTATGATATGGCACTACTAGGCAGTGCACTGATTCGCGACGTGCCTGATGAGTACCGTATCTACTCAGAGAAAAAATACACCTACAACGGCATTACCCAATACAACCGCAACGGTCTACTTTGGGATAAGAGCATGAACGTAGATGGCATCAAAACCGGACACACCAGCAACGCCGGCTACAGTTTAGTTAGCTCAGCGACTGAAGGCAAAATGCGTCTTGTTGCGGTTGTAATGGGTACCCGCGATGCCAATGCGCGTAAGTCAGAGAGCAAGAAGCTGCTCAGCTATGGCTTCCGCTTCTTTGAAACAGTAGCACCACACAAAGCGGGTGAAACCTTTGTTGAAGAGAAGATTTGGATGGGCAACAAAGACACAGTCGCTCTTGGTCTTGATCAAGACACCTACGTGACCCTCCCTCGTGGTCAAGCGAAAAGCCTCACTGCAAGTTTCATCCTTGAAAAACAGCTAGAAGCCCCAATTATGAAAGGTGATGTGGTTGGTAAGCTATACTACCAACTAGAAGGTGAAGACATTGCTGAGTACCCACTGCTTGCGTTAGAAGATGTGGAGCAAGGCAGCCTATTTAGCCGCCTGTGGGATTACATTGTGATGCTATTTAAGAGCTTCTTGTAATTCATGCATTTAGTATGAAAAGAGCCGCCTAGCGCGGCTCTTTTCGTTTTTAACCCTCGCGCGTTCACTTGAGTTCGACCTCAATTGTCAGTACTATTCCGCGCTATTCAGACCAATTTTCCAACTTGGAGTAACAACATGCTGAACATTAACTCAGATGCAAAACTGAAGGACCTGCTAGAGTTCCCTTGTTCATTTACCTACAAGGTGATGGGCTACGCTAAGCCAGAGCTGCCAGAGAAGGTTTTGGAAGTGATTCAACGTCATGCTCCAGGTGACTACAGCCCAACCGTAAAGCCAAGTGCTAAAGGCAACTATCATTCAGTCTCTGTCAACATCACAGCCACATCGATAGAGCAGGTGGAAACTCTATACAAAGAGCTGGGTGAAATCGACATCGTACGCATGGTTCTCTAATTTTATTTGATGTTATCAATTTTTTTTGAAAGCAGCGAGCAGCTGCTTTCTTTTTATATATCAGATAGATAAATAAAAACCACTTTTTCTGGGGTCAAAAACCTGTAGCTAAGATGTAGTTCATTGACCCGAAGCAGTTTATAATCTTTTCACTTTATTAATCGACGATGGAATAAGGCAATGCATAACCAGCTTGTGGTAAAGCATCTGGGAAGACAGGATTACGAGCCGATTTGGCAAGCAATGCATGACTTCACCGATAACCGAACGGAAGAGACCGCAGACGAGGTTTGGCTGGTAGAGCACAATCCGGTTTTTACCCAAGGACAAGCAGGAAAAGCAGAACATTTGCTGAACACTGGCGATATTCCTGTCGTACAAAGTGATCGCGGTGGTCAGGTCACCTATCACGGCCCGGGTCAACTGGTTGCCTACTTCCTGATTAACCTACGTCGCAAAAAGCTTGGTGTGCGAGATCTCGTTACCCATATTGAGAACCTCGTAATCAACACCCTTAAAGCATACAATATTGAGTCAACGGCACGGCCAGATGCACCAGGTGTGTACGTCGATGGCAGAAAAATCTGTTCTTTAGGGCTTAGAATCCGTAAAGGGTGTTCATTTCATGGCTTAGCACTGAATGTGAACATGGACCTTTCACCTTTCCAACGCATTAACCCGTGCGGTTATGCGGGGATGGAAATGGTTCAAGTCAGCCAACTAGGTGGACCTGATGATGTCATCCAGGTTGAAAACAAACTAGTCGAAGAGCTAGTCAAACTACTGGGTTATGAGCAGGTTGAGTTCATCTCTACCAACAACCACTAGGCCACCAGCAACGAGAAGTAAGAGAAGCATGAGTAAACCAATCCAAATGGAAAAAGGCGTTAAGTATCGTGACGCTGACAAGATGGCACTGATCCCGGTGAAGAATATGCCCGCAGAGCAGAAAGAAGTTCTTCGTAAACCAGAGTGGATGAAGATCAAGCTCCCAGCAGACAGCCAGCGCATTCAAGACATCAAATCAGCAATGCGTAAAAACAACCTGCACTCCGTCTGTGAAGAAGCCTCTTGCCCAAACTTGGCTGAGTGTTTTAACCACGGTACGGCGACCTTTATGATTCTCGGTGCCATTTGTACTCGTCGCTGCCCATTCTGTGATGTTGCCCACGGTCGTCCACTCGCGCCTGAGGCCGATGAGCCGAAGAAGCTTGCCAAGACCATACAAGATATGAAGCTCAAATACGTGGTGATCACCTCTGTTGACCGTGACGATCTTCGCGATGGTGGTGCACAGCATTTTGCCGATTGTAACCGCGAAATCCGTGCGCTCAACCCTAACATCAAGATTGAGACCCTAGTCCCTGATTTCCGTGGCCGTATGGATGTTGCGCTGGATCTGATGAAAGACAATCCGCCTGATGTGTTCAACCACAACTTGGAAACTGCGCCACGCCTTTACCGTAAAGCTCGCCCTGGCGCGAACTACAAATGGTCGCTACAACTGCTACAAAAGTTCAAGCAACAACACCCTGACATCCCGACCAAGTCAGGATTGATGATGGGTCTAGGCGAAACCAAAGAAGAGATCATTGAAGTTCTGAAAGATCTGCGCGCTCATGGGGTGACAATGCTTACCCTAGGTCAATACCTCGCGCCAAGCCGTCACCACTTGCCGGTTGAGCGTTATGTCCCGCCGTCTGAGTTTGACGAACTGAAAGAGATTGCCCTTGATCTTGGCTTCACCCATGCCGCCTGTGGTCCATTTGTTCGTTCGTCGTACCATGCGGATCTTCAAGCTCAAGGTATTGAAGTCGGTTAATCCGCTTTCCTTTAGAGACTGATTAAGCCAGCGAACCACGCTGGCTTTTTTATTGTTGAATGAGATGTCACACTTATATAGTCTTAGCTTAAGCAACAACTACTAAAATGATATCTATTAAACTGACAATCCAAGGAATTATTATGAAAACATTTGGACTGATAGCGCTAACAACGTTGGTTGCAGTAACGGCAGGCTGTGCGAGCAACACCGAACAAGACAACTTCCGCGAAGCGTCATTCGAGCTGTGCAATACCGAAGTTGATATTTACTCAGTCAGTGATGATGGTCGAGTGCGTATTGTCTGTTCCGATGGCTCTAAATTCGCGCTAACCAGTGAAGACACCTTGGAAACGATGCGCGACATCAATATCGATTATTGTGACGGTGAAGGACTAGGTAAGTTTAACGAAAGTTG
>JBCAXU010000122.1:0-10803 GCA_038533895.1 Pseudomonadota bacterium | reverse complement strand
CCCGTCTCCAGCAACCACGTTCGCGCACTTGGATGCAACGGTTGTACTTAACCGTAACATCGCAGCTATGGGTCTATACCCAGCGATTGACCCACTAGATTCAACATCTCGTATGCTTGATCCATTAGTGGTTGGTCAAGAGCACTACGACATTGCTCGTGGCGTTCAGCAGACACTTCAGCGCTACAAAGAGCTGAAAGACATCATCGCGATTCTAGGTATGGACGAGCTTTCTGAAGAAGATAAGCAAGTGGTATCTCGCGCACGTAAGATTGAGCGTTTCCTAACTCAGCCTTATCACGTAGCGGAAGTATTTACTGGCGACCCAGGTGTTTACGTGCCTCTTAAAGAGACTCTACGTGGCTTCAAAGGTCTACTAGCTGGTGATTACGATGACGTTCCAGAGCAAGCCTTCATGTACTGTGGTGCAATTGAAGATGCTATCGAGAATGCGAAGAAGCTATAAGGCTAACTAGGAGGCGATATGGCAGCAATAACCTTTCACCTAGACGTAGTAAGCGCAGAGAAGAAAATCTTCTCTGGTCGCGTCGAGACGTTTCAGGTGACCGGTAGCGAAGGTGAGCTTGGTATTTTCCATGGTCACACACCGCTGCTAACCGCTATCACGCCTGGTATGGTGCGACTTGTTAAGCAGCACGGCCATGAGGAATTTATCTACGTTTCTGGTGGTATGGTAGAGGTTCAACCGGGTACAGCGACTGTACTGGCTGACACCGCTATCCGTGGTGAAGAACTGGACGCAGCTAAGGCTGAAGAAGCTAAACGTCGTGCTCAAGAAGCAATTCAAAATCAGCACGGCGATATGGACTTCGCTCAAGCGGCTAGTGAACTGGCTAAAGCCATTGCTCAGCTACGAGTTATCGAGCTGACAAAACAGCGTCGTTAAACACAGCGTTGTGACAAGTGATAAAGGCGGTCGAGAGGCCGCCTTTTTGCTTATTTTTTAATAGAAATTTTTGCCAATCAATTAACTAATCCCCAATTAGTGTCTAGAATACCCCCAGTTTTAAATACGTTTCAGTAGGTTAATTATGAAGTTTAGTGCGGTGATTCTCGCAGCGGGTAAAGGCACTCGCATGTATTCGAACAAACCCAAGGTGCTCCACACGCTAGCAGGTAAACCCATGGTGAAGCATGTGATTGATAGCTGTAATAGCTTGGGCGCACAAAACATTCATTTAGTCTATGGTCACGGTGGTGATCAGATGCAAGCTGAGTTAGCCAATGAGCAGGTAAACTGGGTTCTGCAAGCCGATCAACTTGGCACTGGTCACGCTGTTGATCAAGCGTCGCCTCAGTTTGAAGACGATGAAAAGATCTTGGTGCTGTACGGTGATGTGCCGTTAATCTCGGAAGAGACCATAGAAGGTCTGCTTGATGCGCAGCCCAATGGTGGTATTGCGTTGTTGACTGTGGTGCTTGATAACCCTATGGGATACGGCCGAATTGTACGTCGCAATGGCCCGGTTGTGGCGATCGTAGAACAAAAAGATGCCACTGATGAGCAGAAGCTGATTAAGGAGATCAACACTGGGGTGATGGTGGCCACTGGTGGCGATCTTAAGCGTTGGTTATCTGGGCTAAACAACAATAACGCTCAAGGTGAATACTACTTAACTGACGTGATTGCCGCGGCTCACGATGAAGGGCGTGCTGTTGAGGCGGTTCACCCAGTTAATCCAATTGAAGTCGAAGGGGTGAATGACCGCGCCCAGCTTGCTCGTTTAGAGCGAGCTTTCCAGTCGATGCAAGCGAAAAAGTTACTTGAGCAAGGCGTGATGCTACGTGATCCAGCGCGCTTTGATCTGCGTGGTGAATTGCAATGCGGTATGGACTGTGAAATCGACGCCAACGTCATTATCGAAGGTAACGTATCGCTGGGCGACAACGTTGTGATTGGTACCGGATGTGTGCTGAAAGATTGTGAGATCGACGATAATACGATTATTCGCCCATACAGTGTGATTGAAGGGGCGACCGTCGGTGAAGAGTGTACCGTGGGCCCATTTACTCGTCTGCGCCCTGGTGCTGAGATGCGTAGTGACTCTCACGTCGGCAACTTCGTCGAAGTCAAAAATGCCCGCATTGGCGAAGGATCTAAAGCGAACCATCTAACCTACCTAGGTGATGCTGAAATTGGTCAACGTACCAATATTGGCGCAGGAACCATCACTTGTAACTACGATGGTGCCAATAAATTTAAGACCATCATTGGTGATGACGTGTTTGTTGGTTCTGACAGCCAGTTAGTCGCGCCTGTGACTATTGCGGATGGTGCCACGATTGGCGCAGGGACGACTTTAACCAAAGACGTCGCACAAGGTGAGTTAGTCATCACTCGCGCCAAAGAGCGTAAAATTATCGGTTGGCAACGCCCGGTCAAACAAAAGTAAGCCTCAATTGTTTTTTGACTGAAATAAACCAAAGCCGCTCATCATCAGCGGCTTTGTTGTATCTAGTGTTGTGAAAGCCAGCGTTTAGTGACTTGGGATTGCGATACGTTTCTCTAGCCAGCGAACCGCTTGGGAGACCAAAAGGATCAGCACCAAATACTCTAAGACCAGAAACGTGTAAATTTCTAATGGTAAGTACTCATTCACCACCAATTCATTTGCTCGTCTCGTTAAGTCACTTAAACCAATTACGCTGACTAGTGAGCTCATCTTGAGGATATAGACGAATTGATTGCCTAGAGGCGGCAGGATTTGTCGAAATGCTTGAGGGAGTATCACTAAGCGCATCTTTTGCCAGTAGTTCAATCCCAACGATTCGGCGGCCTCATGCTGACCGCGGGGAATGGCTTGAATTCCCCCTCTGAAAACTTCAGCCATAAAAGCACTTTCTGCCAAGGTCAACGCGATCACACCAGCCCAGAAATGGTTCAGTGTGATATCCAGTAAAGTTGGCATCCCGTAGTAAACCCACAGTAACAATACCAGCACTGGGATGGATCGAACCGACTCGACATAGATACGATTGAACATTCGCACCCAAGCATGGTTCGACAGTGCGGGTAAAGCCACAACTAATCCCAGCAGCATAGCAAACAACATGCTGAGCAGTGACACTTGAATGGTGTCACTAAAACCGGCGACCAAGAACGCCATATTGGTTCGTCCTTGTTCCGTGCTCGGGTCCAGTACATACCAGCCCCACTGATAGTCACTGCATCCAGTTATTGATAATACTGACACAAGCAATAGGTAACGAAATATCACATTAATCCTTGTATTGACTAAAAAATCCTCTCTGTTGCTGCTATGTTATCAATGAAGTGGCATAAACATAACAACTTTAGGGAAGATAAAATGGTGAAGTTTATTCTAGCGCTTGGATTGTGCTTGTTGTCAGTGGGGCAAGTCGCGGCAGAAACCAGTCGACTACAGCAGATATTGGATAAAGGGGTCTTGAGAGTCGGTACCACAGGGGATTGGAATCCAATGACGATGAAAGACCCTGCCACCAACAGCTACAAAGGTTTTGATATCGACGTGACCAAAGAGTTGGCGAAAGATCTTGGGGTCAAAGTCGAATACGTAGCAACGGATTGGAAGACGTTGGTCAACGGGATTACCGCCAACAAGTACGATATCACTGGCAGTGCTTCATTGAATATGTCTCGCGCTAAAGTGGCCGGTTACAGTCAGCCCTATTTTTACTTAGCTTTTGTGCCTGTGGTTCAAAAGAAGGATTTAGCCAAGTTCTCTGATTGGAGTGATTTCGATAAGGCGGAAGTGAAAGTTGCTGCGACCTTAGGGACGGTTCAAGAGAAGATGGTCAAAGAGTTTTTCCCATCTGCGCAACACATTGTCATTGAAGCGCCTGCTCGTGATTTCCAAGAATTGCTTGCTCGCCGTGCAGATGTCTCAGTCACCTCAAACGTCGAAGCGGCCACGCTGGTGGAAAAGTTCAAGCAGCTGGCGATTGTTCCGGTCAAACAACCGCGTAAACCGACGCCAATCGCCATGCTATTGCCACAAGACGATCAGGTGTGGATTAACTATTTGAACCATTGGGTTGAACTGAAAAAAACGCAAGGTTTCTTTAAAGAGACCGCTGAAAAGTGGGGGTTAAAGAGTTTGTAACCACTTACCAATAAAAAAAAACGCCAGCCTGTGAGGCTGGCGTTTTGCTTTCTTTTATCTAGAGCCCTACGGACGCTCAAATACAGTGGCGATGCCTTGACCTAGACCAATACACATGGTGGCCAGCCCATATTTGGCTTCTTTGGTTTCCATTAAGTTAATCAAGGTGGTCGAGATTCTCGAGCCAGAACAACCCAACGGATGACCAAGTGCAATGGCACCGCCGTTAAGGTTGACCTTCTCATCCATCACTTCAAGTAGACCTAAATCCTTGGCACACGGTAAGGATTGCGCGGCAAAGGCTTCATTTAGCTCGACCACATCCATATCTTCAATCGAAAGCCCTGCACGTTTTAGTGCTTTCTGAGTCGCAGGAACCGGGCCGTAACCCATAATCGAAGGATCGCAACCCGCAATCGCCATCCCTTTGATGCGTGCGCGAATGGTTAAGCCTAGCTCATTGGCTTTCTCTTCACTCATGATTAGCATCGCTGACGCGCCATCCGATAGCGCAGAGGACGTACCTGCGGTCACGGTGCCGTTGGCAGGGTCGAATACTGGGCGCAGTTGAGACAGCCCTTCTACCGTTGTTTCAGGGCGAATGACTTCATCGTGGTCTAAGGTAAACAGAGTACCGTCAGCGGCATGACCTTCTGTTGGTAAGATTTCGTTTTTAAAACGCCCTTCTACAGTCGCGGCGTGTGCGCGAGCGTGAGAACGCGCGGCAAACTCATCTTGTTGTTCACGGCTGATACCATGAAGCTTGCCTAGCATTTCTGCTGTTAAACCCATCATGCCTGCCGCTTTCGCCACATGTTTTGACATACCAGGATGGAAGTCAACGCCGTGGTTCATTGGCACATGGCCCATATGCTCCACACCGCCAATTAAACATATCTCGGCATCGCCGGTCATGATGGCGCGAGTGCCGTCATGCAGCGCTTGCATCGAGGAACCACATAAGCGGTTAACGGTGACTGCCCCAATTTCTATCGGTAGTCCAGCCAGTAGCGCGGCATTACGCGCCACGTTAAAGCCTTGCTCTAGTGTTTGCTGCACACAGCCCCAATAGATATCTTCAATCTCACTTGGGTTCACTTGTGGGTTGCGAGCCAAAATACCTTTCATTAGGTGTGCTGACAGATCTTCGGCGCGAGTATGACGAAAAGCGCCACCTTTAGAGCGACCCATAGGGGTACGTAGACAATCAACTACGACAACGTTTCTATTATTAGCCATTTTAGAATCTCTCCTTAGATTGAACCTTGCTGTTGAGTGCCGTAGAAGGTTTCACCCTTAGCTGCCATATCAATAAGTAACTGTGGAGCATGGTACATCGCACCTAGATCTTGGTACTTGCTGGTCATTGCCACAAATTCAGCAATACCGATACTGTCTAGATAACGGAACACGCCACCACGGAATGGAGGGAAACCAAGACCATATACCAGCGCCATATCCGCTTCTTGCGGGGTCGCTATGATCTTTTCTTGCAGACAAAGTACCACTTCGTTCACCATCGGAATCATCATCCGTTCAATAATGGTCTGGTCATCGAAGGCGTGCTTGTCTGCGCACACTTCAGCAAGCAGCGGTATAATATCGTCCGCGAAGGTTTTCTTTGGCTTGCCGCGTTTATCGACACTGTAGCTGTAGAAGCCACTGCCGTTTTTCTGGCCGTATTTATTGGCATCGAACAGGGCGTCAATCGCATCGCGCTCTTGTTTACCCATACGCTCAGGGAAGCCTTGCGCCATCACTTCTTGTGCGTGGTGAGCGGTATCAATCCCCACTACGTCAAGGAGGTAAGCAGGCCCCATTGGCCAACCAAATTGACGCTCCATTACTTTGTCGATTTGGGTAAAGTCTGCACCATCTCGCAGCAGCTTGCTAAAGCCGCCAAAGTAAGGGAACAGTACTCGGTTGACAAAGAACCCAGGGCAGTCGTTGACCACGATAGGTGATTTACCCATTTTTGCAGCATAAGCGACCACACGGTTGATGGTTTCGTCTGAGGTGTGTTCGCCGCGAATGATTTCGACCAACGGCATACGATGCACAGGATTAAAGAAGTGCATACCACAGAAATTTTCTGGGCGCTTGAGTGATTTAGCAAGCAGGTTGATTGGAATCGTTGAGGTGTTTGAAGTGATCACTGTCTCTTCATTCACGTGAGACTCTACCTCGCTGAGAACAGCGGCTTTAACTTTCGGGTTTTCTACCACGGCTTCAACGATAACATCAGAGTTTTCAATACCAGCGTAATGTAGGCTTGGTGTGATGGACGCCAAAATGCCAGCCATCTTGAATCCATCGATGCGACCTTGAGTGAGGCGTTTGTTGAGCAGTTTTGACGCTTCGTTCATGCCCAAATCGAGAGAGGCCTGAGCGATATCTTTCATCAGCACAGGCACCCCTTTTAGCGCAGACTGGTAGGCAATACCGCCGCCCATGATTCCTGCACCAAGTACAGCGGCACGTTCAGTGCTTTTGCTCGCCGACTTAGCCGCCTTTTTAGCGATGCCTTTAATGTATTGATCATTTAGGAAGAGGCCCACTAAGGCTTTGGCTTCTTCTGACTTGGCCAACTTAACAAAGTGTTTGCGCTCAATATCCAGTGCTTCATCGCGTGCAAAGCGTGCACCTTCTTCGATAGTGATTACCGCAGTCATCGGCGCTGGATAGTGTGGGCCCGCTTTTTGTGCCACCAGTCCTTTGGCCATGGTAAAACTCATCATCGACTCAAGCTTACTGAGCGATAAAGGTGCGGTCTTTTGTTGACGACGTGCTTTCCAATCTAGCTGCTCATTAACCGCTTGCTTTAGAGTGGTTAAGGCCGACTGATATAAAGCGTCGCTTTCTACTACCGCATCAAGCAGACCTATTTTCAGTGCTTCATCAGCGCGACAGGCCTTGCCTTGTGTAATAATTTCCATCGCACTATCAGCGCCAAGTACACGCGGTAGGCGAACACAGCCGCCAAATCCTGGCATGATACCGAGTTTCGTTTCTGGAAGCCCTATGCTGGTGGTTTTATCACCGATGCGTATGTCGGTAGCAAGTACACACTCACATCCGCCACCAAGGGTATGCCCTTTCAGTGCAGATACGGTCGGGATCGGTAAGTCTTCGAGCTTATTAAAAATGCTGTTGGCGAAACGCAACCACTGGTCGAGCTCTTGCTCTGGCTTAGCAAACAGGCCAAGAAACTCAGTAATGTCTGCGCCAACGATAAAGGCGTCTTTATCAGAGGTGAGTAATAGTCCTTTCAGTGAACCTTGTGCTTTGATCGCATCCAGTGCTTTATCAAGAGACTCTAACGTTGCGAGGTCGAGCTTGTTCACAGAAGCGGGCGCGCAAAAACTCAGTTCTGCGATACCGTCTTGTAATTCCTTTACCTGTAGGGTTTCGGCTTGGTAAATCATTGTCTATCTCCGTGACATACAATCTTAGATTGTGTGTATAGCGCACTGCTGGACACGAATAACGTCGCAAAGCGCTATCAAGGAAAGTGGTTATATTTATATTCTGGTTAGACCAGTTGTTTTAGTCTGGACCTGCTCTAGGTTAAATTCAATACATTTTTTAAACAAGTGTTTAACATTGTGCGCTTGGACAGATCTTGCGCGACGAGCAAATCAGACTCGTGCTACACTGCCCGTATTACTATCAACGCTATAACATCATGAACGTTCAGCCGTACCTCATTCCTGCACAGCCCACTCAGTTCGAAGAAGAAATCAAGAAAAGTGTGTTCATTACTTATCTTGCTCATACCCCAGGAATCGAGGCAGCAAAAGCGTTCGTAGACCAGATTAAGACGCGTCATGCTGATGCACGGCATAACTGTTGGGGATTTGTAGCCGGTCGCCCCCAAGATTCAATGCAGTGGGGGTTTAGTGATGACGGAGAGCCGTCTGGAACGGCAGGTAAACCGATCTTAGCTCAGCTTTCTGGTAGTGGTGTAGGTGAGATCACCGCTGTGGTGACTCGCTATTCAGGTGGAATTAAGCTTGGTACCGGAGGCCTAGTAAAAGCCTACGGAGGAGGAGTGCAACAAGCGCTCAAGTCGCTTCAAACTATTGAGAAAAAAATAACCACAAAACTACTTCTAGAGTTAGACTATGGGTTTATGCCAATCTTACACGCTCTGTTAACACAGTTTTCTGCCGAGCAAGTCAGTGCAGATTACAGTGATCAGGTTAAGCTAGTGGTAGAGATTGAATTGCGTCAAGTGAGTGATTTTACCCAGACCATAGTGAATAAAAGCGGTGCCAAGGTAACTGTTACCGTATTGGATAAACCATAAGATAATCAGGAAGTCGGAAGCAACGCTTCATAATTCAGTCTATTCATGCAATTTCGATCAATTATTCGTATCGTTGGGCTACTACTGGCCCTTTTTAGTGTCTCTATGCTAGCCCCTGCGTTGGTCGCTTTGATCTATCGAGATGGTGCTGGTGTCCCCTTTGTGACGACATTTTTTGTGCTGCTATTTTGCGGTACCTTGTGCTGGTTTCCTAACCGCCACCATCGACATGAGCTTAAAGCGCGTGATGGCTTTTTGATTGTTGTTTTGTTCTGGACGGTTATTGGCAGCGCGGGCTCTCTGCCGTTTTTGATTGCAGACAACCCGAATGTGTCAGTGACGGATGCGTTCTTCGAGTCCTTTTCGGCGCTGACCACAACGGGGGCTACCGTCATCGTTGGTCTTGATGACTTACCCAAAGCCATACTCTTCTATCGTCAGTTTTTACAATGGTTTGGTGGTATGGGAATCATCGTACTTGCGGTTGCCATTCTGCCAGTGTTAGGGATTGGTGGGATGCAGCTGTATCGCGCTGAGATACCTGGTCCTGTCAAAGATTCAAAGATGACTCCACGTATCGCCGAAACGGCCAAAGCACTGTGGTATATCTACCTAAGCTTAACTATCGCCTGTGCGGTGGCATTTTGGCTCGCTGGCATGACCCCTTTTGACGCTATCGGCCATAGTTTCTCTACCATTGCCATTGGCGGTTTTTCGACTCATGATGCCAGTATGGGGTATTTTGATAGTTACGCCATCAACCTTATTACCGTTGTTTTCCTAATGATCTCCGCTTGTAATTACTCATTGCACTTTGCAGCGTTTGCCTCTGGCGGCGTGCATCCGAAGTATTATTGGCGAGACCCTGAATTTCGCGCCTTCTTCTTTATTCAGGCTTTGTTATTCGTGGTGTGTTTTCTCATTCTTCTCAATCACCACTCTTATCAATCTTTTTATGATGCCTTCGATCAAGCTCTGTTCCAGACGGTCTCCATCTCTACAACGGCGGGATTTACCACCACAGGCTTCTCCGAGTGGCCGCTGTTTTTGCCCGTCTTGTTACTGTTCTCTTCCTTTATTGGCGGCTGCGCGGGCTCTACCGGCGGTGGTATGAAAGTGATACGTATTCTACTGCTAACCTTGCAGGGCGTACGAGAGCTTAAGCGTTTGGTTCATCCGCGCGCGGTATATACGATTAAAGTGGGAGGGAGTGCACTCTCGCAACGAGTGGTTGATGCCGTTTGGGGATTCTTTTCTGCGTATGCTTTAGTGTTTGTGGTGTGTATGTTGGGATTAATCGCAACGGGCATGGACGAGCTCAGCGCCTTTTCCGCGGTTGCAGCCACCTTGAATAACTTGGGGCCGGGTCTAGGAGAAGTGGCGCTGCACTTTGGTGATGTTAACGACAAAGCGAAATGGGTACTGATTGTGTCTATGTTGTTTGGACGCTTAGAAATCTTTACCTTACTGATACTACTTACGCCGACCTTTTGGCGTAGTTAAGGAGAATCTGTGACAAAAGCTCTCTTCCTCTATTCAACACGAGAAGGTCAAACCAAAAAAATCTTCCATCATATTGCTAAGCAGATGGATCACCTCGACTGTGAGTGGCTGGATTTACACAAAATTGACGATGAGGTCGACTTTAGTCAGTACGAGAGAGTATTAGTGGGCGCTTCCATTCGCTATGGACACCTAAATAAGAAGCTCTATCGGTTTATTGAGCGTAACTTATCTGGGCTACAAACCGGCAAAGCCGCTTTCTTTTGCGTTAACTTGACGGCTCGAAAAGAAGACCAAGGAAAAGATACTCCTGAAGGAAGTGCCTACATTAAAACTTTTCTCAAAAAGTCACCTTGGCAGCCTGAATTGATCGGTGTGTTCGCAGGAGCCCTCTATTATCCAAGATACAATTGGTTTGATAAGGCCATGATTAAATTCATAATGAGTATGACTGGGGGCGAGACAGATACCAGTAAAGAAATCGAGTACACCAACTGGGAAAAAGTAACTCTATTTGCCGAGAAGTTTAAAAATATGTAAAGAAGACGTCTCTTTATGGCTGCCTTAGGGTGTTTTTTAAACGAACAGTAAAAAACTGCGATAAATGTTAAAAAAGGGGTTGCCAACTAAACTGCGATCTCTATAATGCCCCCTCGCTGACACGGCAAGGCTTCAAAACAAGCTTAGCCCTCACAGCAACGCCAAATTAGCCAAGCGAAATGCTTGATAAAAAGTTTGAAAAAAGTGGTTGACACTAAACTTTAACTCGCTAAAATGGCGGTCCACTTGAGCGAAGCTCAAATGGAAAGCTCTTTAACAATATAAACCTATCAATCTGTGTGGGCACTCGTTGATGATAATCCAATTAGAAACTTCGGTTTCAAA
>JBCAXU010000121.1:0-11032 GCA_038533895.1 Pseudomonadota bacterium | reverse complement strand
GTGCCGGTTCAAGTCCGGCCCGGGGCACCATCTAACGCATTACGCGACACTAGCTCAGTTGGTAGAGCGCAACCTTGCCAAGGTTGAGGTCACGAGTTCGAACCTCGTGTGTCGCTCCAAATAAAAAGCCCTAGCAGAAATGTTGGGGCTTTTTTGTTTTTTACACACTACTATTTGCTACGGATTGATAGCACCAATTAATGCGCAATTAATCATCATTAGGTATGTGATTTTTTCGACAGATCGCATAAAATTACAACTTTATCAGTAGCGAACTTGTTCAAGTTCAACCGATAAGAGTAGCTGAAAATTTTAGTTTGCTGCTGTTGGGAGAAGTAATCATCTTCATCCAGATTGGCAATCACTTTTAGGTAGTGTGATAGTGACAAATGCTCCAAGAAAGCTCTGTTCTAAGCTTTCTATCAATCAAATGCTGGTGCTTTCGCACGTATTGTTAGTGATGATCCTGATTTCAGGGTTCAGCTACACTCGTTATCAAAGTGAGTGGAATCGTCATATTGAATATTCGGCTTCCTTGGCAAAACTGACACTTGCACCGCATATTCCATTTCTTTCAACGTCAGTCGCTGGCATTAACTACGCTAACTTAACTTCGTCTTCGACTAGTCAATTATTTTCGTCTATAGATGATCTTGAATATTTAGAGGTTTCCGGGCAGTCAGACTTTTCGGCTCAAAATGTTCATGTTCGTTTTTTTAAGAGATTTGAATATCTTTGGCGAGCAGACGTTACGCGCGAGGATTTGGATCTAGTAGACAGTAAGCTTGCGGCAATGAGTGAACCTTTAAGCTCAGCAAAATCAGAAAATTCACTAAGCAGAAAAAAGTTATTATTTGTTCAAAGCCGACTGATACGTGAGCGTGATGCCATGCTCAAGAGTCTAAGGATTGAAAAAGAGCTTTTTATTCCATGGCAGAGACCCGCACAATTAGAAGAGGGTTATTACCTTGATGAAGAGCTGTGCGCGCTGAATGTCATCATCCCCCTTAATAATGGGATGGGGGGAGAAATATGGGCGGTGTTTGATGCTAGCGAGTTGAGCAATCTGCAGCGTTCTTTGGTCGAAGAAATTGTCGCAGAGGCGATCGTCGCACTTACTATTTCATTGGTACTTATAGGTTGGGTTTCTCATTGGATTGTCTCACCACTTAAATCTTTGGCCGCTCATATGCGTTCAGATACAACTGAGGCAAATATCTCGCATTTTAGGGAGCTAGATCGAAGTGATGAAATCGGTCAGTTGGCACAAGCGTACCATGGCTTGTTGATTAAGCTCGACAATCAACTCAATATCTTACGTGCTAAATCGGATACTGACCCACTCACTGGTTTGGGCTCACGCTATAAGTATTCACGTGCTGCAATACCGTTTTTTAAGCGCCAACTGAGCAATGGTAATTATGTCGCTACGTTGGTTTGCGATGTCGATAACTTCAAAGCATTTAACGACATTTATGGGCATACTGCTGGTGATAATGCGCTGGCTCAAGTTGGGGCTGTGCTCAATAAGGTTGCGCGTGAGAGTGACCTTGCGTTTCGTTATGGTGGAGAAGAGTTCGTAATTCTATTTGCACGATCTGACGAGGCTCAGTTGATCCAGTTTAGTGAGCGAGTTCGGAAGGCGGTAGAGGCATTGGATATTGCCCATGAAGGCAATCAACCTTATGGTCGGGTAACGGTATCGATTGGTGGCGCATTTTCTAATGAGCAGCATTTCGAAGAGCATTATAAGTCTCATCAAGCTATGCAGACATCGCTATTTAATTTAGCCGATAGAGCTTTGTATAGCTGTAAGCAGAAAGGACGTAATCAGAGCTCTTGGGCAGATAATTGAAACCAGTAGCGTTACTCGTTAGTAGCACGAAGGCGGTAGATTTTTCCGCTGTCGGTGCTAAATATGATTGTGCCGTTTGGTAAAGCTTCGATATCGCGTATTCTTTCTCCTAGGTCAGTCAGAATTCTTTGCTCATCAATCACATTGTTTTGATCGATTGTAATCACATTAATATGTGTTAACTTCAACGCACCCGCCAATAACTTACCATTCAAACTCGGGTATCTGCTGCCACGATAAAGTAGCAAGGTACTCGGTGCTATCGATGGAATATACACTTTTGTAGGGGATATAATCCCTTCTTTCTCTGTGGCTTCACCCACTGCTATTGGGCCCCAATACTCTTTTCCGTGAGAGGTGACTGGCCATCCATAGTTTCCCCCTTTGGTTATTCGATTGATCTCATCTCCCCCTCGAGGGCCGTGTTCGATTGACCACAAGACATTGCTTTGTTGATCGTAGTAAAGCCCTTGTGGGTTGCGGTGGCCGTAACTCCAAATCTCATCTCGCGCTTTGTGTACATTTACAAATGGATTATCTAAAGGAAGAGTACCGTCTGGGAGTAATCTAAGGATACTACCCGCGTGAGTAGAAAGATTTTGTCCATTGTCCCGTTCGCCACGATCACCCACAGACAGATAAATGTGGTTAGCATCAAAAGTGATTCGACTACCGAAGTGGCGTCCAGTATCAGAGCCTGATTGGGTAACGATTAACTCACGCCAATTAGTAATCTTACCGTCTGTATAGTCGGCAACTGCCAACGTTGTCTCAACTGCTGAGCTGACTTTTTTGGCGTAGGTAAAATAGAACTGATGCTTGTTAAAAGGAGAGTGGGCAACATCCAACAATCCTCCTTGACCATAAACATAGGATTGGTTCGACTTGGTAACCATAGTGTATTTGCCAGTAGAGGGCGTTAAAATGCCGATTTCTCCACTGCGTTGGCTAATCATTACTTTGTCATCATCGAAAGCGCTAAGTCCCCACGGTATATCTAGACCAGAAACTATCAGATCCGCTTGCCATGCTTGCACAGGAATAGAGGTTGCAAAAGCCAATAGGGTTAGCGCCCGAGCCTTAAGTGTCTTCATCATTTCTCAATCCTTTTCTGTCTAGGCACAATTTATCTTAGCAGTGAGAATGACACATCACTGACATAAATATTTTATTTAAAACCTCTTGCAATGATCAATAAATGCTCTATTATGACGATGTGTCAAAAATGACGAAGCGTCATAAAAGTGATTTATCACGCTTTCGTTATTCGTGTTACAATTAAGACATTAAGGAGTAATGGACAGATACGGATTGAATAATCATGTTTGGCTTTGGCTGTAGTAAAAGTGATAAAAAAGACAGTTCTGGATGCGGTTTTGGGCGTTCCAAAAAGCAACAGGCAATTGCAGATCGTGAAGTAGAGCTTACTCTGTTAGCCAAATCTTTGGTTCAGGAACAGGGCTGGAGCAACTTGACTATGGATAAGCTGACCGCTGCGAGTGCTTACTCCAAAGGAACTATCTATAATCATTTTTGCAGTAAGGAAGATGTGATTATAGCGCTTTGTATTCATTCGCTAAGAAGTGAAGGCGTATTGTTTGCAAGGGCGGCTGAGTTTGAGGGAAATACCCGAGAGAAAGTGATGGCCATGCATGTAGGTTATCGTATCTATGCTCGAATGGAGCCAGTGCTTTCAACATGTGCAATCATGGCTAAAAGCCCATGGGTACTAGAAAAGGCGTCACCTGAGCGGGTAAAAATCTTAAACGAACTTGAAGAACAAGTGATAGGCAATGCTGATCAACTGGTTAATTTTGCTGTCGAGCAGGGAGATTTGAAGTTTTCCCCTGGTATAGGCTCTGATGCGATCGTATTTGCCAACTGGTCTATCGCTTTTGGGTCTAACGCATTGACGCAAAATGCTTCAAACAGCCACTGTATTAAACGTATTCAAGATCCATTCTCTGTGTTACATAACGCGAATATGCTGTTGGATGGTCTCAACTGGAAACCTCTTTCAAGTGAATGGGATTACAGAAAGACTTGGCAACGAGTAGAGCAAGAATTGTTTGCTCAAGAGATAGAATATCTTAACTCGGTTGGCCGATAGAACACTCAATTAAAAGCCCGCGAGGGCTTTTAAAATAGCCAATAGTGACGAATCGTCAATAATTGACACTCTAGTCAGGTGATTTCGCTTGATACGAGTTTTATTAGTTAAACGCCAGCCATTGCTGGTTTTTAAATAATAATTTTTGACGAAACGTCACAAACGGAGAGTGTGATGACAGCACAACAACCAACCCCAAAACAGCCACCTAGCTGGCTAACTCTACCTACTCGCATGAGCTGGTGGGTACTACTCGTTACCATTTCATTGCTCGTCGCAGCAACAATTGGTGGTAAAAATCTCTACTTCAGAGGTGATTACAATATCTTTTTTGATGGTCAAAATGCTCAGTTGAGAGCATTTGACGAAATACAGACTACTTTCGCTAAGTCGGATAATCTCGCGATAGTTATTGCTCCAAGCAGCGGCAATGTGTTTGAAGAGAAAACCTTAACTCTTATACAGCAACTAACAAAAGATGCATGGCAAATTCCTTTCTCGAGTCGAGTCGATTCGCTGGCTAACTATCAACATACCGAAGCAGATGAAGACGATTTAATCGTTGAAGACCTATTGTTAGATGAATACCCACTTGATGCATCAAGGATTGAAAAAGTTCGGCAAATCGCTTTGTCTGAGCCAGTTGTAAAGCATTCATTGATATCAGAAAAAGGTGATGTCACTGTTGTTAATGTCACAGTTCAGTTACCTGAAATCGATGAAACGGCAGAGGTTGTTCAGGTTGTAGAAAGTGCGAATCAGTTGATCGATAAATATCAGCAACGCTATCCAGATATTGAGTTTCACAAAGCTGGCATTATCGCTATGAACCACGCTTTTATGACTGCAGCGCAAGAGGATAGCGCGACGCTCGTACCGACTATGTTGCTAGTGATTCTGGCGTTCTTAACGGTAATGCTGCGATCACCGCTTAGTGTGATAGCGACGCTAATTGTGATCATCGGCTCGGTGACCGCTACCATGGGATTGTCTGGCTGGGCAGGTATGTTTTTGAGTACAGCGACGGTCAATATACCGACTCTGGTGATGACCTTGGCGGTAGCAGATTGTGTCCATGTCATCGCGACCATGCGACAAAATTTTAACAAAGGACTCAATAAAGCTGATGCGATTGACCAGAGTGTCGCGATTAACTTTGTGCCAATACTCATCACTTCCGTAACAACGGCAATCGGTTTTTTAATGATGAACATGTCTGATTCACCAGTGTTGCGCGACTTTGGTAACTTGGCCGCCCTTGGTGTGATGATTGCTTGCTTGTTATCCGTTACTTTACTACCAGCATTATTAAAAGTGATGCCCCTACGTATAAAAGTGAGTAACCCTGAACAGTCGAAACCGTCTGATTTTATGGACAAGTTAGGTGATTGGGTTGTCAAAAATCGCAAAGCACTGTTACCCCTATCGGCGCTAGTCATTGCTGTGTCAGCGACTCTGTTGCCGCTCAATAAAGTGAATGATGAGTCCGTGAAATACTTCGACACGCGAAGTGAATTCAGACGTGCAGCAGACTTTATGGAGCAACGTATCAGTGGCATGACCACTATCAGTATCGCTATTAAAACCAATCAATCTCAAGGTATTGCCGATCCAGTCTTTTTGCAGTCGATAGGAGACTTTTCTCGTTGGTTACGTGTCCAACCAGAAACGGACCACGTTGCCACCTTGTCTGACGTTTATAAGCGTTTAAACAAGAACATGCACAGTGATGATGAGTTGTACTATAAGCTGCCATTAGACCGTGAGTTGGCTGCACAATACTTATTACTGTATGAAATGTCTCTGCCATACGGACTTGATCTGAATAACCAAATCAACGTCGATAAATCCTCGATCAAAATGGTTGTAACAATAGACAATCTGGGAAGCGTTGAACTGGTTGAGTTGGAGAACCGTATTTACGATTGGTTTGCACAACATGCACCTCAATATCAGGTCGTTGCTTCGAGTCCATCACTCATGTTTGCTCACATTGGTGAAACCAATATGGCGAGTATGCTCTCAACACTACCAATAACACTCATCCTGATATCTGCCTTGATGATCTTTGCTTTGCGTTCTGTGCGCTTAGGTTTGATCAGCGTTGTTCCCAATATGGCGCCAGCGATCATTGGTTTTGGTCTGTGGGCTCTGATCTCAGGAGAGATTAACCTAGGTCTTTCTGTTGTGGTCACTCTGACGCTGGGCATTGTTGTTGATGACTCTGTTCACTTCTTGGCGAAATATCAGCGTGCTCGCCGACAAGGTCAGTCTGCGGAAGAGGCCGTTCGGTATGCTTTCCACACGGTAGGGAGAGCGTTGTGGATCACCACCGTTGTTCTCGTTGCAGGTTTTTCTGTACTGGCGATGTCAAGCTTTAGGCTGAATGCCGATATGGGGCAGCTGAGCGCAATCGTGATCTTTATTGCCTTAGTTGTCGATTTTATCTTCCTGCCGGCACTGTTAATGCGCTTTGACACCGCTAGTTACATCGAAAAAGCGCCTTCTGAATCAATTCAACCTCACTCTCAAGTGACACAAACGCAATCATAGTTAAGGACATGACAATGAAACTAGTATCAAATTCAATTATTAAAACCGTAGCTTTGATGGCAGTGCTTACCATCAGTGGTCAATCGATGGCTAATCCTGAACGAGGTTTGGAGATTGCTGCTGAACGAAAAGCTCGTGATGAAGGCTGGCAAGATTCCGTTGCGACGATGGAAATGATCTTGAAGAACGCACAAGGAGAAAGCAGTACTCGAGCGATGCGTTTAAAGTCATTTGAAGTAGCGAATGATGGTGATAAAGGCCTGACCATCTTTGACCAACCTAGAGACGTTAAAGGTACGGCATTTTTAAACCATTCCCACAGCGTCGAAGCTGATGACCAATGGCTTTATCTTCCTGCGCTGAAGCGAGTTAAGCGTATTTCATCACGTAACAAATCGGGTCCTTTTATGGGCAGCGAGTTTGCCTATGAGGATTTGAGCTCATTCGAACTTGAAAAATACAACTTCAATTACTTGGGAGATCAAGTTGTAGAAGGGAATGACTACTTTCTATTAGAGCAGATCCCAACGGATAAAAACTCTGGCTATACCAAGCAGATGGTTTGGTTGGATAAGCAATACTACCGACCAATGAAAGTTGAGTTTTATGACCGTAAAGGCTCATTACTTAAAACTTTAGAATTTACCGACTACAAGCAATATTTAAATCAGTTCTGGCGTGCACATACTATGGCGATGGTGAACCACCAAACAGGTAAGAGTACCACGCTGACGACCAGCAATATGGAGTTTAGAACCGGATTGACGGAAAAGGATTTTGATAAAAATGTCCTTAAGCGTGTTAAGTAAGGGGAAACATGAAGCAGATTATAACTAAAGCTGGTCAGCTATCGGCCAGCGCATTGCTTACTGTTCTTTCGTTACAATGTCACGCTGTCGAGTTGGCTGGTCAAGTTAACGTTGAACATAGACAGTTCTTTTCAACTGGAACGCAAGGCCAAGACAAAGTGCAAAGCTCGTTCGTCGCTGAGCCTGAGTTTTACTGGCAGACAAGCGATAACTCAGATTTCACCTTCGTTCCTTTTTATCGAGTTGATAGCCTAGACAATGAACGTACTCATGGGGATATTCGTGAAGCTCTTTTTCTTACTTACTGGGATGATTATGAAATTCGTATCGGGGTAGGGAAAGTGTTTTGGGGGGTAACTGAATCGGCTCATTTGGTTGATATCGTTAACCAAACCGATGCTATTGAGTCAATTGATGGTGAGGACAAGCTTGGTCAACCTATGGTTCATCTCACCGCGATTAAGGAGTGGGGTACGCTAAATGCTATGGTGTTGCCTTACTTCCGAGAGCGAACCTTTAGTGGAATCGATGGACGAATTAGACCAACGGTTCCGGTATCCCATTCGGCTATATACGAGTCTTCTCGTGAAGAACAACATGTCGACTATGCATTTAGGTATTCAAAGATGCTAGGAGATTGGGATATCGGTTTGAGTTATTTCCAAGGGACAAACAGAGATCCATACTACCAATTACAAGGAGGGGAGCTTTCTCCTTATTACGCGCAAGCGAAGCAAGTTGGTGTCGATATCCAAGGCATTGTTGGTGACTGGTTATGGAAGCTAGAAAGCATTTATCGAGATAGCTTCGATAACCATACAGGCCTAGTCTCGGGATTTGAGTACACAATCGTTGGGCCCTTTGACACTGTATGGGATATCGGTTTAATTGCTGAATATCTTTATGATAGTCGAGGCAACAATGCACAGAGTATTGGGCAGAATGACCTTTTTGTCGGAACGCGCATTGCACTGAATGATGAGGACGGTACGGAAGTCCTCATTGGGATGACTCAAGATCTGGACAACAGTGATGTATATAATGCCAAGCTGGAGGCGTCTAGTCGTTTGACTAATCACCTTAAGTGGAATGTTGATGCTTGGTTGTTTTCCAATGATAGTCCTGATGATTTGCTTTACTTTGCACGTAAGGATGACTTTATTGAGTTGTCGTTAGAGTATTACTTCTAAACTGTATCCACATCACCCTTTTTGAGTGTGATGTGGGTTCCATTAATGCAGGGAGCTGATCAAGTTCCCTTTTTTTGATTCTGCCCCCTTAGCATTGCACTAAAACCATGTATCATCCCCCCTTGTTAGTTAGGGTTATTATAATTTCGCCTTTATTGGTAAAGGCGATGAATGGTTTGTAAGGCTAGGTTGAATGAAATCATTTGAATGGGACAGCTGTTATGAAACAGGTCTAGATGATGTCGATGAGCAGCATCAGTACCTTGTAGAAGTCATTAACCGCTATGGAGCTCTAATCGCGCAGAACAATATCTCAATGCAAGATATCCGATTGGCATTGTTTGAGTTATCTCGTTATGCAGAGTTCCACTTTAAGGAAGAAGAAAATTTAATGCGTTCTGCGGGCGTCTATCAAAAGCATGTGGAAGGTCATATCAAGATCCACCGCGCTTTTATGGCGGATATACTAAGCATGCAGGCGTTCATTAATGAAGGAAACAAAAAAGCCTCTGAGCATCTACTCAACTTTCTAATTCACTGGTTGGCGTACCATATTCTTGGTATCGACCAGAATATGTCTCGTCAGGTTAAGCAGATTGAACAGGGAGTCGATCCTAAGGTTGCATGGGAAAACGAAGAGAAGAAGCAAGACGCTTCGACTGAACCACTGCTCAAGGCGCTGAATGGATTGTTTGAACAAGTCTCTGAGAGAAATAAAGAGCTACTTGAGCTTAACCAGAGCTTAGAAGACAAAGTGTTAGAGCGCACCAAGCAGCTATCTCGTGTTAATAAGCAATTAGAAGAGCTGTCATTGACCGATTCGTTGACCAAATTGCCAAATCGACGCTGCGCAATTCGCAAACTGAAAACCTACTGGCAAGAGTCTATTCAGAATCAAGAGCCACTGGTGTGTATCATGATAGATGTTGACTATTTTAAACAAGTAAACGATACCGCTGGCCACGATGCAGGCGATAGACTCTTGGTTGAGCTGTCACAGACATTGGCAGATTCCTTTAGAAGTGATGATCTTGTTTGCCGCTTAGGTGGAGATGAGTTTTTCGTGATATGTCCAAATACCGACTTGGCTGGTGGAATGCATATCGCGGAGCTAACACGCGACAAAGTAAATCAAATGTTGGTTCCAGTTGGTCAAAGTGTTTGGCGAGGCAGCATTAGCGTTGGTGTTGGCGAGCGTACTCCGTCAATGAACGACTTTAATGATTTGATCAAAGATGCGGATAACGCGGTTTATCGCTCTAAAGCGGCAGGGCGAAACCGCGTATCGAGTGCTGAAATCACCCCCGTAGAACTATAGCTGTTTAAGCATCCATACATCACATGAACTATGCTCAGTACCATCGAGCGGCTGTTCAAGGTGCTCAAACCCAAGCTTTTCGTAAAGCGATACAGCAGACTTCATCGAAGTAAGAGTGTCTAAATAGCACTGACTGAATTCCTGCTGTATTGCAAACTCTAAACAGAGTTCTGTTAGTTTCTTACCAAGTCCTAATCCACGGCTTTCTGGCAGCAAGAATAGCTTTTTCAACTCACAGGTTTGTGCCGAGTTGTTGAACGGAGCCAATCCACAACCACCGACGATTTTGTTGTCAATTGTGGCGACAAGATAGAGACTCTTTTTCTCCAATGTGTAGCTTTGGCTCATGGCGTCGACCTCAGGATCCGATGGACCAAACCCTTCTCCAATAGCGCCAAATTCTGCACCTACTGCTTTAATTATTGATCGTACTTGTTCATCATCGGTTGGCTTAATTGGATTAATTTTAAACGTCATTGCTATTCCTTTATCGACTTCATATGACAAATATTTGGGTATGAAAAACGCTTTTATCAAGCGTTGAGGCGAAATTTTGCCCAAAGGCAGTAAATAAACAGATTTCAGTTTGGATTTGCATCAGTCATTCGTTACTATGTATAGCTATTTATAGACCAAAATCCCTGCCGGGTATGAGCATAATAATGCTGTGCCTAAAATGGACACTACCACTTATGCCTGTGGCTTGAACATAGGTGTAGGTAGATGAGGAAACGATGCAACATCTAGAAGAGATCATTGCTAACGCGAACGCGGCGATTGAAGCTGCAGATTCGTTAGTCGCACTTGATGAAGTGCGTGTTCAGTATCTAGGAAAAAAAGGTGAGCTTACAGTTCAACTTCAAAGCCTAGGTAAACTACCACCAGAAGAACGCCGCGAAGCTGGTCAAGAGATCAACAAAGCGAAAGGCGTTGTTCAGCAAGCGATTGCTGCTCGCAAAGATGCACTTCAACGTGCAGAACTTGAAGCTAAGCTGGCTGCAGAAACTATCGACGTAACGCTACCAGGTCGTCGTATCGAGAACGGTGGTCTACACCCTGTTACTCGTACAGTTGAGCGTATTGAACAGTTCTTTGGTGAGTTAGGCTTCAACACTGAGTCTGGTCCTGAGATTGAAGATGCATTCCACAACTTTGATGCACTAAATATCGCAGAAGATCACCCAGCGCGTACTGATC
>JBCAXU010000120.1:0-11045 GCA_038533895.1 Pseudomonadota bacterium | reverse complement strand
TTTGCGATGTTGCGTAGTTCTGCAGTAACAGCGTCTTCGATGTTTGCAGCAGGAACAGTAATGTTTAGACGGCGCTCTAGGCCCTCTAGCGTTTCAACAGTAACTTGCATTATTCATTAACCTCAAAACTGGCTCAGCTGGCTGAGCTTATGTGCCCGCTCTTTCGAGAGGACCCATCCTTGTTTGTACTCTATGAGTACTCTTCATAAATCGAGTATCGGCGACTAAGCATGGCTAGTTGCCGGACTAATCAGCGATATCTTCTCGACGTTTGGTCGTCAAAGGTATCTCCGATTAGCCTCAGGATTAAAAATTTAGACGCAGCATTCTACCGAGCTGATCGATAGCTGTCGAGCCGAACCCTAAGATCGCCTCACGATAATCCTAAAAACTCACTTAACTGCTAAAAAAAACACCAATACAGTGCTCTTTGTTCTCAGAAATGGGGACATTAAAGCCTTTTTCAAGAGAAAATAACGTTTTTTTTGAGTTTAAGAATAAAAGTCGATCTAAGTCCGGTTTTATCCCTCAAATTGTCAATATCACTAAACACATTTGTAACAAAAACCTTTACGCTATAGCCAGTTATACAGGCCTTTCAGGGATAGAGATGTTAACGTTTCGTCGCAGTAAGTTTTCTCTACTGGTGCTTTACATATTTGTAGTCACAGCAGGCTCAGGTTGGTTTTGGCAAGTAAGCGAAAACAACCAGTTGGCCAATCATAAAGAGCAGCTTGATCGATTTGCCGAGTATATTTCCAGCAAGCTCGACAAATACGCACATTTACCACAACTGATTGCCCAAGACCCGTTGTTAATTGCCGCGCTGCACACCCCGAAAAATACCGCCCAAATAGAGCTGACAAATCGTTACCTTGAAGAGGTCAATCAGATCATTCAATCAACGGATGCCTATCTACTGGATGAGTTCGGCAATACCATCGCCTCAAGCAACTGGAAATTGGAGCGCTCTTTCGTTGGGCGTAACTACGCTTGGCGTCCTTATTTTTCAAACGCCGTTCAAGGTCAGCCCAGTCAATATTTTGCGCTTGGTTCAAGTTCTAAACAGCGCGGTTACTACTTTTCTTACCCCGTCACTTACGCCGCTGAAGTGATCGGTGTGATAGTGATCAAGATGGATTTGACAGCAATCGAATCCAACTGGCAAAACCGCACCAATATTTTTGTTGCGACCGACCCTCACAACGTTATTTTTATGTCGAGCAACGACGAGTGGCTGTTCAAGAGCTTAACTACACTCACTGAGTCGGAGCGTTTAGCTATTTTGAACAGTCGTCAATACCTCGATAAACCGATTCGATCAATGAATCTAAGTGGTGACCTTTCCAAAGAACACAGCGAACTACGCAACCTTAATGCGTCTGGATTTGACCATGATTACTTAGTCTCTTCTCGCGCTTTGCAGAAACATGACTTAACTCTGCGGGTGTTAACGTCGAAGTCGATTTTGCTGTGGAACTCACTCAGCTTTGCGCTGGTGGCCACCTTGTTGTTTGTCATTGCCTACCTCTCTTTGCAGCTTGGTTATCAGCGCCAGTTGAAAAAGCGTCAGTTTGAGCAACTCCAGTCCGAAGCGCGGCAAAAGCTGGAGTTTCAAGTAATGGAGCGAACGTCTGAGCTTCAAGCCGAGATTCACGAACGTGTCAAAACCGAGCAAGCGCTGCGTCAAACTCAAAATGAGCTGATTCAAGCAGCTAAATTGGCGGTTTTAGGGCAAATGTCAGCCAGTATCAGTCATGAGCTGAACAATCCACTCGCTGCCATCCGCAGTTTCGCAGACAACGCCAAACGCTTTCTGGCCAGACAAAGTTATGATCGGGTCGACGACAACCTTTCTCGCATTTCGTCCCTCACCGAGCGCATGGCCAAAATTAGTAACCAATTACGATCATTTGCTAAGAAAAGCGACAGCAACGAGGTCAGTCTGCTTGATGTCGCTCCCCTTATCATCGCGGCAAAAGAGCTGCTCAATCCGCAGTTTAAGGCGCAAATGACCGAGCTAACGCTCGATCTCAGCCCTTCTCTCCCTCAAATTGAACTCAACCCGATTCAGTTTGAACAAGTGTTGATCAATCTAATCACCAACGCGCTGCATGCTGTCGCAGAGCAAGAGGACAAACAGGTGGTCATTTCCACCCACATTGACCAACAATGGCTGTTTATCTATGTCGACGATAACGGTCCCGGTATTCCGTTTGACCAGCGTGCGCAGTTGTTTGAACCGTTTTATACCACCAAGAAAAACGGCTTGGGGTTAGGGTTATCCATCTCTCAACAAATCATGCAAGCGATGAATGGCCGCCTGCAAGTGAATGAGTCTCCGCTTGGCGGTGCACGCTTTATTATTTCTCTGGCATTGAAACAAGACTAGAGGCACAAGGAGCCCCATGTACGACGTAATTTTTATCGATGATGAGAGCGATATTCGCCTGGCTATCGAGCAAAGCTTTGAACTTGAGGAGATATCGGCGCGATTCTTTGCCAGCGCCGAAGAGGCGCTGCTGGCCATAAAATCCGACGGCCTGCCTAAGGTAGTGATCACCGACATTTGTCTGCCAGGTCTGTCTGGAGAAAATATCTTATCCAGTATTTTGCACCAAGACTCTGAGATTCCTGTCATTTTGATTACTGGTCATGGTGATATTTCGATGGCGGTGAATGCGCTGCGCAATGGAGCGTATGACTTTATAGAAAAGCCCTTTGCCATTGACCGGTTGATCGACACCACCCGACGCGCACTAGAGAAACGGAGCCTAACAATAGAAAATCAGGCGCTGAAACGCAGTTTAAAAGCCAGTCAAGCACTCGGACCTCGAATCATCGGCGATACCCCTTCTATTCAGCAGTTGCGCGATACCATCGTCCATATCGCCGATACCAATGCCGACATTCTGCTTTTTGGTGAAACAGGAACAGGTAAAGAGCTGTTCGCCCGCTCGATCCACGAACAGAGCCCTCGGCGCGACAACAACTTCGTCGCTATTAACTGCGGTGCGGTGCCTGAGAACCTGATTGAAAGTGAGCTCTATGGTCACGAAAAAGGGGCATTTACTGGTGCAGACAGCCAACGCATCGGCAAGTTTGAACATGCCAATGGCGGCACTCTGTTTTTGGATGAGATCGAGTCGATGCCAATGCAAGCGCAAATCCGCTTACTTCGGGTACTGCAAGAGCGAGTGATTGAGAGAGTCGGCTCTAACGAGTTGGTACCCATAGACATCCGCGTGATTGCGGCGACCAAAGTCGACCTAAAACAAGCAGCCAGTGAAGGCAGTTTTCGGGAGGATTTGTACTACCGACTCAATGTGGTCACCCTCGATTTACCCCCTCTTAGGCAGCGTAAAGAAGACATTCCGACGCTGTTCCACCATTTCTTACTAGTCGCTGCCTCGCGTTACGGCAAATCGGCTCCGGCGATTGAAGCGGCGCTGATTCATCAGTTAATGAGCCATGATTGGCCTGGCAACGTGCGGGAGTTGAGGAATGCCGCTGAACGCTTTGTGCTGTTAGGTAAACTCAGCGCTTTCAACGACACTCAAGACAGCGAGCCGCGTGATCTTGGCCTAGCAGAGCAAGTCGCAGAGTTTGAAAAAAGCCTGATTGAGCAAGCGCTCAGTCATAATCAAGGCAGCATAAAGCTCACCATGAAACAGCTGCAATTGGCGCGTAAAACCTTATACGACAAGATGCAGAAACATGGTTTGGATAAAGAGAAGTACAAACCTTAATATCAATTAGATATTCAGAAGGTTGGTGGGATTAGGATGCCTATCTAGACATCAACTAAAAAAGCCCCGAAGTGGAACCGCTTCGGGGCTTTTGGGTAATCGATAGGCCAACTACTTAGTAATGATCTCTGGCCCCATCAAGGTGGTAGGTAACCAAGTCGATACCCAAGGGACGTAAGTAACGATAATCAGGAACAGGAACATAACAGCGACCCATGGCAGCGCCGCTTTGACTACCTGCATCATCGACATCTTCGCAACCCCTGCGGTGACGAACAAGTTCAGCCCCACCGGTGGCGTTATCATACCTATCTCCATGTTCACCACCATCATGATACCCAAGTGAATCGGGTCGATGCCCAATGCGATAGCAATAGGGAATACCAGCGGCGCAACAATAATGAGTAGCCCTGATGGCTCCATGAATTGACCACCAATCAACAGCAACACGTTGACCACGATCAAGAAGGTGATCGGACCTAAACCTGCTGACAACATTGACTCGGTGATCATTTGCGGAATACGCTCCTCAGTCAGTACGTGTTTGAGGATCAATGCGTTGGCAATAATGAACAGCAGCATAATCGTCAGCTTACCTGCTTCATACAAGGTATGCTTAGTGTCTTTATGAACAAACGCTTGCAACACTTTCACTAACGCTGGTTTCTTGTCGGTTTTGTCGGCAAATGGTCCCATGTCTTTATAGACAAAGTTAGCAATAAAGAACGAGTATATCGCCGCAACGGCTGCCGCTTCTGTCGGCGTGAACACGCCGCCGTAGATACCGCCAAGGATGATCACCACCAGCAACAAGCCCCAACTGGCGTCTTTTGCCGAGTCAAACATCTCTTTCCAACCAACAAATGGCTGTTTCGGCAGGTTTTTCACTCGCGCCGCGATGTAAATAGCAATCATCAGCATCACACCGGCCAACAAGCCTGGGATCACGCCACCAAGGAACATACGACCAACCGACACATCAGTTGCCGCCGCGTACACAACCATCACAATCGATGGTGGAATCAAAATACCCAGCGTACCTGCATTACAGATAACCCCTGCAGCAAAGTCTTTTGAGTAACCGTTTTTGACCATACCAGCGATGACGATACTACCAATCGCCACTACGGTAGCAGGCGAAGAACCCGACAGCGCTGCAAACATCATACAGGCGACAACCGATGCCATCGCCAAGCCGCCACGAAACCAACCTACCATGGCAATCGCAAAGCGTATGATTCGCTTCGCCACGCCACCTGTAGACATAAAGCTTGAGGCAAGGATGAAGAAAGGAATCGCGAGTAGTGTGTAGTGACCGGCAAACGCATTGAACAGCGTTTGTGCAACCGACGCTAATGACGCATCGGAGTGAATCATTAAGAACAGGACACTCGATAGACCCAAAGATATCGCGATCGGCACCCCGATGAGCATAAAGCCGATCACCATGATGAAGAGAAATAGAATGTCCATGGCTTAGCTCTCCTTGCTGTTATTGTTATTTTTAGGCGCCATTGCCTCACCCGCGTCTTTTAGTTCTTCTTTGAGCGCTTCGAGGTCTTCTTCTGCTTCATGGCCTGCAATCAATCTGTCTAGCTTACCCGTAGCAATTTGAACCGTGACTTGAGCAAAGCGGAACGTCATCAGTGCCATACCAATTGGTAAAGCCATATAGGGAATAAAGCGTGGCAATTTCTCGTAGCGCTCTCCCTCGTTTAACCAATCAGAGAGGAACTGCAACATCTCAGGCATCGGAATATCATCGGTCTCATACCAAGCACGCTCAGTGGCGAACGGGTACCAATAGTTCCATGAACCAATCAAAAGCAATATTGAAAAGGTTAGACAGCATGCCGCCGCCACCAATGCGTACACCTTGCGCATTTTCTCCGGTGCTAGGTTAATCACCACATCGACACCAATGTGGAAGTGCTTTTTCACGCCGTACGATGCCCCGACCAGCACCATCCACGCAAACATAAATACGGTAAGTTCCAACGCCCACAAAATGTTGTCGTTGAACACATAGCGAGACACGACGTTGGCAAACGTGAGCAAGGTCATTGCTCCCAAGAAAAACGCGATGAGAGTTTCCTCTATTGCATCTGTCACGTTCCCGATCTTGGCAAAAATAGACTGTTCCATATATTTCTTCACTTTATCGCCGATAAAAGAAAGGCCCTCCTCCCGATTGGAGGGCCAATAGTTAGGGGATGCTTATAGTTATTGTTGGAGTATTACTGGATGTAATTACTGGTTTGACGCAAGCGCCGCTTCAATCAGGTCAGAACCGATGTCTTTCTCAAACTTCTTCCATACTGGTTGAAGTGCTGTGACCCATTCTTGGCGTTGCTCAGGCGTTAATGTACGAACCACACCACCTGCTTCAATGATGTTGTTTTTGTTCGCTAGGTTAACTTTGGTTGATTCTGAGTTACGCTGTTCAGTGACTTCTTGAATAATGGTATTCAAC
Source organism: Pseudomonadota bacterium (assembly GCA_038533895.1). GTDB lineage: Bacteria > Pseudomonadota > Gammaproteobacteria > Enterobacterales > Vibrionaceae > Vibrio. Next base: position 4,823 of record JBCAXU010000120.1, on the reverse strand, counting down.
TGACGGCGCTGATCTTCAGGAAGGCCTTTCCAGAAGTCTTTAGAGGTCACAACGAGGTAATCAAGAATACCGTGGTTGGTTTCGGTAATGCCGTCTTGAACTTCGAAGAACTTCTTACCGTAGATATTTGACCAGGTGTTCTCTTGACCATCGATAACCTTGGTTTGCAAGCCGCCGTACACCTCTTTGAACGACATTTTTTGTGGATTCGAGCCTAGCTGCTCAAATTGGGCCACGAGAACATCGGATGCTTGTACACGGAACTTTAGGCCTTTCGCATCTTCAGGAGAGATAAGCGGTTTGTTGGCCGACATCTGTTTCATACCATTGTGCCAAAATGCCAAACCCTGAAGGCCACGACGACGCATTGCATTCTTAAGCTTTTCGCCCGCTTCTGAGTTTTGGAAGCGGTCAACCGCCGCAACATCTTCAAACAGGAATGGCAAATCGAAGATACGGTACTTCTTGGTGAACTTTTCAAACTTTGATAGAGAAGGGGCAGCGAGTTGCACGTCACCATTGAGCAGTGCTTCTAGCACTTTGTCATCATCATAAAGCGTAGAGTTAGGGAAAACCTGCATACACATTTTTCCGTTCATCTCGTCGTTTACACGCTGCTCAAGTAGAGAAGCTGCAATACCTTTTGGGTGTTTATCCGTGTTGGTCACGTGGCTAAACTTGATCACAGTTTCCCCTGGATCACAGTTCGCAGCAGCATTAAAACTGGTGACAGCAACAATAGCAGCAGATAGTAGGGTCAATGGCTTAGACATTATTATTCTCCTTGTTAAATGAACAACCCCATCACTGGGTGTTGATATTTCTATAAGGGCAATAACTAAGCCAAGTTTAATTACTGTATTTTAATCAAATTAAATCAATAACTTATTGTTATCTCGTCATTTACCTTAAAGATGAGGTTCACACTTACCAACAGAAATGGGTGGAATTCCCCCCAACACTTTGGGGCAAATGAGTGAGTTTACACATATTTAACAAATACCTACTTTTGCCAACAAATGAAAAAACAAATGGCAGCCACCTGGCTGCCATTTTCGCTACTCGAGATAAGGTGAGTAATAAGGAGACGTGATTACCCGCCTAAACTCACTTTCGCATGAGGCTTATTTCATGCATTGATTTAATGATAGTCGGTCGCGCTGATTTTACTAATAAATTTGTCAACAAAATTAATCATCAGTGAAATTCAATACGTTGCTCGGTTTGGGCATCAAAAAATACCGCCTTCGACAAATCGAAATGCAGCGGCGCGATTTGTCCTGCGGTGACATCAAACTCTGGGGAGAGTCGACACGCCACCTCTTGCTCATTGACTTTGATCATCGCAATTGTATCTGGGCCGGTTGGTTCAAGAACCTCTAACATCAAATCCAATTTAGTGGTCGCACTAGAATCGCTGTTTTCACTGTCAGTAATGTGCTCTGGACGCAAACCAATCACAATCTCCTTACCATCTTGCTCACGCATTGAGGCAGGCAAGTTAATATGATGCTCCTGACCATTGCCCCCAGTGACTTTGATCACCGGCTGGTCTTGGTCATTGAGATCGACCATGGTTTTAATAAAGTTCATCGACGGTGAACCCATAAACCCAGCCACAAACATATTGTTCGGCTTATTGTAGATTTCTTGCGGCGTGCCCAACTGTTGAAGCTCACCATCTTTCATCACCGCAATTCGGTCGGCTAAGGTCATGGCCTCAATTTGATCATGGGTAACATACACAATGGTCGTGTTGAGCTGTTGATGCAGACGCTTAATTTGATGACGCATCTCAACACGCAACTTAGCATCAAGGTTCGACAGCGGCTCATCAAATAGGTACAACTTCGGACGACGGGCTAACGCTCGCCCCATCGCGACACGCTGGCGTTGTCCACCAGAGAGTTGCGACGGTTTACGATCGAGCAGGTGATCAATTTGTAGCATCGACGCCACGCGTTGCACCTCTGCATCAATATCCGCTTGCGGCATTTTACGAATTTTCAGGCCGAATTCGATGTTGCCTCGCACTGTCATGTTTGGGTACAGCGCGTACGATTGAAACACCATCGCGATGTCGCGGTCTTTCGGCTCGACATTCGATACATCGTTACCATCAATCACGATTTCTCCAGCACTGATGTTCTCAAGACCAGCAATGGTGTTCATTAAGGTCGACTTGCCACAACCTGAAGGGCCAACCAAAATCAAAAACTCACCAGAGTCGATGCTAATATCGATCCCCTTTAGGGTTTCTTGCTCCGCTTTCGGATAGGTTTTACGGATCTGTTTAAGTTCGAGTGTTGCCATGATAATTATCCTTTTACCGATCCAGCCGTCAGGCCGCGAACAAAGTATTTTCCTGCTAAGACATAAACTAATAAGGTGGGCAGTGCCGCTATGATGGCTGCTGCCATGTCGACGTTATACTCTTTCACCCCAGTACTGGTGTTGACTAAGTTGTTGAGCGCGACCGTGATCGGCTGAGTTTCTGAGCCCGAATAGACCACACCGAATAAAAAGTCATTCCAAATCGCGGTGAACTGCCAAATCACCGTCACCATGATGATCGGGGTTGAGATCGGCAGCAGGATCTTAAAGAAGATGGTGAAGAAGCCTGCGCCATCCAGTTTGGCGGCTTTAACCAGTTCATCCGGAATACTGATGTAAAAGTTACGGAAGAACAGAGTGGTAAATGCCATACCGTAGATAACGTGCACCATGACTAGACCCGCAGTGGTATTGGCAAGCCCTAGCTTACCGAGCACGGTAGCCATAGGTAGCAGCACCACTTGGAATGGGATAAAGCAGCCGAACAGAAGTAAGCTAAAGAACAAGTTGGAACCGCGGAACTGCCATTTGGTCACAACGTAACCATTAAATGCGCCGAGTAAGGTCGAAATAGCCACCGCTGGGATCACCATTTGAAAAGAGTTCCAAAAGTACCCTTTCACCCCTTCACATTTCACCCCAGTACAAGCGCTGTCCCATGCTTTAAACCAAGCATCGAGGACCCACTCGGTCGGCAAACTCATCAAGTTACCCGCTTTGATATCGGGCAAGGTCTTGAATGAGGTAATTACCATCACAAACAGCGGCATCAAATAGATGAAACAGAAGAGAGCCAGCACCACGTAAATAAACAGTCGAGAGACGTTAATGTTCGCCATCATGATTTTTTCTCCCTCAGTTCTGAGTACAAGTAAGGCACTAAGATGGCTAAGATTCCGGCCAACATCATCATCGCACTAGCCGCACCTAAACCAATTTGGCCACGGGTAAATGAGTGCGCGTACATGAACAGAGCGGGTAAATCAGAAGAGTAGCCCGGACCACCTGCCGTCATAGCAGTGACAAGGTCAAAACTCTTGATTGCGATATGCGAGGTAATGATCACTGCGCTAAACACCACAGGACGAAGACAAGGCATAATGATGCGCCAGTAGATGGTCGGCAAACTTGCGCCATCGATTTGTGCCGCCTTGATGATCGATGAATCAATGCCACGCAGACCGGCCAAGAACATCGCCATCACAAACCCTGAAGACTGCCAGACCGCAGCGATCACTAAGGTGTACACCGCCATATCTGAGTTAACCAGCCAATCAAACTTAAATTGGCTAAAGCCCCAGTCTTGCATCAGCTTCTCTATCCCTAAACCAGGGTTAAGAATCCACTTCCAGGCCGTACCTGTTACGATGAACGACAGTGCCATCGGGTAGAGGTAAATAGTTCGAATTGCGCCTTCTTGGCGAATATTTTGGTCAAGAAGAATGGCAAGCCCAACGCCCAGCACGATCGCCACTATCATAAATAGCAGGCCGAAAATGCCGAGGTTTGAAATTGAGGTGAGCCAACGGTCGTTTTCCATGAGCTTTTGATACTGAGCAAAGCCGACAAAATTAAAGCTCGGAAGAAAACGGGAGTTGGTCATTGATAACGCCGCCGTCCAAAAGATGTAGCCATAAATACAGACCACAGTAACGAGAACGGTCGGGGCAAGAACGATTTTTGGCAACCAGTGCTGGAGTCTGTCCGCTAAGCTTGGCTTAACTTGCGACTTTTTTTGGTACCGTTTTGCAACGTGCTCCATAACGAATCCTTACGTCTAACAACCTAATCATCATTGTGACTAGGCCTTAAAGGAAAGGGCGTGCAGGCTCCCCACAAGCCTGTACGCCCTTTGGGGTGTGACTATTGATAGCCGATTAGATGGCTGCTTTTACCGCTTTAGCCAGCTTCTCTGCTGCCTGTTTTGGATCCGCATTGCTGTCATTGAAGAAGTTGGTCACCACATCATAGATAGCGCCTTGCGCGTAACTGGTAGTCGACAAGCCGTGCGCCATACTTGGTACTAGGTCGCCCGACGTTGCACTCGCTTTGAAGGTCGCCATGGAGTCAAGTGCACACTGATCGAACTTCGCCATATCCATATCTAAACGTACTGGAATAGAGCCTTTGTTGAGGTTAAACACCTCTTGGAAGTCTTTGGTCAAGATAGTGCGGGCGAGATCTTGCTGCGCTTTTTGATTCTCGGCATTGCTTAGCTCAAAGAACGCAAAGCTATCGATGTTAAAGGTGAACTGGCCGTCCGTACCTGGTGCAGGTGCACAGATGTAGTCTTTGCCTGGCACTTTGCCTGCCGCAGTAAACTCACCTTTAGCCCAGTCACCCATGATCTGCATCGCTGCTTCACCATTGATCACCATAGAGGTGGCGACGTTCCAGTCACGTCCTGGCGAGTTATACCAATCTAAGTAAAAATATGATCTAATTGAGGCTGTTACTTCTTCGTGAAAAAAGACGCTATGGACAGCCTC
>JBCAXU010000119.1:0-11275 GCA_038533895.1 Pseudomonadota bacterium | reverse complement strand
GCTTCGATGAACTTGTCTACAACGTCACCAGCGCGAACCATCAACATTACTTTACGCGGCGTTTCTAGCTTCTCTACTAGTTCTTCTAGAGAGTATGCACCGATGATGTTCGTGCCTTTTGCTGGACCTTCCAGGAACTCGTCTACTTTAGCAGCAGTACGGTTGTGAGCAACCACTTTAAAGCCGTGGTCGTTCATGTTTAGGATAAGGTTTTGACCCATTACTGCGAGGCCAATTACACCGATATCACCTTTCATTATTTCTCTCCAATCTAATTATTTGCGCACTCGCGTTACGCGATTTTTGCTGCTGCGTCTGAATCTAAGTACCACTCTGTTTCACCAGTCTTAGACTGGATCTTCGCTGCCGGGTAAGGCAACTCACTTGCCGGAGTAGTATGGATCTCGTGTACGATGTCGACTTTGCCTGCGCCTAACACTAGGTAGCTGATTCGTTTTGCTGCTTCGAGCACTTTCGCGGTTTTAGACACGCGAAGCTGACCAGATTCAGGATGAGACGCAACCAGAGATAGACTCTCGTCTGCGTAGTTAGTCTGACCTGGGAACAGTGAAGCGGTGTGACCATCAGCGCCTACGCCAAGCAAAATCCAGTCAAAAACAGGTGTGCCATTCTCACATGGAATCACATCGCTCATCTCTTTGGCAAAGCGCTCGGCTTCGGCTTTAGGCTCGTTCTCACCCAGAATACGGTGGATGTTCTCTGTTGGGATATTGACCTGACTAAACAGCAGCGCATTGGCTTCGCCGTAATTGCTCTCTGCATCGTCCGGCGCGACACAGCGCTCGTCACCCCACCAGAAGTGTAGGTTATGCCATTGAATATTTTGCGCATAAGGGGCTTGTGCCAACAGCTTGAACAGCATTTTCGGCGTGCTGCCCCCTGATAAAGAAATATGCACAGGGCGATTTTGCTCACTCAGCGCTTGCATATCATCGGCTAAGCTTTCTACAACGTGTTGAGCTGTTTGAAAAATCTTGTGGTTGATCATAGTTCACAGTAATCCGTGTCAGTTAGGTTCTTACATGGGAAACGCCACGCACGATTATCACGTCGCAATAGGTCGTCAGACTCTTTTGGTCCCCATGTGCCGCAAGCGTAGCCAAACAGCGCTTGTGGATCTTGTTTGAAATCGAGAATCGGTTGTACATATTGCCAACACGCTTCTACTGCGTCACTGCGAGCGAACAAGGTCGCATCACCGTTAAGGGCATCAAGCAGTAAGCGTTCGTAGGCGGTTAACATTTGTGTTTCGTGCAAAGAAGCGTAATGGAAGTTCATTTTCACCTCTTTTGCGTTGAAGCCAGCGCCGGGCTCTTTGAGACCAAAGCTCATCTGAATACCTTCATCCGGTTGAATACGAATGATAAGCTTATTCTCAGGCGCATTTTGACCAAACACTGGGTGCGGTGTTTGTTTAAAGTGGATCACCACTTCGGTCACGCGCGTTGGCAGGCGTTTACCGGTACGCACGTAAAAAGGTACACCGTTCCAGCGCCAGTTGTTGATGTACGCTTTAAGGCCGACATAGGTTTCAGTGCGCGAATCTTCAGCCACGCCCGGTTCATTGCGATAACTCGGTAAGAACTCGCCTCGAACATCGGATTCAGTGTATTGACCCAGCACGAGGTTGTTGCGCAAGTCGTCTTGATCGAGCGGTTTCAAACATTGCAGCACTTTGACCACTTCATCGCGCATCGAATCTGCGTTGATTTGCGCAGGTGGCTCCATCCCAACCATCGCCAACACTTGCAGCAGGTGGTTTTGGAACATATCACGTACGGCGCCTGAGTTGTCGTAATAGCCACCACGTTCCTCAACGCCTAAAAATTCCGCCCCAGTGATCTCTACATACTCAATAAAGTTGCGGTTCCATAGTGGCTCAAACATCGCATTGGAGAAGCGAAACACTAGCAGGTTCTGGACCGTTTCTTTTCCTAGGTAATGGTCGATACGGTAAATTTGGTGCTCTTGGAAGTGCTCATGAATCTCTTTATCGAGTTTTTGTGCAGAGGCCAAATCGTAACCAAACGGCTTCTCGATGATCAGTCGTTTCCAACCGTCTTCTTCGTTGTTGAGGCCATGTTCAGCAAGGCTGGCTGGAATAACGCTGTAAAGGCTTGGTGGCGTCGCAAGATAGAACAAAGTATTGCGCTGATCGAACTGATACTGATCAGAAAGCTGGTCAAGTCTGTTGCAGAGCTTACTGTAGTCGGCACTGTCAGAGGTGTTGATGGCTTGATAGTGAAGATGATTAATAAAGGCATCAAGAGTGGCCGGCTCGGTTTTTTCCATCTCTTGCAGCGAGCGCTTAAGCTTTTCTCGGTAAGACTCATCGCTGTATTCAGTGCGGCTGACACCAAGAATGGCAAAGTTCTCTGGTAGCTGTTTGTTTGAGTAGAGGTGATACAAAGCTGGGATTAACTTGCGGTAGGTTAAGTCTCCCGAAGCACCAAAAATAACGATGCTGCTGTTTTCTGGTATTACCATCATCTTTCCCTTAAAAACGAGGTAGTTAGCATGTGCCTCATGAGTTGGCACCAATAGGTCACCAACCGTATCAACGACACCTAAAAGTATAAAATCGGCTTTGCCTATAGTATTAATAGGCAAAACAGAATAAACACGCCAAACCTCTCCGTATCACAAAAAATGGTGTGAAAAATTGAGAGCTGAATCCTCAGTCGGCAGGGTATTGTCTATGACTCTTTGATATACATCAACCTTTGAGCGGGCAATCGATTAAATAATGACACATTTGTTAGCTAAGGTATTGATATTCCAACATTCACCTCATTTTTCGCCCAACTGACTAAATTTACGTTTTTACTCTAAATTCAGCCGTCTATCTATGGGTTTAAAACTGACTTCTTATATAGCTCTTGACCCGTTGAATATGCAGAGCGCGGTCAATCGTGCCTTGTTGCTCTGGGGTTAAGAATCGTTTGGCATAGGTTTGATCTATCTCTTGCTCTAAAAACAGCAAATAGAGTTTCGGGTCGATATGCCCGCTGATTGCCATATCGGTCATGATGTCGATCGATTCGGAGAGCGTTTTTGCTTTCTTATAAGGACGGTCGCTGGATGTCAGTGCTTCAAACACATCGGCAATCGCCATGACTCGGGCAGGGATGGATAACTGCTCTTCGCTTAATCCTCTTGGATAGCCCTTACCGTCCATACGCTCATGATGACCACACGCATATTCTGGCACTTCTTTTAGGTGTTGCGGGTAGGGCAGGTGGTTCAGCATCATAATGGTTTGAATGATATGGTCATTGATAATGAACCTCTCTTCATCGTTTAGCGTACCGCGAGTGACTGACAAGTTGTACAGTTCGCCGCGATTGTATTTGAACTCACCTGGCGTAAGCACAAACTCCTCTTGCCAAATATCTTGCGGCTTGGCGTCTTGTTGCCAAGTTACAAAGTGGACCGGTTTGTCACTGAGCAGAGGCTCTTGCACCGGCAGTGGTGTTTTGTCTCCTGCGCGTTGCTTCTCAATCCAAGATACGCCGATTTGGTCATCGAGTGTGCGTGTCCAGGTATGTTCACTGATACGCTTCAATCTCTCAATCGCCTCATCGCTCATGGATTCGCTGCCAATGTTACATTGACCAATGAAGGCAAAATCATCATCCAGTTGTTGGTGTTTGTTGTTCAATGCCTGCTTAAGCTGCCTTTCATCACCGCCGCTGGCGATGCCTTGCCAATACTCAACTTCGGCTTGGGACTTGAGAAGCTCAAAGCGCATTCTTATTTCGTGGATTCTGTCGTAGATGGTTTCGAGTTTAGTTGCTTTATCAATCACATATTCTGGTGTGGTGACTTTGCCGCAGTCATGCAACCAAGACGCAAGATGCAAAGCTTCCCATTGATCTTTCGACATAGAAAATATTGGGAAATACTGCTTATCTTTATCCGCAGCGGTGACTAACATCTTCGTGAGCTCAGGTACTCGTTGGCAGTGGCTCCCTGTATAGGGCGATTTGGTATCGATGGCCGAGGCGATCAGCTCAACAAAGGCATTAAGCATCTCTTTTTGTTGCTCAATGCGGTCAATGTTTTCTTTAGCAATTTCACCAAAGCTCAGTAGCTCTTTGAGGAAAGCGTGTTTGTCTGACTGCTCTGGGGTAATGGCGCGCTCGTAGCCAAGTAACAACACGCCGACCAAGGCTTTTTCTCGGTTGTGTAACGGAAATAGGTAAATATCTGAGTTATAGAGTTGTTCGCGAAACTTCGCTAGTCCGACATCGTCACGGTTGAGGTGAACTATCTCGCCTTTCTTAAGCTCCGTTCTTACCCAAGGAATAGAGTCGACTAAGGTATTGATGTCGATTTTGAACGGTATTATGGCGTGATTGGCGACGCTCGTTAAAAGGTGTTGTTTTTCATCTTTGGTAAACAGCACTATGGTTTCTGCGCGAGTGACTAGAAAGCTTTGATGAGCGATGGTTTTTGCCAGCACCGAGAAGTCCTGATTGCTAGCAGTTTCACGTAGCAGCCTGAGCAGGTCGAACAGAGTATGTTCCATCAGCTCAATCGACTTAGTGAGGTTAGCCACCTCTTTTATCATGCTTCGTGAATAGCGCGTTTTCTTGAAATCAAAACGAGCAATATTGTCGGTTTGATGCACCAGAGCTTGCAACGGCTGAGCCAGCCTTTTGGCCACAAACCAAACCACAACGAAACTCAGGGACAATAACACCATGGCGACCATGACCTGCTTGTCACGTAGTGAGAGTAGTGGCCTGAGGAGATCGTCTTGTGGCGTGGCTTCGGCTAATAACAGTCTCGTAGTGCTGTTGAGCTGAACTGGCGTGAGGGTCACCGACCATCGCTGCTGTTGGTATTCAGGTGTCTCATACAGGATTTGGCTAGAAAGACGGTTAAGCACTGACGCGAACACAGTCTTAGATATATGTGGCTGGGTTAACTGATCGTCGTCGAGTCCGGTATTATGGTGGCCAAGTACCTCAAATTTGTCGTCAAATAGCATCAGTTGGGTGTTGGGAGAGTAACCCATTTGACTAAGCTGCTCTGAAAGTGATGAGAGGGTAAAATCGGCGCCAACCACGCTTTTGCCGTCGGCTGAACGTCTAGACAGGGTCACTCCGGTTGTCTTTAAAAAGTAAAAGGCATAAGGCTCAGACAGCCGGATAAGCCCATCTGCTGCGGCGTTTTGATACCAATCGCGGTTGCGAGGATCAAACGTATTGTCGTTGCTATTGCGATAGCCGACCTGTTCTAAGTCTTTGTCTAAAAAATAGAATTCGTTGCTGCCACTATGGAGTGCGACATTGACCATAATTGAGGCTGATAATGGCGCGTCGAATTCGGTGTAGTCCCGACTGCTGCGAAGCTCTCTTGCAATGGTAAAGTCGCCTTGCTCATTGACGTAAAACAGAGCGACCACACCCGGATTACGTTCAAAAATAAGCTGCAGAGAGCGCCAAAATCTAGGCTGATTAGAGGGAGAAGCAAAGTTCTTTATGCTATCACTTAGCGCCATAAAGTCTAAGGTAGTAAAAATCGGCCCCGCTCTCACTTGGAACGTCGATTCCAACTTACGGCTATTTTCCCGACTCAACTCTTTTGCGCTGCTGGTTAACAGTTGCTGCGCATGTTGATAGCTTATGGCAATAAGCACAATCCCCACCAAGGAGGTGAGGACTAAAAACAGCGTTGTGATATGCATACTAAGCGAATAGCGTTGCTTTCTCATAAAAACACCACAAAGTGAACACCTCTTAAGTATCGAACAAACTCGCCAACCTGCAAAAAAAGTCAGCCATATTTCTGTTATCTCGTTGTTTTACTGTAGTGAATGCATGAAAAGGCCGCAAATTGGTCTATAACCAATAAGAACCACCAAAAAGGGATATTTATGTTGAGTTTGACCTATCAAATCGAAGTGGATGCCACAGCAGAAACCGTTTGGGAAACATTGATCAGCCCAGAGTTGTATGGTCAGTGGGCGAGCGCATTTTCTCCCAAATCACAGTTTTCAGGCCATTGGGCACAAGGCGAGCAAATCTTATTCTTTGACCCTGATACCGGTGGTACTCGGGCCGTTATTGACGTGATTGAGCCGAACAAGCGTCTCGAATATCACCACGTTGCGGTGTTTAGCCCCGACAGGGTGCAGCAGCTCGATAGCGATTCGGCTACAAAATGGATCGGTAGCAAAGAGTGTTATCATATCCAGCAAACGAACGAATCCGTGTTGCTGACCGTAACCATAGAGACGCATCCAGATTTTGTCGCTATGTTTAACCGTGGTTGGGAGCAGGCGCTGCCATTGATTAAGGCACTTTCCGAGCAAGACTGTTAACATAGCGCTTCCAAGTTAGATAATGTGGTAGAAAATGAAACTAGTCGTTGATACTCATACGCACACTTATGCCAGTGGTCATGCATATAGCACCTTGATTGAAAATGCGCGCAGCGCCAAACAAAATGGCCTCACCATGTTTTGTACCACGGATCATGCCGAGTCTATGCCTGGTGCGCCGCACTACTGGTTTTTTTCCAATCAACGTGTGTTACCTCGGTTTATTGACGAAATCGCGGTGATTCGAGGCGTTGAAGCGAACATTCTCAATGTTGCTGGCGACATAGATGTCCATCCGAGCTCCTATAAAAGCTTGGACTGGGTGATTGGCAGTTTCCACGAGCCAGTATTTATCCCAAGTGATAAGCAAACCCATACCCAAGCATTAATCAATACGATTAAGAGTGGTAATGTGGATGCGCTCGGTCATCTTGGCAATCCCAACTTCGATTTCGATTTTGAGCCTGTGCTGCAATGCGCGAAACAGTACAATGTCGCGATTGAAATCAACAACACTACCTTAAAAGGCAACAGTCGCGTGGGGAGTGTCGAGAGGTGTTACCAGATAGCGGAGCTGGGGAAGCAAATCGGTGTGTTCTTTACCACCGGCAGTGATGCACATTTTTGTGCAGATGTTGGCAACCTGAACTTAGTGTCACTATTGCTTGATGAGGTCGGGGTAGAAAGTGGTCAAGTCATTACCCATTCAGCCAAGCAATTTTTGGATTTTTTGGCGCTGCGTGGCCGAGATACGATCAGCGACTATCAAGATTTATAACTTGATACAAAAATCGATTTATTATCGCTTTACGCTTCAAGTAAACTTGTCGCTTCGGACCACTTAGACAGAATAACAACAATGAAAAAGTTACTTCCCATTTTTGCCATCGCTTTATCTGCCCAGGCGTACGCAGCAGACTTTGACCTAAAAGCGACAATGAAGCAGATGAAAGTCGAGTTCAAGCAAGCGGCTCAGGCCGAGCAAATCGAGCCGATGCAGATCGCCATCGCCAATCTTACCTCGCTTGTTGAGCAATCCAAGCAAGGAGAGTACCCACCGGAGAAAACAGATCTCTATTTAGAGGGGTTCAATAAGCTCTCAGTGGCATTGGCGAAAGTGGATGCGAATCTCAACGCTGGAGATTTGGCTGCGGCAAAACAAGCGCTTAGAGAAGTCGATGCGTTACGTGAAGAGTACCATGACAAGCGTAACCCAAGTATCTGGAGCAAGATTTTTGGTTAACAGAAAAACCATGATCAAAGCAGGATTTTTCACTCTAACTTACTGAGTTTGTTAACAAGAAATTATATATTGTCGCTCTAACCGTTGAGAGCGACCATGATCAGAGCGTCTAACTTCAAGCGTAACATGTTGTTTGCAAGTGCCCTTAGCTGGGTGCTTGTGACTCTGATGCCAGTGATTAATGCCCACGGTGCCAGCGCTGGCGTTTGGGCGACGCTCTGTACCATTAACGGTTTCGAACTGGTTCAGATTGAAGAGGGTAAGGCACAGACTCAACACAGTAAACCGTGTCCTTTCAGCCATTTCTCTTGCTTTCATCAAGATGCTTTTCCAACACCCCAACACGCACGCAGAACCACTTTAGCGAAGTTCGATGCGTACACTTTTTTGGCTCTAAGTGAACGCTTTCAGCTCGCTATCCCCCGTGCGCCGCCGCATGTTCAGTTCAATGCTGCCCAGTTCGACTCTCTCCTACTAACTTCTCGCTGATATAATCAATAAACGTTCTTAATCTTGCAGGCATGTATTTGGTCTGTGCGTATTGCAGTGCGATCGCCCCGTGATAGTTACTTTTGATTGTCCAGTCCGCCAACACCGGGACCACTTCGCCTTTTTTCAGTGCATCAGCAATCACGAAGTCATGGAAGATTCCAATACCCAGCGCGTTTTTTACCCCGGTTAACCGCATCTGCGAATGGTTGACTGCGTATCGGCCACTCACTGAAACCGAGTGATACTCATCTTCTTTGAAAAAATCCCAAATGTGGTCGCGGTCGGTTTCGGCCAGATACAAGCAGTCATGATCGAGCAACTGCGTCGGATGACTGGGCATACCTCGCTGATCAATGTATTGCGGGCTGGCACACAGCACCAGATTGGTTTTGCTCACTTCTTTTAATACGAGATTCTCGTCAGGCTTATCGGTTAGCTTGAACGCCACATCAATGCCATCACGGATTAAGTCGATTTCGCCATCGGCGACACGAAGCTTGAGCTGAATATCAGGGTACTGCTTTAAGAAAGGCATCACATGCGGCTGCAGCACAGAGTTTAAGAAAGCTTCTGGCGCCGCGACGGTTAGCGCGCCACTCAACGCTTGATGCTGCGTAGTTGAGATCTCAACCGCTTGTTTGGCGGCATTCACCATCACTCTAGCTTGATCGTATACCTGTTGCCCGGCGCGAGTAATGATCAATTTGCGTGTGGTTCGTTCAAACAACTTGACCGAGAGTGCGCCCTCCAACCTTGTCACCAGTTTACTCAGTGCCGAAGGGGTGACGTTAAGTTGTTTAGCAGCAGCGGTAAAGCTGCCTTCATCGACGACCAAGATAAAACTGGCGAGATCTGGCAGTAGGGCAATCAGTTGGGTGTTTTTCATCAGCTTACATCGGGTTGCAGTAGGGATGGGCTAGTTTACCCCGCGGGTCCTTTAGCGTCATCATTAAACACCTTTATTTGTGCCTCAGATTCACTAATGTTTTTCCAAGTGAACGGATAATGAAAATTCTAAGCTTAGATTACACTTATCAAACCAAATTTCTGTCTTCAACCGCTATGCTGAAGACAATGCATCAGCTTAGCTGACGACAATAACGAACAAGGAATTGGAAATGTCCTCTGCATTCTACGACCAAATCAAACAACAAATTGAAGAAGTAAAGACGGAAGGTCTTTACAAATCAGAGCGTGTTATCACTTCTCAACAGCAAGCGGCAGTGAAAATCGCCAGTGGTGAAGAAGTATTGAATTTCTGCGCCAACAACTATCTAGGCCTCGCGAATCATCCCGATCTAATCGAGGCTGGTAAAGAGGGCATGGATGTGCACGGCTTTGGTATGGCATCGGTGCGCTTTATCTGTGGTACGCAAGACATCCATAAAGAACTCGAACAAAAGTTATCTAAGTTCTTGGGCAAAGAAGACACCATCCTTTACACCTCTTGCTTTGATGCCAACGCGGGTCTGTTTGAAACCATTCTCGGCAAAGAAGATGCGATCATTTCTGATGCACTGAACCATGCTTCAATCATTGACGGTGTGCGTCTGTGTAAAGCGATGCGTTTCCGTTACGCAAACAACAACATGCAAGAGCTAGAGCAGCAACTTATCGCTGCAAAAGAAGCGGGTGCGCGCCATATTCTCATCGTTACGGATGGCGTATTCTCAATGGACGGTGTAGTCGCTAATCTTCCTGCCATCTGTGACCTTGCTGACAAGTACGGCGCGTTGACTATGGTCGATGACTCGCACGCGGTTGGCTTTATGGGCAAAACAGGTGCAGGTACACACGAATATCACGATGTTGTCGACCGTATCGACATCATCACAGGTACGCTAGGTAAAGCAATGGGCGGTGCCTCTGGTGGTTACACATCTGGTAAAGCAGAAGTGATCGACTGGTTACGTCAACGCTCGCGTCCATACCTATTTTCTAATTCAGTTGCGCCAGCCATCGTGAATGCTTCCATCCGCGTTCTTGACCTACTTGAAGAGAGCGGTGACCTGCGCGACCGTCTATGGGAAAACGCGGCACATTTCCGTACACGTATGGAAGCGGCGGGCTTCACTATGGGTGGCGCTGACCACGCGATTATCCCAATCATGCTGGGTGATGCAAAAGTCGCGGCTGAGTTTGCTGAGCGCGCGCTGGAAAAAGGCATCTACGTTATCGGCTTCTCTTTCCCTGTGGTACCAAAAGGTCAGGCTCGTATTCGTACCCAAATGTCAGCGGCACACTCTCGCGAGCAACTCGATCGCGCTATCGATGCCTTTATCGAAGTGGGTCGTGACATGGAGATCATTAAGTAATGAAAATCAAAGCACTCTCAAAATTGAAGTCTGAAGAAGGCATTTGGATGACTGAAGTCGACAAGCCTGAGCTTGGTCACAACGACATCCTGATCAAAATTAAGAAAACCGCGATCTGTGGTACTGACGTTCATATCTACAACTGGGATGAGTGGTCGCAAAAGACCATTCCTGTACCTATGGTTGTCGGCCATGAGTATGTGGGTGAAGTCGTCGGTATTGGTCAAGAAGTGCGTGGTTTCGAGATCGGTGACCGCGTGTCAGGCGAAGGGCACATCACCTGTGGCCACTGCCGTAACTGTCGTGGCGGCCGTACTCACTTGTGTCGCAACACTGTCGGCGTGGGTGTCAACCGTGAAGGGGCATTTGCCGAATACCTAGTGATTCCAGCCTTCAACGCCTTTAAGATCCCAGAGGGGATTTCTGACGATCTCGCCTCCATCTTTGACCCGTTCGGTAACGCGGTACACACAGCGCTATCGTTCGACCTAGTCGGTGAAGATGTCCTGATCACAGGTGCTGGTCCTATCGGTATTATGGCCGCGGCAGTGGCGAAACACGTTGGCGCGCGTCACGTCGTGATTACTGACGTTAACGAATACCGACTAGACCTGGCTCGCAAAATGGGCGTGACTCGCGCAGTCAATGTTGCTGAGCAGAAGCTTGAAGACGTGATGGCTGAGCTTGGCATGACGGAAGGCTTCGATGTGGGTCTTGAGATGTCTGGCGTACCTTCAGCATTCAACTCAATGCTGCAGACAATGAACCACGGTGGTCGTATTGCGCTACTAGGTATTCCACCATCAGACATGGGTATCGATTGGAACCAAGTTATCTTCAAAGGTTTGGTAATCAAAGGCATTTACGGACGTG
>JBCAXU010000118.1:0-11999 GCA_038533895.1 Pseudomonadota bacterium | reverse complement strand
ATTTAACTCAGGCGGTCGTGTAGCAGCGGGTATGCTTGCAGACAAGATCGGTGGCGTTCGTACACTTCTTCTAGCCTTCGTTCTACAGGGCATCAACATGGTTCTGTTTGCAACGTTCAAATCTGAATTTACGCTGATCATCGGTACTGCAATCGCAGCGGTTGGTTACGGTACGCTTCTAGCGGTGTTCCCTACTCTAACGGCTGAATTCTACGGTCTGAAGAACTACGGCACTAACTACGGCGTGCTATACACAGCATGGGGTATCGGTGGTGCAATCGGTGCTGCTGTGGTTGGTTTCTCAATGACTAACGGTGACGGCTACGGTCTTGCTTACACGATCTCGGCAGCGATGATGGCGGTTTGTATTGTGCTTGCCTTCATCACCAAACCAATGACAGAGGCGAAGATTGCTCAGCTAAAGCATGCTTAATCTGTTGATTTAATGCTATAAAGGCTTAACCTTAAGGTTGGGCCTTTTTTGTATCTAGTGACTATGTCTGAGCCAATCGTACTCGCCGCCAATTACTATCTAAACAACTTTAAAAAGCTCACCAACCACGCCGAAGAATGGTATGCCGATTTGCTCTCTAGCGACGAGCAAGATTGGCTAAAGCGTTTTAATGGACTCAATCACGCCGCACAATGCCTGTTGGTACGTTTACTCTCGCGCAAAGGTCACTGGTTTCGCTCAGACAAGCTTCAGTATAAAGAAATCCCTCAACTATCAGCGGCGCTTGAACAATTGAAACAGGCGGAGATGGTCGCCCTCAATCCGACTATCAGCATACACCTGCTGGCACAGCAGCTTTTGACCAAACCAGAGTTGCTGACACTGTTTGAACTTAACCATAAATCGAGGCGCAAAGAGCAGCTAATTGAACAGTTACCAAACACCGATTTTGCTGACTTCGACCGATTGCCGTTCGATGTGATAGAGCTGCTCCACCCGCATGTCATCAACCTGCTGCTGGCACTGTTTTTCGCCAACACTCATCAAGACCTCAGCCAGTTTGTGTTAGACGAACTTGGACTGCATCAATTTGAGCGATATCAACTCAGTCAGGCTCGGCGCTTCTTTGCTGATCGAGAGCAGGTCGACCAGCTGTTACAACTGTCTGAACTGCAAAGCTTGTACCTAGAGAGTGACCGTAAAGATGCTCAGTCGCTCTATACTCTGCTTGGCCAAATGCCTGCCGATGTTGAGCACCCGTATGTCGAGCGCAAGCGACAACACTTGATCAACGATATGGCCCGCGATCTCGAGCGATTGAAATGCTATGAACAAAGTTTGTATTGGTTTGAGCAGACAAGGCTTCCGCCTTCGCGTGAACGCCAAGCACGCATCTACGATGCACTTGATGAGCTGGACTCAATGAGTGACGTTGTCACACAAATGACAACTCAGCCACACGATCTGGCCGAGCAAGAAGTCGCTGCCAAGCTCGAGCAGCGTCTGCGGCGTAAGCTAGGTATTCGCGTACCCAGAGCGCAGAAACCACAAGTTGCGACACAGCATCTAGAGCTGGATTTAACTCAACAGCGGGTTGAACTGGCGGTGAAAAGCCATTTTGAATCGCTTGGCTATCAAGTCTACTATCTCGAAAATCTATTACTCAATGGACTGTTTGGCCTTGCCTATTGGCAGGCAATTTTCGCCCCAGTCGAAGGCGCATTTCTTAATCGTTATCAATATCGCCCGCTCGACCTCTATCATGCGGATTTTTGCTCTAAGCGCCAAACACTGCTGCAGCAAATAGAAACTGATCTTGCTCGGCATGGTTATGCACAACTCAAACAAACCTATGGCGAAAAACAAGGCATCAACAACCCTTTCATCCACTGGGGATTGTTTGATCTTGATCTGCTCGAACAGTGTGAGCAACACATACCGATAAGCGATCTCCTCGCCCTATTTAAAGTATTACTAAGCGACATCAAACTGTTTCGTAGCGGAATGCCAGACCTGATATTGTTCCAAGATGGCCAATATCACTGGCTCGAAGTAAAAGGCCCTGGCGATAAGGTTCAGGATAACCAGTGGCGCTGGTTTGCGCAGTTCAAACAGCTCAACATTCCTTTTTCCGTCGCCTACGTCAATCATTAACATCAGAGTAAGCAGCAGCCAAAGGGCAAGGCTGTCTTTTTTTTAACAAGGTTTTATTTGATCATCCTCGCACCTTCTGCTGCAATTAGCCCATTGTGTGCAGAATGAAACTAGGCGTATGAATTTTAGAACCTTTTTGATGTTGGCTTTAGTCACGACTTTCGCTGGTTGTGCCACTTATGCAGGATTGAACTACGACCAGCTGTTTGGCATCGCTACAGTCCAGCAGCGTGACAGTGAGCCTGCAAGCTATGACAGCGACTTTTTCCTAGACCAAGTAAAGCCGATTATTGATAACCGCTGTGTGGTTTGTCACGCCTGTTACGACGCGCCTTGTCAGCTTAAGCTTTCATCAACCCAAGGCATAGACCGAGGCGCCAGCAAAGAGTTGGTTTACGAGGGAACACGCCTGACAGCCGCTACACCTCACCGTCTCTTCGAGGATGCGCAAACTACTCAGCAGTGGCGTGACTTTGACTTTCATCCCGTGCTTAATGAGCGTGCACAAAACCCAACCGCCAACCTAGAAGCTGGCTTAATTGCTCGTATGTTGCAGCAAAAAGAAGCACACCCGCTACCAGAACAAACACAATTAGAGGGCTTCGACTTTGCCATCGACCGCAGCCAAGTGTGTCCAACGATTGAAGAGTACGATCAATACTTACAAGATTACCCTACTTGGGGCATGCCTTACGGGATGCCAAACCTCTCAAGCAACGAATACTCGACCTTGATTACTTGGCTTAAAAATGGCGCCAAGATGAACCAGCCTATCGCGCTTACGGCAGAACAAGCAGAGCTGGTTTATCAATACGAAACCTTGCTTAATAAAAGTCCGCGTAAAGTGCAGTTAACCGCGCGCTACATCTATGAGCATCTGTTTTTGTCTCACCTGTACTTTTCAGACCTCAACGAAGCCACACCGCGTTTCTTCCGCTTGGTGCGCTCAGCCACCCCGCCAGGGCAACCCGTACAGCGTATTGCTACACGTCGCCCGTATGACGACCCGGGTGTAGAACGCGTCTACTATCGATTGATTCCAATCCAATCAACCATCGTTGATAAAACCCATATGCCGTTCGCTCTCAATCATGAGCGCATCACTAACTGGAAAGCCTGGTTTATCGACGCCGACTACACGGTCGCGACTCTGCCGAGTTACCAGCCGGATGTCGCCGCCAATCCGATGACCGCATTTATCGATTTGCCGGTGAAAGCGCGGTTCAAATTTATGCTCGATAACGCTCAAAATACCATTAATGCCTATATCAAAGGTCCGGTCTGTCGCGGCCAATTAGCGCTTAATGTTATCAACGATAGATTTTGGGTGTTCTTTCTCGATCCAGAAAAATCCGACATCCCAGAAGTTAACGAGTTTTACCGTTCACAAGCTGAAAACTTGAAACTCCCGAGTGAACTAGAGAGTAACACCTTACCGGTCACTCACTGGGTCTCTTACTCACGTCAGCAAGCTCGTTATCTTGAGGCCAAATCTGAGTTTATTAATGGCTGGTTTGAAAACGGAAAGTACCTCACTACCGATATTATTTGGACCGGCGACGGCACTAACCCGAATGCGGCTCTGACTGTGTTTAGGCATTTCGACAGTGCATCGGTGGTGCAAGGCCTTGTGGGTGATGCTCCAAAAACCGCTTGGATTCTCGATTATGCGCTGATTGAGCGAATTCACTACTTGTTGGTGGCAGGTTTTGATGTCTACGGCAACTTCGGCCATCAGCTAATGACAAGAATGTTTATGGATTTCTTGCGCTTAGAAGGAGAAAGTAACTTTATCGCGTTATTGCCGAGAGATATGCGCCATCAAGAACACTCTAGCTGGTATCAAGATCAAAGCCCTCAGTTGAGTAACTTCCTGCTACGCAACGTTGAGCCTTTCGACCAACCGACACAAGTGCCTTATCAAACCGATGATCCCAAAGCCGAGTTGTATGACATTCTCAAAACTCAGCTTGCTCCAGTGTTGAACCAGCGCTATGCGATTGAAAAAACAGGCTTTAGCCCAGAAAACGAGGCATTGCTGCGCTCAATCGATAACATTAAAGGTCGAGGTCTTACTTCTTTACCACAAATCATGATGTTGATAATTGAATCGCAGCAAGGTGACGAGCAGTTGTTTACCCTATTACACAATAATGCTCACACCAATATCTCTAGCCTGTTCGACGAAGAGAGTAACCGCGATCCAGATAATGATGACTTAACCCTTGTCCGTGGAGTGATCGGTAGCTATCCCGCTGCGTATTTATCACTCAAAGAGCAACAGATTCCTCAATTGGTTACCATGTTGCGCACCATACAAAGCGAAGACGATTACATTAAGTTATTGGATACGTTCGCGATTCGTCGAAGCTCAGACAAGTTCTGGCCATTTAGCGACAAGGTGCATCAGTGGTATCAAGAGAATCAACCTATCGAATTTGGTTTGCTTGACTACAATAGATTTGAGAATAGGTAAAACCGTTCAACTGCGCTAGTAACGCAAATGGAGGTCACTATGGGTATTAACGATAGCATTAGAGCACTGGAACAACAGATTTACGTCGCCTGTTCCGAGGGTGATTACGATACCGTCACCATGCTAGAGCATCAACTGGAAAGCTTACGCAACAAATCTGAGCATCCTTTTGATGATGATCCATATGCACCTGAAGGTAAGCTCTTCCCGGAAGATGACTGGTATTAGTTCATGACCCCCACTTCGCTGGGGGTCATCTTTTAGGCTAACGTTTTTTGTAAGACTGTTTATCGATCGCGTGCTTTTTCATCCTCAAATAAAGTTTTTTTCTTGGTACTTGCAGGTAGCTCGCGGCATCACTTACACGACCTGAGTGAAGAAACAACGCATCTTCAATCACTCCTTTCTCATAATCATCCACCAGTTCATCGAGTGGTAACTGCGTTTCTTCTTGAGTGTACAACTTTTCTTTCCCGGTTAACTTGACAATACCAACCGCAAATAGCTCAGCCACATTGCGTAACTCCCGAACATTTCCTGGCCATTGGTGGGCACGTAAGATAGCCAAGTAGCTCGCGTCAACTTTAGGAATGCTTTTGCCCAGCTTTACGCAACTCTGTTTAAGAAAATGATGAAACAATACAGCGACATCGTCAGGACGCGCGCGCAAAGAAGGGACTTCAATCACACCCTGATTGAGCAAGTAGTAAAGCTCTGGGACCAACTGCTGTTCAGCGATTAGACGTTCTGGCTCTTGATTGAGTACTGCTATCACTTGAAGCGGTTGGTTGTTGCGCTCACGCTCTATAATCGCCTGGGCCAGTGTTCGCTGACACGCCTCACTGATAGATTCTAGATTTTCTAGCTGCCAAACCGTGTACTGGCGCATTGCTAACAACTCTTGTAATGCTGTCACATCATTGCATGCTTCGGTGGCAACTCGGCATACCGATGACTCCTGATTCCCTGCCAGTTCCACGATCAAGTCTGCGACCAAATGGCGCCCTGTTCCCGTTTCACCCCAAACAACGACGTTGTTTTTTAATAACGAAAATTGAGACAAGCAGTGGCGGATGTGCTCGGACTGGGCAGATGCTCCGATCAAACTCCGGTCAATACTATTAGCCAGAGCATGTTTTTGTTCAATAAACATCTTGCGAAAACTGAGCTGCTCTTTGACTAACGCTAGCAACTCAGCAGGATTGATCGGCTTTTCAATAAACTCACACGCGCCTGTTTTCACGGCCTCGACCGCCATCGGAATATCGCCATGTCCGGTAATGACAATCACCGGAATCCGCTCATCAAACTGCTTGATCCGCTTAAGTAACTCTAAACCATGCATCTGTGGCATGTACATATCAAGTAAGATTACACCTGGCCAGTCCGGAGCAAGTAACCCGTTGACTTGGGTTGGGTCAGAAATCGGTTTAGCGCTGAGATTAGCAAGCGACATCAGATGCATGTAGGAATCTAATACGTCTTGATCGTCATCAACCAAAAGTACACTGTAGTGAGGGTTATTCATATGGCAGCTCCAACAAAACCATGGCACCGCGTTCAAGGTTGGACGCGAGATAAATATGTCCTGAATACTTCTCGATTAATGATTGGCTGATGGTCAGCCCTAGACCTAGCCCCACCTCCTTGGTGGTAGTGAAAGGGGTAAACAGTTTCGCCACTATGTCTGCATCAAACCCGTCCCCGCTGTCTTCTATCGCTATTACATGGTAGTGGCTGGCAGTATGGAGGTAACACAAGCGCACTACGCGTTGAGTGGGATTGGCTTCACTCACAGCATCGCAACTGTTCACCAGCAGATTGATCAACACTTGCTCTAACGCTAGCTTGCTAAAGGAAACGCTCAGAGTATGAGGAATTCGATTGTCGAGCACGATGCCCTGCCGCTTCGCTTTGGTGTTCACTATCGTCATGGCTTGATCTACCACATCGTTTAAGCGCAAGGACTCAGCGGGTAGATCTGCGTCAGACTTTTTGGCAAAGCTGCGCAAGCTAGTGATCACTTTCGTCATGCGCTGAGCCAATGATTCCACCTGCCCTAGTGCTTTCATAACTGCTGGTAAGTTTTGTTGTTCACTCGATAACTTAGCGCTGTACAAATAAGTCGACATGGCATTAAGCGGTTGGTTGAGCTCGTGTGCAAGACTTGTCATGGTTTGCCCAACGACGGCCATCTTGGCCGCTTGAATCAACTCGCCTTGAGTCTGCTTTAAGTGGCGCTCGGCACGCTCTCGTTCACCAATCTCTGCACATAGTTGACGATTGTTTTCGACCAAATCGCGTGTTTTCTCATCTACTAGCTTTTCTAGCTGACGGGCTGTTAACTCTTGCTGAGTGACATTAGTGATAGTCACAATCACTTTATTCAGTTGTCCATGAGAGAACTGATGAAAATCAAAGTGTAAGTAGCACGGCTCTTTAGCTTCAATGCTTAAAGTAATTGAATCTCGGCCGCGGGTCAGCAAAGGCCCCTCCCGACTAAACATTCGCGCCAGCATCAACTGATTGTCGTTACTAAGCAGTTCCCAGATGGGTTTACGTTCAGCGCACCCTTGAGTCGACAGCAAGCGTCTAGCGCTTAAATTCTGAGACTCCACATTCCCTTGCAAGTCACACGTCAGCAAACTCGCTGATGTGTTATTGATCAAGCTCATCGCATTAGTGCGTTGGATCTCTTTGACACTCTCACCATACTCAATCAATTTTTCACTCAATCGACCAATCTCGTCTTGGCCATCGACTTGAATGGGATGGCTCAAATCACCTCGAGTTATTGCATCAATACTGGTGCTCAGCGCGGTCAAACGCGCCACAATACGACGATTAATAAAATAGTACGTTAAAAAAATCGACATAAGAATTGACACACTAAAACAGACTAGCAGGACGTGATTACCATAGGAAACCAGACTCGCGGTCTGCTTCTTCACATCAACGAAACTCTCGTCTGCTTCCATTACAATGCGGCCAATATGTTGATGAACATCCTCAAGTTGGCCATCAATTTGTTGATTCAACGTGTTAATTCTTTGGTTCAGAGAGACTTTATCTAGGATCTGTAGGTAAAATTTTCCTTGAGGTGCGAGCAAGGTTGTCAGCTCTTCTAACAACTGCTGATAGGCGATAGATGAGGGCAACTTAGCTAAAACTTGGCTATGCCCTTGCAACTCTTCCAGCTTGAATTGAATCACCTTGACCGCGTTATGAACTTGACCCAATTGCTGCGCTTCCATCACATCACTGACCATTGAAAACACACTGGATTCCAAATCCAACACCTGTTGAATGGTTCTCAGCTGCTCAAGTGCGAGACTTCGCCTCTCTTCGTTGTCATCACGCTCAATGAGCCAATGTAACTCCTGCCGTATGGGCGTGAGTTCAGAGCGAATGTCTTGATGAAGCCAACGAATTTGCTCATTGAGCTTGTTGATTTGACGTGTTTGCTCTACGCGACCTAAAACTAAATCACTGTAATTGCGTAAAGTCTGTTCCAGGTGGAGGTAGTGTTGTAAAAGCTCGCTATTGATCTGGCTCGTTAATCCATCCTGAGTATGAACATTCAACGTCTGTTTAACCGACTCAATTAAGGTCGATAATGCAACTACTTGATGGTTGAGTTCGACCTTATTGGAAATGGTTGGCAGCAATTGTACTTGATAACGAATTTGACTACTTCGACTCTCGAGTAAGTAACTGGTGTTGTATTTAGGCACGCTTTGTTCAAGTAATTCGTTGACTTGGTCATCAAGTCGATTCCAAGTCAACCAAGCCACTGCACTCACAACCGTTAACAGCACTGTGGTGCCGGTAAAAGCCAGTATTAACTTGGCGCCAATGGTACTCCATTTTTTCATTGGCTGTACTCTTGTTGCAAGCGATTGATTTTGTTGGTTAGTTGAGTCAAGTTTTCATCGAACTGAATGCCTAAGTTATAACCAAACTCAGCTAGCATCGCCCGCTCCGTACCATAATCCATTCCATCATGGTTCATTTCTTTAGCGATTTTGATCGCATAGTCCTCGAGGCTCTGTTCTGAAGTAGGCACAAGAAACAGTTGCTCTTTTAGTTCGACTATTAGATCGTCCAATGCTTGAGTGCGCTCTGCATTTTGCGCCAACATCATCAAGCTAAACCAAACGTCCTGTAGCTCTGGAAGTCGCTTTGTCACCATCTCATCAAAGATTAAGTTAACCAGCTTTTCTCGTGCCATCATCTTCTCGATAGCTAAGTGAGGTATCGCTTCGCTATAGAGTGATGCGTCAGTGATTGCGTGCTTTGAGATACTGCTGGTTAACATGGTCGACTGTACTTGCTGGGAAAGTAATAACTCAACAAACTGCCTCGTCACTAGGTTCTTTTCTGACGGCCTAAGTACACCTATGTACGTAGGCATTAGAGTAAAATCTTGATCATAAATGAAATCAACATGATCGAACTGATCTTTAAGTACCAGTGCATAACTGTCGATAGTAGGGCCAATGCCGAATTGCCCTTTGGCAACATGATCACTCACGGAAAAACTGCGCGATGACACAGTACCTAGATTGGCAGCCACATTCAGCAGAATTTGCCAGCCCTTATCCCAACCGTATCGAGTAAGAAGGCTTTCGACCATCATCTGAGTAGTGCCAGAGCGACTGGGGGTGCTCATTGTGAGATGACCAAAATATTCAAAACTAGTGAGATCTGAAAAGCGTTGCGGTCTATTAAGTCCGTTGGCGGCCAAATAGTCGTTGTTCCACACCAATCCCGCGCCAGAATAACCAATGCTAGTCACATACCGCTTATTAGGCAGCACGAAAGGGGCTAGCCAATTTGGCAGTTCATTGGCAAAGGTTACCCGCGCTAATTGTCCTCGCTTGTGTAACTCTTGCATCATAAATGGTGAAGAGCTCAGCACGACATCAACGTTCACATCTTTAATGAAGCTCTTATTGAGCAATTGAATCGCTGACTGAGTACGTCGATGCATGAGCTTAATATCGACGTCAGGATATCGATGTTTATACTCTTCTGTCAGCTCAGAAATCGGCTCGCTCGAAAACGTTGTCAGAATGACCAACTGCTCCTGATTTGCATGAATGCTAGCAGCGTACAAACTCAACAGTACCCAACAGATTATCGCTCTCACGAAGTTAACTTTCCCCTTAACCACGTTAAAAAGTCCCTTAAAAGTGTGCGTCATTTCAAAATCTACAAACAAGCGCCAAAAAAGCGTTTGTGCAGATTGGGTCAAAGCTGACGCAATACTTGATCCCCGTTATGCATAATTTTATCAATTTATTGCTGATACGCATGGTCGCAAGTGTCATTTTTAACCCTTGAGTTACACTCGATTGAGTCACTTCTGTCTCAAAAACAGCCTTTTGAAGCCCAATATCCAACCGACCATGATACTCCCGACACATTCATTTTCGTCACTTATTCGGAGTAAACATTATGTTTAATTTCTTCAAAACTCGCCCGGACCTCCCGTTGTCCGACGAGAATAAGGGAGCCATGCAAGCGCGATTCAAACGCTACCAATGGCAAGTCTTTTTAGGCTTAGTATTTGGCTATGCCGTATTTTATGTTGTTCGTATGAGTTTGGGTGTGGTTAAAAAGCCCATGCTAGATGCGGGTATCGTGACCATTGAAGAACTGGGTATCATGGGCTCGGCTTTCTTCTTTACTTATGCGATAGGTAAATTTTCGAACGGCTTTCTTTCTGACTATGCCAACATTGGCCGCTTTATGTCGTTCTCGCTACTGCTATCAGGGGCAACAGCGATTTTTATGGGTCTCAACACCGCGGGCTTATTCTTTGTCCTGCTATGGGGATTAAATGGCTGGTTCCAGTCTGTCGGATCGGCACCTTCATGTGTTTCATTATTTCAATGGTTCTCACCGAAGCAGCGCGGCAGCCGATACTCTGTTTGGGGGGGATCTCGCAATATCGGTGAAGGTATTACATGGATACTAACAGCGACTCTTGTCAGCTACTTGGGCTGGCGCGCTGGGTTTATCGGTGCGGGTATTGCAGCTATAGCGGCAGCGCTCTGTATGTTCTTTGCGCTGAAAGATCGTCCTCAAACATACGGCCTTCCAGACGCTGCCACAGCCTTTGATGAAGAGCCTGAAATCAAAAAGAAAAATGACCCTAAAGAGACACGTCGTGCACAATTATTCGTGCTAAAACAACCGGTCGTCTGGCTTATCGCAGCAGCATGTGCCGCCATGTACATTTCGCGCTACGCCATGTCGTCTTGGGCGGTCCTCTATCTCCAAGAAGCCAAAGGTTACTCGCTGATTGATGCTGGTTTCGCCATGTCGACTTACCCAATTGCTGGACTCGCAGGCGCGATATTGTCTGGCATTGTGTCTGACAAGTTGTTCAACGCAAACCGTCACATTCCTACCCTACTATATGGTATTGCCAACATTGCTGGCATGTGTTTGATGTTCTTTGGACCAGACAACCGCATCATCGATGCTGTGGCACTTGGCTTAATCGGTTTTGCAATCGGCGGTCTGGTTGTATTCCTTGCAGGTCTTACAGCTTGTGACCTTATGCCTAAAAATGCGGTAGGTGCAGTAAAAGGATTTATCGGCCTTTTCTCCTACATGGCAGCGTCAGCTCAAGAGGTCGCGTCCGCATCGCTGATCAAAATTACTGAAGTCGATGGTGTGACGCATTACGATTTCTCACAAGCCCAATACTTCTGGCTGGCTGCAAGTGTCGTTTCTCTGTTATTAGCGCTGACCGTATGGAACGCGAAGAAAGTCGTTGATATCGATGAAGAGCAAGGTGAGTTGAAACCTAGCACGGCGAATTAATGACACTGACTGAGGGGTCTAATTTGACTCCTCATTTTCTCTCCCATTTTTTGTGTCGTTACAGGTAAACTTATGAACAAAACCAAAATCGTCGCGACTCTTGGCCCCGCTAGTCAAGACTCAGACACTCTAGCTGAGATGATTCGAGCCGGCGTTAACGTAGTCAGGCTAAACTTCTCCCACGGAAATCAACGAGATCACGTCGCCACCGCTCTCAAAGTACGAACTATTGCAAAGCAACTAGGCAAGCATGTCGGTATTTTGGTCGACTTACAAGGTCCAAAAATTCGAATCTCAGGGTTTGAACGAGGATCGGTCGAGCTAAACCAAGATGATATGTTTTATCTTGATGCTCAACTTGGGGCCAATGCTGGTACCCAGCAAGCGGTAGGGCTTGATTACCCGCAACTGATTCAAGATCTAGAGCCAGGAAACATTCTCTTGCTCGACGACGGTCGTATCCAACTTGAGACCTTAGAGGTGGATAGACTACGACAGAAAGCAACCACTCGAATCATCAACAGTGGCAAGTTATCAGATCGCAAAGGCATCAACCTGCTAGGCGGTGGACTCTCTGCA
>JBCAXU010000117.1:0-12028 GCA_038533895.1 Pseudomonadota bacterium | reverse complement strand
CTTTTAAAAAAATACGGGGGATTTGCCGTCTATAAATATTCCATCATCGTCGCACATTGGATTAGCAAGGCCAATATTAATTCTGTTCAGGACAAGTTGTCTTAACGCGGCGATGTGAACAACAGCAGGAATCGTTTTGCGGTAAGCGGGACCTGCGAGAGCCGTAGCAGCCCAGAGCCCACTAGCCGTCCATCCCACAGGACCTAAGAATGACGACACGGCTCTGGCTATGATTGGGCTTGCAGCAAAAGGAAGTCCTTTACCAATAATGGCCTTGCTAATCCAATGTGCGACGATGATGGAATATTTATAGACGGCAAATCCCCCGTATTTTTTTAAAAGCAGTTGAATGAGTAGCATGCTGGATGCACCAACAGGGATTTCTTGATAGTCGATACCTAGGCTGCGAAAGAGTGCATCCCTTTCACTTTGACTCATCTGCTCATAAGCATCGACAAACAGTTTTTCAATGATCCGCTTTTCGAGCTCTTCCGTGGAGTATTGTTCGTAGTTTGCGCCTTGAATGAGATCTACGGCTCCAGAAACAAAAGCGCCTGTGTTGGAAGTGATGCCCCCTATGGCATCGACAATAGAGTCGGCGGATTGACTGATAAACGATGAGTAATTAGGCGTGGCTTCTGCTTTGACTTTTTTAGCCACATCTATCACCACTTCTCGATAAGTGGCGACGTCGGTGTCCGTGTCTTTTCCTAGGGCTTCTTTGAGCTTGTTCTTTGCCATTCTTGTCGTGGTGGCAAGGGTGTTGCTGCCCGCTTTACGTAGGTGCCAAGCAATACGCTGAGCATCTTGCCGTAAGGTATCGGGTTTAAACTGACATTCGCTCTCGCTGAGTTTGAGGTATTCCAGAATAGGAAGCACTTCTTCAGGATTGTAAGCCAGAGCGCGTTGGAGTACATCGACTTCACTGAGGGATTGCGGCATAGGGAGGCTCCGTGGTATTGGCTATCGTGTGAGCCACCAGCATACGGATGAGCGAGACATATCGTGTCTTGCTTGTTAGCGGAGGTGAATGTCGAGTAGGAGTTGTGAAAAGAGTCACAAAAAAAAGGTGGGAGATTTCCCACCTTGGTCGTTGGCAAGTGGTGACTAATTACCAACTAAGTTTAAGCAGCTAGTCATGTCCATGACAGTAAGGCTCGTTTTATCCAAACCACACGACACGGTATAGGTGCCATTCGCGGCGGTGTTGGTTATTATCCATAGCCCAGTCGAGCGATGCTCGGTGTAAATCATGCTGCCATCGTTGAGATAATCCCAAGCTGAGCGTATCCAACTGAGCGCGCCATATCCTTCCGTTAAATCAATCTCTGGACTAATAGTGCTGACGCCATCAAAGGCGGTAGGCGCATCAATCAGTTGATTGGTCAGGGCGTAGTTCAAACCGTCGACATTGGCATTATCTCCTGACTCAAAATCAAACTGAGCGTAGGTAATGTAACGGCCGTATTGGTCTTTTGTCATGGCGGTGAGCGGTGTGCCTGAACGATTGGCATCGATATCGAGCGCTTCACATTCTGCCGCATCATTGACGCCACCTTGCGCGTTTATCGCAAATTCATAATAGACGTCACCGACTGTATTGCCTTTTTGATTGGCTCGCAGTTGCTTGGTGCAGTGATAAGCCGAACTTGGGTAACTGTTCGAAGTATATTCATCCATCACCACAAATGTCTCGCTGTCATTGTATTGACCAAGTGTGGTGTTGGTTTTTAGGTAATGAGTCATGGTGACAATGGTGTCTAAATCATTGCTGACCTGATACACGGTTTCCTGTGCGTACTCAGGGTGACCGACATACTCTTTTCGATACCAAGTATCCGCCACACTGATGTCGTTTGAGGCAGGATTACCTAGCCAATACTCCACATACGCAACATGAGCATCGGGGTAAAGGGCTTCAAAGGCGCGCGTTTCTTCATACGCTTTGGCCAGACCTATGGTGAGCGACTGAGCCAATTGATGTTGAGCGGTATTGCCTTGCTTAATGAAGTCTCCATATAAGTCACTGACGGCAATGTTATAGCGGTTTGCTAAACGGTACTCTTGCTCGGCAACGCGTTGCTTGATTTTTCCTTGCAAAGATGAATTGGCGGCCAGTGCTTGGCAGCCGTCTGCCCCAAGTTCACTGAGCTCAGTTTTTATCGCATTCCAAATCACGGTGGTAAATGGCGTCGTGTTCAAAATGTCATTGCTGTAGCTTGATGAAAATTTCGGTGGAAAGGTGAGCTGGTAGGCTTCACTGACCACACCATAGTCGGAATCGTAAGCACCGACAGGCACATCAATGATAACTGGCGCGTAATCGGCGCAAACACCGTCTACACCAGAAAATTCAAACTGACCATTTTGGTCGGTCAGTGCCGAAGGTTCGTTGTCGTCTAACTGACCATTAAGATTGTAGTCGACAAAAGCGGTGGCCCCTTCGACATAGCCGTCAATAGCCACACCCGTGAGGTCCGCTTGACTGCCTGATGTGCTATTGCTGTCGCTACTGCCGCCTCCGCATGCGGTTAAGCTGGCAGTGACCAATGCTAGTAGCACCGTATTCAATTTGAATGATTGCATAATGGTGTCCTTGAATGATGAAAAATAGGAGTAACTCAGCGAACTTATCGCTGAGTGGGAATAACCGTATCGGAGAGTGAGAAGTCACTCGGGTACTCAAAAGTGAAGGTGGATATGTCCGCCTGAATAATGTCGGAGAAGGCGAGCACGTCACGCTCGTGTTTGTGTTCGTACACAAGGTAGAGCATGCCTTTTTCCCAAATCAGGCCGAGTGGGGTGAGGTAGTCAGTATGGGTGTCATCAATGAGTGTTAAGCGAACCTGACGCTTAGCATTAATGGCTTGGCTGAGCCGCTCGAACACATCAAAGTCGTAGTCGTCTTGCTTGGGTAGCGCGAGACGCACCTCAATTTTGGCTGGCTCCATCACATCGTCAATTTGCAGTGGCATAAAAGTTTCGTGAATGCCTTGCTCAAAGTGAGCAGGCAGCAGGCCTTTTACCGATGAAAAGCACAGTCCGAGCAGCATGGTTTCCCATGAAGCAGACGAGACTTTGTTGTGGTATTTACGCTTGTAGGTGTAGCTGTTACGTGCACGTTCAAACCGTTCGACTTGGAAATAGTCGGGGTAGTACATGATGACGTTGAGGTAGCGCTGAATGGTGCGCTTAGTACGATTGACGCCCAGCTCGGATAAGCGAACTCGCAGCTCTTCAGCCGAAATTTCTCGCAGTCGCGGAATGTGAGCATAGATTTCAAAGATGAGCTTAAAGTGCTCATCGGTTGTGAGTGTGTAGTCTGAGGGTTGCATGGCATCACCAACTTTCGTCTACCCAGCCACACGCACTGAGCGCAGTGCTTCAGTGAATGTCACGGATAGGGGTTAAACGAAGACTGGTGGCCACACAGTCTTAACGGGTCCTTATTGCAATGAGGCTAGGGTATGGATGAGCGAGACATATCCTGTCTCGCTCGGAGGAGAGGTTGCATATCTGTGATTGAGTTGGCATTTTGCGACGCATTACTGCATTGCTTGGCGGATTTCTTTGAGTAGATAACCGCGCTCGAGCAGTTCACGCACGGCGGCCCAGCGCAGAGCTTGCGTTGATGAGCAAGACCGGACGAGCTCAAGCAAGTCATGGTCACTGTGTTCTTTCACCTCATCGCGAGCCTTTTGGTATTGAGCGTGAAGATAATGACCGCCTTTAGTGATGACTTGCAGCAAGAGCACAGACAACGCTCGGCGTAGTGAGGGGGAATGTTTGTTCATGGGCTACCTTTTGATTATTGAGCGGTGATGTTTATCTCATCAAAGGCGTCCATGTCGACGTAAGCCAGAAAGTTACTCTCCCACAACTGGTACAGCTCTTTGGCATCAGGGCGGTCTTGCATGGGTAACCAACCTCGATGAGCCACAAAGAACTCACCGACACGAAAATCAAAATCTAAGCTTCGTTCAAGCTCTGGGTAGTAATTTCCGATGTAGGCAAAATCGGTGATGTACTCGATGCTCCAATCGCCGCTGGGGGTGTGACAAATACCCATCTCAACCGGATGAAAACCACCTTCATCCGCGCTGTAGCTCTTATCGCGAAAGTTGAACACCAGATAACGACTGGCGGCGAGTGTGCCGCTGCTGTCACTGACTAACTGCTTGGTGAGTTGCTCACTCAGTAGGGCATGCAGTTTGTCTGAAATCGGTAAGAGGGAAGATGTGAAGGTTAATGAAGACATAGCAGGACCTCCTTAGGTCAGGATGAAGTCGAAAAAGATAAAGGAAATGAGGAGAAAACAGGCGCAGCGCTAAAACTCACGGACCATGGTTAACTGCATCTCATCAAACACGTTGCGTGAGAGATGGCGAGCAAAGGCTTTCATCCACACCATGAGCAGTTCAAGTACCTCAGGGTGAGATAGGTCAGCGGCCCCCGAATCGGGTTGATAGCACCAACGATTGACTAGATGGAAATAGAGCTCAGGTTCAACCGCGATACTGCTTTCATTGGGATAAGAAAAACTGGCAAAACACACTATCTGCCAATCACTGGATGGTGACTCACGTTTAAGCTGTACTTCAATCGGGTGCAATCCTTGTCGATGTAAGTAATAACCTTTTTGGCGGCAGTTCAGCACAATGCGCTCAGCAGACTCTGAAATGCAGTAGCGAGCCAACAATTGCTCTAGTGCCTGGTGAAGGGCTCCATCGAGTTCAATGTCGCCATAGCATTGTTCAATCATAACCAGCCCCTCTCAGCAAAAGAGACACTGTCTTTCCCCACTACTATGTGGTCCAGCACTCGGATATCCACCAGCGCTAAAGCGTCTTTCAACCTTTCGGTAATGCGTCTGTCGGCTTGTGACGGCGTTGCATCTCCAGAAGGGTGGTTATGGGCCAATATCACGGCCGCGGCATTGACTTCTAGCACCGTTTTCACCACTTCACGCGGGTACACACTGGCCGCATCAATGGTGCCGTGGAACAGCTCTTTAAACTCAATCAGTCGGTTTTGGTTGTCCAGCAGCAACAATGCAAACACCTCGCGCTCATAGGCCCCGAGTTTGTAGCGAATGTACTCTTTAGTGGCATCTGGATTGATGAGTGCGTCGCCGCGCACGTAACGGTGAGCAAGTATCTCAGCGGCATGTTCAAGAATCTGGTTTTCTTGATAGCGCTGCTCTTTTGTGTAATCGGTCATATCAGGCTCCGAGTGAGGTTCATTAACGGGATACACGTTAATGACATAGACCTGAGATTTTTTTGATTAAGCCTTGTCGCACCAAGGCTTCACACATCACCGTCTTTTTTTACGCCAGCGCTTTATCCCATGAGGACCACAGACATAGGAGAACGTCCCATGAGATTTCTAAAGCTAAAAGAAGTAATGGAAAAGACAGCACTAAGCCGTTCAGCGATTTACCGCAAGATGAATGACGGGGAGTTTCCGCAATCAGTGAGTTTGGGTGATAGGGCAGTAGCTTGGGTGGAAAGTGAAATCGATGATTGGATGGTAGCGTGCTTGGCTCAACGATAATGGTTGTTCGAACTTATCTGCTTATATCTTCTGGGGTCATGTGCCGTAACATTGTTTTCCGGCCACTGGACTTTTCTATACTTAAAAAGTGTTCGCAAATGATTTTGAAAGGATTGGAAATGAAGATTGGCCAACTAGTTAAAGCACAACTACCCCAGATCTTAAAGTATTGTGATACACAAGATCATGAAGAATTCGTACGATTGTGCAGTCCTGAATATTCAAAGAAGCACTTCAACATCAACTTTCCATTTCTGATGGAAGCAAATCAATTAACGGGCGACCTATCCAAACGTTATTGGACAAATGCTTATATTGTTCGAGGTAAAACCGTTAGAGCATGCAGTCAATGGTTTGGGAAAGATACACCATACTTTCTGGCGTACCTTCAGCGAATCGGCATTGAATACGATGAGGCATTGGTCACGCCCGATTTATTAATAACTCAAAGATCGAGGTTGCAACCGATTCTATCCACTACAAAAACAAATAGTCGTTACAGGGGAAACGCAATTGGTAATGCTCAAAATTTACTGATCAGAAATGTCCTAAGTAATCTTGGGACTGAGCAGTTTACCGAAGAAGATTGGTTGGCTACCAAAGAATATTTTGGACAACGCTGTGCTTATTGTGGGGAAGAAAAAAGTTTGGTTATTGAACATGCTATACCAATAAATAAGCAGTATCTCGGAGAGCATCGTTTAGGGAACTTGGTGCCTAGTTGTCAGCAGTGTAACAGTGCTAAAGCAAGTAAGGATTTTCGCGAGTTCTTAGATGAGGATGAAAATCGAATAAAAGTCATTGAAGGCTATATGGATAGTAGAAACTACGTACCTTTAGAAGAAAATGAACAGGTCCGAATGATACTGGAGATGGTATATCGTGAGGTTGGGAGCCTCGCAGAGCGCTACATTCAAATTATAAATGGGCTGTTCATCATTGATGCTAACGTGGGTAAATAGATACTAGATACAGAGCTTAGGTATAAAGCACCGTTTAACTCACAAAGTATGATACCTAACTCATACTTTTGTTTTTGTTGTTGATATAACACGTCATAAAGTAAATATGGCTAGGTTTTTCATGTCTTCCCCTAATAAAAATCAACAAATAGCAATACATCACCACAAAGGACCGCTTCTAATAATAGCTGGCCCTGGTTCTGGCAAAACCTATACGCTCGTTGAGCGCATCATCAACCTTGTCAATGTACATGATGCAGCCCCAGAGCAAATACTTGTTGTTACGTTCACAGAGAAAGCAGCTCAGGAACTCAAGACACGGATTTCAAACCGAATCTTAGAGCTTGGGACGGATTTCAATGTGAATGAAATGTACCTAGGAACCTTCCATTCAATCTGTCTGAGAATTCTTGAGGAATATCGAGAGTTCACTAGGCTGAAACGCTCATTTGTGCTGATGGACCAGTTTGATCAGCAGTACTTCCTTTATCAGAATTTACGAGCGTTCAAAGATATTGAAGGCATCGAGCACATTCAGGGAGAACATAAGCTCCCAGCTTGGATTAAGTCAGAAAATCTAATGACTTGGTTGAACAAGGCTTCTGAAGAGGTTCTTGATGTTGAAGTGCTGTGCCAATCTCCTGATATGGCAATCAATGCATTGGGCGAGAGCTATCGCGTATATCAAACGCTGCTAACTAAGCACAACGCGTTGGATTTTTCTTGTATTCAGTTAGAAACGTATCATCTATTGCTTGAGCATCCATCATTGCTTGAGGAGCTTCAAAATAAGCTCGAATACCTCATGGTGGATGAATACCAAGATACCAATACTATTCAAGAAAAGTTGCTTCAATTACTGATGGGAGAAAAGCAAAATCTGTGTGTCGTTGGTGATGATGACCAAGCTTTGTACCGTTTTCGTGGTGCAAGTGTGCGTAACATACTCGAGTTTCCACAACAGTTTTCTCCTGGCCAGTGTCAACAAGTTAAGTTATCTACCAACTATCGTTCACACCCTGAAATCGTTGGTTTCTACGATACGTATATGGGAGATAAGCCTTGGTTACGAGGCCAAGTTAACTATCGCTATCCCAAAAACATAGTTGCGCGAGATGGCGACTTTCCTGATGGGCCAGCGGTAGTGAGTGCCATTACTCCTGAAGGAGATGATTGGCATGACGATGTTTACCAGTTGCTAACTCATTTGAGAGACAATGGCCAACTGACCGACTGGAATCAAGTGGCTTTCTTATTCCGTTCAGTGAAGAACGATAAAGTGAGAGCGTTGGCTCAATCGCTCGAAGATAAAGGGATTCCTGTCTATTCTCCGAGAGCCAATTTATTCTTCGAACGAGAAGAAATTCGATTGATGCTCGGGGTTCTTCATCTTGTTTTCCCCATGGTTCTACCTGACCGAAAAAAACGCTCACAGGAAGGGAAAGCTCTGCCTATATGGAACTACTATGAGCAGCAATGTTTAGCGCCTTTGCTCACTGAACTGGCGAAGCGCGAACAGTCAGACTTAGTTACCTGGTGCAAGAAAAAAGCCCATGAGCACATCAACTTAACCAAGAACGCAGACAGTTCGTTTCTAGGTATCTTTTACGATATTTTACAGTTCCCATTGTTCTCTAAACACTTGGATCAAAAAAATGGCAATGAGCGTGCTCAGCGCAACCTGGCGCAGTTCAGCCGAATGCTTGGGAAATTTGAGTATTTACATCGTGTCAGTGTTTTGAACCCCAAGTATTTAGAGCGAAACCTTCGTGACTTATTCGATAACTTCTTGAGGTTTTTACACGATGGAGGGATCGATGAATATGAAGATATGTCTGAGTATGCACCTTCTGGATGCGTCTCTTTCTTGACCATACACCAATCAAAAGGGTTGGAGTTTCCCATTGTGTTTGTCGGCTCTCTGGAAGCATCTCCACGTAAACAATATACCGAACTTGATGAGCTTATCGAAACACAATACATGGGTAAAAAGCCTTTTGAGCCGCTGGAGGATACGAAGTATTTCGACTTCTGGCGACTCTATTATACCGCTTTTTCTCGGCCACAAAATTTGCTTGTACTTACCGGGCAGGAGAAATCTGGCCACGGAAAAACGCCGTCTCACCATTTTACGGATTACACCGAGAAACTAACTTACTGGCGAGAAGTTAAACCTCAACTCTCAGCATTGAATTTTGAGTTTGTAAAGGACGTGAACATAAAAAATGAGTACGCCTTTACATCTCACATCACCTTGTTTGAAACGTGCGCAGAGCAGTATCGATTGTTTAAAGATCTCGAGTTTCAACCAGTGAAAGCGAGTCCTATGCTGTTTGGTACATTGATTCATGAAACCTTGGAAGATATTCACAAAATGGCCATCCGAGGAGAAGAACATCAAATTACCGAGCAGAACATCAATACCTGGCTAATGGATAACTACCAGAATTTGGCAAACCGGGAGCGGATGTACTTGGGAGAGTCAACATTAGGAGCAGCGCTCAAGCATGTGATGCGTTACGTCGAACGTAAAGGGGGCGATTGGTCAGACATCAAAGAAACGGAAGTGGATATCTCATTGGTCAAAAGCCGATATGTCCTAACCGGAAGTGTTGACTTGATAAAGGGCGTGGATGGGACAGTCGAGCTGGTGGATTTTAAATCAGAGCGCAAGCCAGATATGGAACGCGACAAAGAGCGTATTCAGCATCACAAAAAGCAACTTGAGATTTATGCTCATTTAGTTGAAGAGCGCTATGGCTACCAAGTCAGTAAAATGCATCTGTACTTTACGGGTGAGACCAATGGCTTACCGAACATATCTTTTAGCAAAGCGAGCGATACGATCGACAAAACGGTAACAGAGTTTGATAGAATCGTAGATCGAATTGAAAACAAAGATTTTTCGCTAAAAGCGCGACCAGATAAAACCTGTGTTGACTGTAGTGCCAGGGCCTACTGCGACAGAAAGAATTGGAACTTCTGCGCTTAAGTAAGGCGTAGAATCAGTGAACAGATTAGAGATGAATATGGCTAACGAAGAACAACAAACCAGCGTCGAAAAGTACGAATTTGAGCCGATTAAAGGCTATCCAATGCTGAATTGGAAAGGGAAGCGTCCGTTTCGTTCTACGCAATATTTTCCAGCTCAACTGAAAGAAGTATATGGCCAAGAAGATGACAATGGGTGGGTCAATAAAATCTTTTGGGGCGATAACCTCCAGGTGATGAGTCACCTGCTGAAAGAATTTCGAAATAGTGTTGATTTTATATATATCGATCCTCCATTTGAATCTAAGGCAACATATAAGAAAAAAGTAAGTTTAAAAGGAATTAATGTAGAAAATTCTTCATCTTCTTTTGAGGAAAAACAGTATTCAGATATTTGGTCAAATGATGAGTATCTTCAGTTTATGTATGAAAGATTAATCCTCGCTCGTGAATTATTATCTGACTCAGGTTCTTTAATGCTCCATTGCGATTGGAATAAATCACATCATTTAAGATGTTTGCTGGATGAAGTTTTTGGATCAAGTAACTTTTTAAATGAATTATATTGGTATTATTACAATAAAATGCCAGACACAAGAAAGGGTGTTTTTCCAAGAACGACCGATACAATATTCTGGTACGCAAAAAACAAAGGTAAGCACACATTTAATGTTCAAGAGGAAAAAAGGGATAAGCCAGTAAAACAGTTGGCGAGGAAAAAGGTTAATGGTAAAGCCATCAATGCAAGAGACGAAAATGGTAATTTGATTTACAACATACGTGATACACGTGTTGTAGATAATGTGTGGCGTTTGTCAATGTTGCAGCCAGCGGACAAAACAGAACCGACCGGCTATCCAACTCAAAAACCAGAAACACTATTGGAAAGAGTTATATTAGCTGCAACCAATGAAGGAGATTTAGTATTGGACTTCTTTATGGGGTCGGGAACAACTCAATCTGTATGTAGCAAATTAAATCGCTGTTTCATTGGGGCTGATATTAACTTAGGAGCAGTACAGACTACCTCAAAGCGTCTATCTAAACTAAGTGCCAATTTCGAAGTGTATAACGTGAATAACTATGATGTATTTCGTAACCCGGATGAGTCCAAAGATTTGCTGATTGAAGCATTAGAGGTTCAAAAGCTAGAATCAACGTCTATTTATGACGGCGAAAAAGATGGCTACAAAGTTAAAATAATGCCCGTAAACCGTATTGCGACGAAAGAAGATTTGAATGAACTGGTAGCAAATTTCCCATATAAGAAATTTGAAGAGCGCAAAGCCGCTAACTCGAACAAGCCTGTCGAACAAATCATGTTGGTATGCATGGGACATGAGCCCGGTTTAGGTGCAACTCTCGAGAACGAATGTGGTTACAAGCTTAAAGTTGAAGTGGTTGATATTCTACGTGATAAATCAGACTTAACCTTCAAGTATGATTCTGAAGCAGTTATACAAGTCCAAGATGGCAAATTGATTGTAGACGCGTTTTATCCGCGTAATTTACTCCAGAAACTGAGCCAACAGAAAGACGATGTGGCTGAGTGGCGAGAGATGGTCGAGTCCATCATGATCGATTGGAACTATGACGGTGCAGTAATGGAACCTGTCGTTATCGATATCCCAGATAAAAACGAGTTCGTTGCTGGAGAGTATGAGATACCTCAGGGCGCGAGCAACATCAAAATCAAGATTACTGATTTGCTCTCTGAGTCTTACGAAGAGGTGATCGCGCATGGCTAAAGGTGCTCAGGATAACTTCGAGCTCAATAACTCGTTCTATATTCACCTTCATGAGTTTTACAAACAAAAGCGCGGCTTAGTTCGTAAACACTACACGCGTCTTAGCAAAGCATTCCTTGATTATAATGATCCGTCACGACCTGGAAGCTTTCTTCGAGTGCCTCAATTTGAGGCGCTCGAAATCTATGTCTTTTTGAAAGAGTTTTTAGATAACAAACCTGTTTATCAGTTGTTCGAAGATTGGTACACCAACCAAGGTAAGTTCGAAGGTCGAGTAACGGGTATTGACGCGATTGAAGGGCATATCGTTCAAGGAGATATGTTTTTAAAGATGCCTTTGTAATCTTGTTGCGACATCTCCCAAAACATATGAAAGCTAGCAATGCTGGCAGATTATACCCGAACTACATTTTTGCTTTAACCATGGGGACAGGTAAAACCATCCTCATGGCAACCTGCATCTTTTATGATTTTCTCGCGGGCAACAAAAAAGGTAACGATGAGCGCTTTATTCAAAATGCCCTTATCTTTGCACCTGATAAAACAGTATTACAGTCATTGCGAGAAATTGAATCGTTCAGCCATTCCAAGGTTGTACCACCGGAATACATGCCAATAGTCGCGGAATTCAAGTTCCACTATCTTGAAAATGCGGGTGTGTCGCTGAACACTCTTGATGGCTCAAAGTTCAACATCATTGTATCGAATAGCCAAAAAATCATCCTAAAACGCGATAGCAAGGGTAAATCCACAACCGATAAACTATTTAGT
>JBCAXU010000116.1:0-12104 GCA_038533895.1 Pseudomonadota bacterium | reverse complement strand
GCAACAAAACTCTCTTTGTGGGTGGCATTATATTGGTCAGCAAGCACCTCCATCACCCGAGCAACGGACGTTGAACCAGAAATGTTCACTTCATCCGCCAGCAAAGCGGTGCTGAATAGTGAGCTAGATAGTAGTGTTGCGAGCGCGACACGGAACATAATTTTCTCCCAAACGAAACGGTCTAATTGATCACCGCGCCTATGTTATGTCGATTAGATGACATTTTTGTGAAAACCTATACAGACATGACCGGATCTTGTATCTACTATGTTTAAACCCGAGTATGGTAAGCAACAGATATCAGAGGCAATAAGCGAGACTGAACGTCATGGGATTGGTAAGTTTGCTCCAAAGACAAGTCGAGAGCCGAGCGCAGAGCATTTGTAAGCAGCGCAACCAGAGCACGCCTGCAGAGCTGGGTAAAGCCGGTTATGAGGTGTTGCACAACGGAGTGGTGTTTATTAAGCAGCACTTTTTGCTCGACTCCAGCCACTGCCACTATATCAATCCGGTGGCCAAGGTTGCTTGGAACAGTGAACTCAATCTGTGGCAACTGTTCGTGCCTCACGATACCGAGTTAGAGGCATGGCTCCCCTACCCTTTCTTAGCCCAGAGCAACGACCTAACTGCCATCATGCGTGAAGTTGCCAAAGATCCTAAAGCGATGTTCTGGAGCGACTAAAGCCCATTAAAAAGGGCGCTCGATGAGCGCCCTTCTACTATACAGACTGTTTACTCCGCGGTCGGAGCTTGCGCCTCTTCAGCACTTTTAACGTCTTCGAACACTTGGGTTGGTTTGGCTACCAAGCTACGGTTTTCTTGGTTTACGTCAGTCAACACCACTTCAAGCACATCGCCAAGACGGTAGATGACTTCTTTATCGATACTCACCGTACCGTTGTCACCATTGCACTCAAGACGCTCTTTGTTCGCCAAAATCAGGGTCCCTGGAATGAAGGCAGCGGCACCATTTTCTAGCAAGCGCACGCGCATACCGGCACGGTTAATATCAAAGATTTCGCCGTTAAACTTGGTGCCCTTAGTCGGCTCTTCAGCGAGTGTACGCGCGTACAGCCAGTCACTCACATTACGCTCAGCAATCTTATGATGTTTACGGTGTGTCGCCAGTTCCTCACCTACGCTGTCATCGGCGGTTTGCACAGGCGCTTTGCCTAAGATGTGCGCTTTTAACATGCGGTGGTTGATCATATCGCCATATTTACGAATTGGAGAGGTCCAAGTCGCGTAGATGTCTAAGCCCATCGCGTAATGTGGCAGTGGTTGGTTGCCAATTTCACTGTAAGCTTGCGACTTGCGAATGCGGTTATCCAGGTAGGAGGTTTCTTGACCCGCTAGCCAGCGGCGCAGCGCGGCAAAACCGTCAAGAGTCGCAATAGAATCAGCGGTAAATGGCAATTCACCTTCAGGGTTAACGAGCTTAACCACATCTTCAATTTTTTCTGGCTTAAAGCCTGCATGAGTATTAAATACCCCACTATTAAACGTGGCTTGCAGTGTCTTACCTGCACAGATATTGGCGGTGATCATCGCTTCTTCCACTAAGCGGTTGGCACTGCGACGCATATCGGCATGAATCGCCACAACATCGTTATCTTCGCTCAATTCAAAACGGTAATCTGGACGGTCAGGGAAAACAACGGCGTGCGTTTCGCGCCAGTTAGCACGGGCAAGCGAGAAGTCGTACAAATCACGCACCACCTGAGTAATCTCATCACTTGGCTGCCAGTGGGCCGACTCACCCGTTTCCAGCCAATCAGATACGTGGTCGTACACAAGACGCGCTTTAGACTTGATGTTGGCCGCAAAAAAGCGAATGTCGTCGCCAATAACCCCATCTTTATCTATGGTCACTGTACAACACAAGGCTGGGCGCACTTCGTCTTGCATTAAAGAACAAAGCTCGTCGGCAAGATCGCGCGGCAGCATTGGAATATTGCGCCCAGGTAAGTAGATAGTAAAACCGCGCTCGCGGGCGACTTTATCCATCTCACTGTCTGGTGTGATGTAGGCAGTAGGATCGGCAATCGCGATGGTCAGCTCGAAGTCGCCATTATCACTTTTTTTCGCGTACAGAGCATCGTCCATATCTTTGGTCGACTCACCATCGATGGTGACAAAAGGAATATGCGTCATGTCGATACGCTCTAGATCCGCATCGTCTTTGATTTCCCAATGATCGATGCCTGCAGGCTCGCTATTTGGCAGAGCGTTCTCTGCCAGTGTTACCCACCATGGCGCGATTTTATCGTCAGCGTCGGTGATTTTTTCACTGATTTCAACAAAGAACCCATTGTCACCCTTGAGTGGATGGCGAGTCAGGTGCGCCACGACCCAGTCGCCTTCTTTGAGGTCATCGCTTTTGATGCCTTTACGGGTTTTGGCTTTTAGAGAGAGCTTCTTCAATTGAGGGTGATCCGGTGCCACATTGAGCTTACCCTTAAACAGTTTCACGCGACCAATAAAGCGCGTTAGTCCTTGCTCAATCAGCTCTTCCGGCTCCGCCACTTCACGCTCTTTTTCAGTACGAATAATGGCTTTGACCTTGTCGCCATGTAGACATTTTTTCATGTACGGTGGCGGGATAAAGAAGCTAGTTTTGCTATCGACTTCGAGAAAACCAAAACCTTTTTCGGTCGCTTTGATGGTGCCTTCCTTTTTCGGAAGCGTTTCTTGAATTTGCTGCTTAAGTTGAGCCAGTAGCGGGTTATCTTGGAACATCTCTACAATTCTTACTGAAAAAATTGCGCACACTATAACACTGCGGCTATGGCCTCGCTAGCGCACTGCCATGACAATCTAGCCTTTAAACCGGATTTCAAATGCTTATCGAAACAAATAAATCGCGCTCAGTTTAAACAAGGGCACCAATAAGTGACGAAGATGTGAACAGAACCGCCCAAATCAGAGAAAAATTGTGATGAAATTCAATTTTTTCTAGCTTTTCTTATGCTTTTGAGGAATAATTCGCTCCCTCAAATCGATGCGACTACAGTGTAGGCAAATCTGCCATGTGACACAGAGAATGTAGTGAGCGGCATCGAGAGAATTTACGTCCCTAGTGGCTTGATGCGATTTACGACTTTTCCGCATCTGAACGGAATCAGCTCTCAACTGGATTGGTATTGGAATTGGTAGAGCTCGTGGGACCTTTTGTTGACATAATATAGTAGGATCCCAATGACAGATTCTGTAATTCAGTTTAGCGATCTAGCGCTTAACGACTCTATCCTTTCAGCTCTTGATGGTATGGGTTTTGTTTCACCAACTCCAATTCAGGCTGCTGCTATTCCGCACCTATTGGCTGGTAGAGACGCACTAGGTAAAGCTCAAACTGGTACTGGTAAAACTGCCGCTTTCTCTCTACCTCTTCTTAATAAACTCGACCTTGGTCAACGTAAGCCACAAGCTATCGTTCTTGCACCAACTCGTGAGCTGGCGATCCAGGTTGCCGCTGAGATTAAGAACCTAGGTAAGAATATTGCTGGCCTTAAAGTGCTAGAGATCTACGGTGGTGCATCTATCGTTGATCAAATGCGTGCCCTTAAAAACGGTGCTCACATCGTTGTCGGTACACCAGGCCGTGTTCAAGATCTTATCAACCGTGACCGTCTACACCTAGATGAAGTTCATACATTCGTGCTCGATGAAGCAGACGAAATGTTAAACATGGGCTTTGTTGACGATGTTACTGAAATCATGGAGCACGCACCCGCGTCAGCACAACGCGTACTGTTCTCTGCAACTATGCCTCCAATGCTTAAGAGCATTGTTGAGCGCTTCCTACGTGATCCAGAAACCATCGACGTTGCGGGTAAAAACCATACCGTAGACAAAGTAGAACAACAGTTCTGGGTTGTGAAAGGTGTCGAAAAAGACGAAGCGATGTCTCGCCTTCTAGAAACAGAAGAGACTGACGCTTCGATCGTTTTCGTGCGTACTCGTCAAGATACCGAGCGTTTGGCTGATTGGCTATCTGCACGCGGCTTTAAAGCAGCGGCTCTACACGGTGACATTCCTCAGTCTCTACGTGAGCGTACTGTTGATCACATCAAACAAGGTGTTATCGACATCCTAGTCGCAACTGACGTTGTAGCTCGTGGTCTTGATGTTCCACGTATTACTCACGTATTTAACTACGACATCCCATTCGATGTTGAATCTTACATCCACCGTATCGGTCGTACTGGCCGTGCTGGACGTAAAGGTAAAGCGATCCTTCTAGTTCGTACTAACCAACTTCGTATGCTACGCACTATCGAGCGCGTGACTAAGTCATCAATGGAAGAGATCCAACTTCCTCACCGTGACAAAGTGGCCGAAGCGCGTCTAGCTAAGCTAGGTGCAGAGCTAGAAACTGAAAAAGAGCACAAAGCACTTGAGAAGTTTGCTGAGCTAGTCGACAAGCTACAAGAGTCTCTTGAGCTCGATGCCGCAACACTTGCAGCCATCCTGCTTAAGCGTCAGCAAGGTAAGCGCCCACTATTCTACATTGGTGAAGACCCAATGATTGAAGCGATTGAGCGCGACAAACAACGTCGTAAAGAGCGTCGTGAAGGTGGCCGTGATGGTCGTCGCGAAGGCGGTCGTAGCTTCAACAACCAAG
Source organism: Pseudomonadota bacterium (assembly GCA_038533895.1). Classification (GTDB taxonomy): domain Bacteria; phylum Pseudomonadota; class Gammaproteobacteria; order Enterobacterales; family Vibrionaceae; genus Vibrio. The sequence continues at coordinate 7,480 of JBCAXU010000116.1, read as the reverse complement.
ATTGGGATACTTACCAACTGCAAGTAGGCCGTGAGCAAGGCGTTCAGGTTAAAGATATCGTCGGCGCACTGGCTAACGAACTTGGCCTAACCAAAGGCTCAATCGGTGCCATCAAACTAGCACAAGGCGAAACTTACGTTCAGCTACCAAAAGCGATGTCTTCTGAGACAGCGGGTAAACTGCGTAAACTGCGCATCCGTCAGAAGCAGGTGGATGCGGTTGTTTGTGACTTTGATGATTTCCGCGAGCCTCGTGGTCGCCGTGAAGGCGGTGGCCGTCGTGACGGTGGTTACCGTGGCAACCGTGAAGGTGGTCGTCGTGAAGGCGGTTTCCGGGGCAACCGTGAAGGTGGCCGTGGTGGTCGCGACGGTGAACGTCGCTTTGACCGCAACCGTGGTGGTGACCATCGCGGTAACTATCGCGGTGAACGTGGCCACGGCCGTGACCGTCGCAGCGAAGCATAAGATTAGCGACACAAAAAAGGATACGCATTGCGTATCCTTTTTTTATGCCTGGTTTATACCCAACGGGATAAATAGGTGCCCAGATATTGGTTGTGATTGGAATGACTTACTTTGCTTGACCGAAAATATATTTATCCATCATGGTCACCATTTTGCCAATCTCTGGTTTGGTGATGGTATCGTTGGCCCCCAGTGCTAACGCTTTGGCGCGGTTATCGTCACTCATCAAGGATGAAAACATCACAATCGGAATCGATGAGTAAGCTTCACTATCACGCAGACGCTTAACTAGGTGCATACCATCCATTCTTGGCATCTCTACATCGGTCACGATACCGTCAATAAACTCACTCACTGGCATGTTTTCTTCTTTCGCCACTTCGATTAAGTTCATCAACTTCTCGTGTGCTTCGCCGCCATCTTTACAGGCAATCACGTTGTAGCCGGCTGATGTTAAGGTGTCTTGAATCATGGAGCGAATGAATGCGGAGTCGTCCACCACCATCACGGTTTTGGCGTTGCGCTTAGTGATCATGCGCTGGTTAAGATCGACGGTTTTGTCTACCTTAACATCGTATTTTTCCATGCTCAGTTCTGGGTTGATATCGGCAATGATCTTCTCGAAGTCGAGGATCATGATTAGATTACCGTCTTTTCGCACCACCGCCACGACGCAATCTTGCTCGCCCGCTTCCAAAAACTGGCTTGGCGATTCAACATCATTCCAAGAAATACGGTGGATACGACTGATACTGTCGATCAAAAAACCATTGGTCATGTTATTAAAGTCGGTGACGATAACGAACTTACGCTTCAAATCTTTATTGGTCGGGACGCCTAGCCAGCCTGCCAAGTCCACCAGCGGAGTCAAGACATCTCGCGAAGAGAACACGCCAACCATATGTGGCTGGGCATTAGGATAATCGGTGGTCTCAGGCACCTGAATCACCTCTCGCACCTTGGCGACGTTGATTCCGTAATAGCAGGTTTTTGTCCCACCGCCAGGAAGCTCTTTCACTAAATGGAACTCGATGATCTCCAGTTCATTCGTGCCACTTTCGGTTAAAATCGTACTACTTGATCCGCTCATAATTCTTCTTCATCGTTTGATCACAACTTGTTATCGTCAAAAGTTGTCGATACTTTTGTTCTTTTTAACCGCAAAACAAATCTTTGTAAATCGAATCGACAGTGTGAGTTCAAAGTTCTGACCTGCAGGCTCTCAATATTACTGTTGAATCACTCAACAGCTTGCCAATGATACGGTGTTTTTAGCTGCCAACGCTCAAACTCTTTTTTTGAATAAATCGCTTTTCCTTGATTATCAGTCACAATGGGGATCATAGGGTCATGGCCTGTTTGAATAATTTGATTGACCAGTTGTGCCGCTCGGGTTCCTTGGCTGTAACCAAATAACACCACCCCACCCGCGGCTTTGTTCTCACCAACGGCGAAGTCCCAAAACGCAAAAATCGGCAACGGCGAGTGGTTGCGCGTCCATGTGATCACCTGTTCAGCAGGTACGTTGTTTCCCTGTTCATCGACCAAGGTTTGATACAGTCCGACAATAATCGCGCTAAAACCAGATTGCTTGGCAGTCAGCACTTGCTGTTCCCATTGCTGCTTCGTTTCAATGGTTTGAATATCGACCTCGATCCCCAAGTTGTTCTTAATCAGGCTATATTGCTTCTGTATGTAATCTTTTGCAATTTTAGACGTTACCCCTGAGTCAAACAAAATCTTTACTTGAAACGGCTCTCGCTCAAACAAGCGTCTCAACTCCCCAAGTGACTTTACAAATAGTGGTCGCTCAAGCACCCCGGTAACTTTTGCCTGACCGCGATACTGACTGAGTAGCGCCCGCGGATTGGCATTCACACCAAGAAAGACGATAGAAATCGGCTCATCATAAAGTTTTGGCAACAAATAATTAAATGCATTGTCATCACCAAGAATAACAATCTCTGGCTGATGCTGTTGGTAAAACGCAAAAGCGTTGTCTGCTTGCTCGGCATGCTCTGATGAAGGTAAGCGTTTGGTATCCATCGAATAGCTGACCAGTTCTACTTTCGAGGTGAGGGTATCGTTAAGCCCCTCGACATAGCTGGCATCCCAAGGATAGGTCGAATGGTAGCTTTCTATCAACAGCACCTTGGTCGCCCACACCGGCGATGCACATACAAGCAACAGCCAACTCCAACGCATAGCTCTTCCTCCACTTAAGTATGAAATGAGTGTAGTTGGCGAATTGCAACTCTCCAACCTTTGCGCCTCTGTTTATTTTTCAAATGACTATACTGATAGAAAAGAGGAAAGTTATGACTCGCAGCCGAAAAATTGAAGATTGCCAAGACAATCCGCTTTCCAGTCGTATCGGGCGACGCATCATATTAATTATGGTCTTGCTCAGTGGTGTCATCACTGTGCTCACTACACTAGTCCAACTTTCGTGGGACTATACCCACGAGTTTAATGCCGTCGAACAGCGCCAAATTGAGATCCGTGATATTCACGCGCCGTTAATTGCTTCGTCGTTGTGGGATTTTGATCTTCTTTCGCTGCAACAAGAGCTCGACGGTTTGGTCAATCTACCCAAGCTCGATTATCTGCGCGTGCAAAGCGGTGATTACCAATTCGAGGCAGGTCAACCTACGGCTGAGCACCCCATTACCGAACAGTTCACACTGCTATATCAGCACCCGAACTCCTCTTTAGTTGAGCCTGTTGGCACTATTTTTATTCAAACCGATGCCAAACAGATCTACGACTATCTAATTTGGCAAGCCGTCTATACCTTACTACTCAATGCGTTTAAAACTCTACTGGTATGTTACTTGGTATTGATGGTCTTTCATAAAAGCATCAATCAACGTATTTTTGCTATTGCGTACTACTTACGAAAATACAATCCTCGCCAACCCAAAGCGCCATTGGTGCTCGAGCGCCACACCTGGATCGCTGAAAAAAATGACGAACTAGACTGGCTTGGCGATGAAACCAATAAGATCACCCAATATGTCACCACGCTGTATAACAACATTAAGCAGGAACAAGATCGGCTACACGAATTCGCACATATTTCTTCTGACTGGCTGTGGGAAACCAATGCCTTGGGTGAGCTAATCTATTGTTCCGAGAGTATGCAAGAAGCGTTAGCGATTGGGCCCAACAGTAAACCGATACTCAAACAAGTTCCGGCTTTAACTGAAGCTCAGCAACTCATAGAGTCTCTTTCTCGCCAAGGGGACTTCAGCATGTGTGAGGTGAGTTTAACCATCAATTGCATCACTCACTTTTTACTGTTCCAAGCCAAAGCTCGCTTTGAAGATGATAAATTTGTTGGCTTTCGTGGGACCGCGATCAATATCACCGAACTTAAACGCGTTCAGATAGAGCTCAAACAACTCAATCAATCACTAGAGCACACTGTTGCCGCCCGAACCTTAGACCTCAAGCAGAGTATGGAACAGCTCAAGCAAACACAAGACCAGTTGATTGAGTCAGAAAAACTTGCGGCGCTAGGAGGGCTTGTAGCTGGCGTCGCGCACGAAGTCAATACGCCCTTAGGGATAGCAGTTACCGCCACTTCCGTTATCCAAGACGTGGTCAAGGAAGCCAAACAAGCTTTCGCCGCACAAACGTTAACCAGCCAACAGTTTGAGTCTTTGATGGCTCGAATGAGTGACAGCCATGCGATGCTCGAGAACAATCTCAACCGGGCCGCGAAGCTGATACGTGACTTCAAGCAAACCGCGGTGGATCAAGTCTCAGAGAGCCGCAGTCACTTCAATGTGTATCAAGTTCTCGATGCCCTTATCGCCAGCTTGCACCCAGAGACACGCAAAGTACCGGTGACGCCACGTTTAGAAGGCGACAGAAGCATTATGATGAATAGCTTATCAGGGGTATTAACTCAAGTGATCTCTAACTTGGTGATGAACAGCATTAATCACGCTTTCGACCAACAAGCCAATCCTGAAATAACCATTGAATTTCAACAGCAAGACGATGTCATTGTCGTCGAGTATCGAGACAATGGCTGTGGCGTCGATGAGTCGTTACATCAAAAGATTTTTGAGCCATTCTATACCAGTAAACGAGGCTCAGGCGGCTCTGGTTTGGGGCTCAATTTGGTGTTCAACCTGGTAAAACAAAAGCTCAAAGGCGAGCTCTCCTTCGCCTCTCAGCCCGAGCAAGGCGTGCACTTTACCTTCACCTTGCCCAAAGTTCTTCCTTCGGAGAACCATGGACCGGGTCAATCGGGTAATTGATCACGAATTTCGATAAACTCAGCCCAATTGGCAATCAACAGGTCGACCAAAACAGGGTCAAAATGACGCCCACGCTGGGCAATGACCTCGTTTTTGATATCTTCATCGCTCCAAGGCTCTTTGTAGCTACGTTTGGATCCAAGCGCGTCAAACACATCAGCCAATGCCGCAATGCGACCACTGATAGGTATATCTGTGCCCGCGACCCCTTGCGGGTACCCGCTGCCATCCCATTTTTCGTGATGATAGGCGGCGATCTCTTTTGCCATAAGAATCAAACGGCGCTTTGAACGACTGAGTATCTCCACCCCATATTCGACATGACGTTTCATGACCTCCCATTCATCTGGCGTTAATTTACCAGGCTTATGTAAAATGGCGTCAGGAACCGCAACCTTACCGACATCATGCAGTGGAGAAGCGTGCTTGAGCATATTGGCCTCGCGCTCCCCCAGCCCATACAGCAGGGCAAGTTTCTCACAGAACAGCGATACCCGTTGGACATGCGCACCGGTCTCGCGGCTGCGTGCTTCTACCGCATTGGCCAAGTTGTACACCAACTCTTTTGACGTATCTTTAATATCGATCAGCAAAGTGAGGTTTTCGAACGTCAAACCAATATTTTGCATATAGATTTCGAGCAGTTGAACATCGAGATCATTCAAATCACGATGAAAATTGACGTACAAAATGCTGTCTACCCCTTGCTCATCGTTGGCATAAAGGACAAACGCGTCGCCAAAATGCATGGACTGCTGTGTTTCAAGAGCTTGGCGACAACGCATCGCAACCTGTTCAGGAAGCTTGTCAAACGTGCACTCACTATAACAATCAACGTAGTCCCCTGTTGCCGCAATCGTCAGTGCTCTCGATGCTTCTCCTTCCGGACGTGGTTGAACGACACAATAAAAGGCCGACTCTTCCAGTTGAAGTAGCGAAGTTAGCTGCTCAAGTACCGAAGAGGCATACGCTTGTATCGTCGTGGTATTTTGTACTTGGGCCGATGCACAAATAACCTTTCTCAGACCATTTTTTTGCTTCTCGATCAAACACAGATCTCGATATGAACGAAGCATCGAATAGAGCAAGGTTTTGAGTTTTTGTGTGGTGAGTTCGGTTTTCTCTTTGTAGTCGTCGATCTCGTATTCTCGAATAACGATATCTTCTGGTGCTTGGCCTGCTTGACCTGTGCGCAGCACAAGCCTAATCAATGAGTTATTGAGTTGCTGGCGAATATATTTGACCAGCTCAAGCCCAGCGTGCTCAGTCTCCATCACCACGTCAACCAACGCCAAGGCAATATCATCGTTATGCTGCAAAATTGGCTTGGCCTGTTCGGAAGAGTAAGCAGATAGTAGCTCTAACTCTCGTCCCTCAAACTGGAATCCTGATAGGGCCAAACGGGTAATTTGATGCATTTGCTCATCATCATCCACCAGCAGCACCAACCAAGGTTGTTTCGCGTTAGATGGTGATAAGTCTTGCGCACTTTTTTGATCCGCGAATAAGTCCATTTATCGCCCTAAACTTGAAGTCATTATCACTTAAGGTTTAGCACAAATTCATCAAGTTAGCTGGGAGAACAGCCAGGAAACGACTACCCTGTTAGTATTATTTTCGACCGTTTAATACTTTCACTGTTGCGCGCTCAACTAGGGTCGGTTCGAGCTGAACCACTTGGGCTTGGTCACTATCGCCCGCCAGCTTCTTCAGTACGGCTTCAACCGCAGCCTTACCCAGGCGATATTTAGGTTGATGGATAGTGGTCAGTGAAGGACTCATAAACTTAGCGATGTGGATATCATCGTAACCAATAATCGATAGCTGCTCAGGAATCGCGATACCTCGTTCATTGGCAGCATTGATCACCCCCATTGCCATCATATCATTGCAAACAAAGATAGCACTCGGCAGCGGTCCTTTATCTGCCATCTGATTAAACGCCTCATAGCCGCCTTCACATTCAAAGTCCGCTTCGATAATCCAGTCCGATTTGAAACCAAGCCCAGCCTCATTCAAGGCGCGTTTATAACCCTCATAACGCATCTGTGCCTGGTTCTTAACTAACGGGCCAGTGATACAACCAATATCGGTGTGACCACTATCGATAAGATACTTAGCCGCTAAGTAGCCGCCGCGCAAAGAGTTGTCTTGAATCTTATCACTGGTAAACAGCATCGGGCCCCAGTCCATCACGACAACCGGGATGTCTGGATACTGCTCAAAGACTTCGATACGTTCGCCTTCGAGTGAAGAGCACATCAAAATCAAGCCATCAACCCGCTTTTGCAATAGCGTGTTGATGGATTCTCGCATCCGCTGGTTATCCCCTTCGGTATTGCACAAGATCAGGTTGTAACCTTGTTGGTAGCAACTGCGCTCCACCCCTTTCACCACCTCACCGAAGAAGGGGTTCGTTGAGGTGGTCACTAACATACCTATGGTTTGAGTTCGGTTGATTTTTAAACTTCTGGCCAGTGCGGAGGGGCGATAGTTGAGGTCTTTCGCCGCCTGATTGACCCTCTGCGAGATCTCTTCACTGACATAGCGGGACTTGTTAATGACATGACTGACCGTTGAGGTTGATACCCCAGCTAGCCGCGCAATATCCTTCATTGTTGCCATGCCGTACTCCCTGACGTCTAACTGCTAACTGCGCTCAGCCAAAAACGCATCCACTTCAGCCGCAATCTCAGTCACTCGTTTTGGTGCCCAAACCTCGATACCATCGCGTGCTGAAGTGGA
>JBCAXU010000115.1:0-12475 GCA_038533895.1 Pseudomonadota bacterium | reverse complement strand
CTGGTGAAACAGCAGTCAATGCTGACAGTTCCATGATGTTCTCCTGAATTGGGTTTCTAAATTTCGTGAGCTTTATACCAATAACCGTGGCAATTGTCACGAACAATGCGCAAACGTTTGCGCTAGATTGATACTGAACAAAAAAATCAGCTCGCAAAGAGCGCGAGCTGATGTTTGGATAGGTTACATACGTGCAAGCAGGATCTGTGCTTGCTCGACCATTTTCTTACGGCCAAAAATGAGGTGACGACGTTTGCCGCCCACTTGGCGCCACAGCACTGCACTGCGGATTCCCGACAGAAGCAGAGCACGCACCTTGTGCTGGTTTGCTGTCTGCTGCAGCACCGATGGTGTTCCGGTAACTTGGATTCTTGGTCCAACAGGGCTGATCACATCTAAGTAGACACTCGCTAAATTACTGATCATTTGATCGTCAAGGAGGTCGAAATGGTCTAACTGGCGTTCGAGCATTTGAATACGGTCGCCCAGTTGCGACATGGCGTCATTGCGACTTTGTAGCTTACGCTCCAGCGCCATCAAACTGATAATGTAGCGAGTGATTTCACTCCCGCTAGGCGTGCTATCGATGCCTTTCACTAAACACTCTAGACCAAGCTTCAAATCAGATTCTCGGCCATAAACACCAACCGTGTTGCTTGGGTTGGTGTTAAGAATGGCTTTTAATGAAGTTTCAAACGCGTCCGAGTCACAGTGACCGTTTTTTGCCACCTGTTGCACCAAAGCGACGGCTTGGCAAATTCCTGCAAAAGCGATAGTACGGTCATAAAGTGTGTTAGCCACGTAGTTCTACTCCTGATAGTTAGTGATACCTAGAGGGGCGTGATCCCGAATGGTATTAAATGCGCTGTTCGATGATGCCACCGCCAAGACAGACTTCGCCTTGGTAGAACACCGCAGATTGACCTGGTGTAACGGCAACTTGCGGCTGGTCAAAGATAACTTTAATGTTTTCATCATCAATTGGGATGATAGTACATGGTATATCTGTTTGGCGGTAGCGAGTTTTTACACTGCATTGTAACGGTTGTTTAATCGCTTGACGATCAACCCAGTGCAATTGTGAGGCGATCAGACCTTGAGATTTCAATAGCGGATGATCGGCGCCTTGAACTGCAATAAGGACGTTGCGCTGAAGGTCTTTATCAGCGACATACCATGGGTCTTCATTGCCGCCGCCGCCTTTTTGTCCACCGATATGCAGACCTTTACGTTGGCCTAGGGTGTGGTACATCAAGCCTTGATGCTCACCAATCACTTTGCCCTCAGGGGTCTCAATTTTACCTGGTTGTGCAGGTAAGTAGCGTGATAAGAAGTCAGTGAACTTGCGCTCGCCAATAAAACAGATTCCTGTGGAGTCTTTCTTTTTCGCCGTTATCAGCCCTTGCTCTTCGGCAATTCGACGAACCTCAGGTTTTTCAAGCTCACCGACAGGGAACAGGCTGCGACCAATTTGCTCACTGCTAAGTGTATACAGGAAGTAACTTTGGTCTTTGTTCCCGTCGATACCACGTAACATCTGTGGTTTTTCGCCATCTTGCGGAAAAGAGCGACGCACATAGTGCCCCATGGCAATGTAATCGGCATCAAGTACTTCGTCAGCGAAATCAAGGAAAGCTTTAAACTTGATCTCTTTGTTACACAGAATGTCAGGGTTAGGGGTACGACCGGCTTTGTATTCTGCCAAAAAGTACTCGAATACATTGTCCCAATATTCTGCAGCAAAGTTAATGGTGTGAAGATGAATGCCTAACTTGTCACACACCGCCTGAGCATCTGCGAGATCTTCGGCGGCGGTGCAGTATTCCTCGTTGTCATCTTCTTCCCAGTTTTTCATGAATAACCCTTCGACTTGATAGCCCTGCTGTTTGAGCAGATAAGCCGAAACGGATGAATCCACGCCACCGGACATGCCTACGATGACTTTCTTTTGACTGTTATCAGTACAGTTGTCAGACATTACTTAACACCACTTAAATTAACTGGACGCAAATTCTATCAGAAAGCATAGCTAGGGGACAGATCCGAGATCGGACTCACATTTCCCTAAATGGTGCGATATTGACCAACTACGCTGAGAAGTTCGCGCTTTCTAGAGTATAGAAAGGGTATATGTGGCATAGTGAGACAAATTCAAGTGAGGCAGTGAAATTATTATGAGTGAAGAGAATCAAATCTTTGAAGAAACGCAGTTAATAGAAGTGATCGAGAACCAACTGGCGGATGGCAATCCGATTAAGGTCAAAGAGACGTTAATGCGTTTGATGATGACGGGAACTCCGCGAGACGAAGCCGTGGCAATGATGGCTTGCGCAATGTCTATAGAAATATTTGATGTAATGAAAAACGAGGGTGAGTTTGACTTAAAACGTTACAGCGAGAATTTGGATAGACTGCCAGACTTGAGTTTTATGGAAGGTGAATAAGCGCGACTGTCTTCGTTTTGCTTGCGTGGCGGGGTCTGAGTGAATATCTAACTGCTTAGGAAGGGCAATTAATTAGCACAGCAAACGTTTGCTATAATTCCTGATATTGCTGCATGTTATGTAGCGATGTAGAATCCGGCATCCTTTCATCCCTTATTCAGAATCAGCAATATGAAATTTCCTGGTCAACGTAAATCCAAGCACTATTTTCCAGTTCATGCCCGTGACCCACTTGTGACTCAATCGCAAGAGAGCAAAAAGATGTCACGCACTCATATCATAGGTATTGACCAAACCTTGGTAGATATTGAAGCTAAGGTAAGCAGTGAACTGATTGAAAAATACAAGCTGAGTAAGGGACATTCGCTGGTTATCGATGATGAAACGGCCGAAGCCTTGTATACCGAGCTGAAACAGCAGGAACTGATCACCAATGAGTATGCGGGCGGTACGATTGGTAATACCTTACACAACTATTCGGTACTGGCGGACGACCGCTCTACCTTACTGGGTGTTATGAGCCAAGACATCAAAATTGGTAGCTATGGTTATCGATATTTGTGTAACACTTCTAGCCGAATGGATCTCAACTACCTACAAGGTGTTGATGGTGCCATTGGTCGCTGTTTTGCGTTGATTACTGAAGATGGGGAGCGTACTTTCGCGATCAGTGAAGGTCAGATGAACCAACTGCACCCAGACAGCATCCCAGAAAAGATTTTCAAGAACGCTTCTGCGTTGGTGCTTACCGCCTATCTGGTTCGTTGCAAAGAGGGCGACCCTATGCCTGAAGCAACGATGAAAGCCATTGAGTACGCCAAGAAAAACGATGTGCCTGTGGTGCTGACGCTTGGCACTAAATTTGTTATTCAAGATGACCCTAGCTTCTGGCAGCAGTTCTTACGTGAGCATGTCAGCGTGGTTGCGATGAATGAAGATGAAGCAGAAGCTTTGACCGGTGAGTCAGATCCTTTGATGGCCTCTGACAAAGCTCTAGAGTGGGTGGATCTTGTATTGTGTACTGCAGGGCCATTAGGTCTCTTTATGGCGGGTTATACTGAAGATGCCGCAAAACGCGAGACTTCATTGCCGCTACTGCCAGGCAGCATTGCTGAGTTTAACCGCTATGAATTTAGCCGCCCAGCATCGAAGTCGCTTTGTGAAAACCCGATCAAGGTGTATTCACATATTTCACCTTATATGGGTGGCCCTGAGAAAATAAAAAATACCAATGGTGCTGGCGATGCGGCATTGTCGGCATTATTGCACGATATGGCAGCAAACAAATACCATAAAGAAAATGTGCCTAATTCAAGTAAGCATACATATTCTTATCTTACTTACTCTTCTTTTTCTCAAGTATGTAAGTATTCAAATCGTGCTAGTTACGAAGTGCTGGTTCAACACTCGCCACGATTGTCGAAAGGCTTGCCGGAACGAGAAGATAGTTTAGAAGAAGCCTACTGGGAACGTTAATCGGAACGCTAGTAAAAATACTGTCAGTATTTATACGTAGTATTAAATCAAGAATGAAAATGCCTGAACTTGTTCAGGCATTTTTTGTATGTAATAAAAAAGCGCCAAGCGGCGCTTTTAAAATTACTTAATCTGGTTAGGACTTCACCAGAGATTAGATGAGAAAGTCATCGAGTGACTTGCCTGCGTCCAACTGTGTCTGAATTGCTGAAGGAGTGCGGCCTTGGCCAGTCCAAGTCTTCTCTTTCCCAGAAGCATCGACATATTTGTACTTAGGTGGGCGAGGGGCGCGTTTAGATTTTGCTTTGCTTTTTGTTTTTGACTCTCCAGCAAGCGCAGAAATAAGTGCGTCAACGTCGATTCCATCTTTTGAGATTTGCTCAGCAATTGCCGCTAATTTGGCTTCTTGCTCAGCGGCTGCTGCGCGTTCAGCTTCTTTACGCTCTGCAACGACAGTGTTTAATTTGTCTAAAGCTTCTTCTAATTGCTCGACAGTAAGTTCGCGAGCAAAAGCGCGCAGACTACGAATATTCAATAGTGTTTTTGTTAATTCCGACATTTCTTCATCTCTTCATATAAGTTGCCGATAGAAGAATCATAAACTGCTCAAATAAATAATACAATCTAATAGAGAATAATTTAGAAAATTAAATTCTTTGAGAGTGAAAATATAATCTTTTTACCCAGGAAATCACTTAATCCAAAAATGGCGCATCTAAAAGATGCAAATCTGCTACATTCGTTTCATATATATGTGAGCTATCTATTATAAGACTCTAACTATGACTGATCTGGCATATATATATGCAACCTTACCTGTAAAGAGATGTTATGCATTTAAAATATCGTATATTGCTTCATCTACATGTTTGTCCAGCGAAACCTAAGATTATTGAACTGGATGAATATTCAAATAGCATCGATATTCAACGAGGATGCGAATGTCTCGGGGTTAACAAGAAAATTTAGAATAATCTGTTGAATCATAGTTTGAGATAAGTACAATGGCGTCAACCTAATGCGTTGTGCTGGTTAAGTTATTGTTAAATTGATTTTTCATTAGTTTAAAATTCCATCATGCGCGGTAGAGGCGCGGAATAAATAAGTAATGCTTGTTGGGGTGATGCCAATGAACAAGCAGGAAAGGTTATTTCGCCGAAGTGAGTATCCATATCAAAGGAGCTTGCTGGGGTTACACTCGAAAGGGGTAACACTGCCATAGTCTATAATTTGTAAAACTATGGAGCGCTACTGTAGGGCTGGGTCAAGCATTCGCTTGCCCGTCGCTTATTCTAACTACATTGTCGGAAATGAGTTCCTTCAACTAGTCTGCAGTAGATCTCTAACCATTTATTACTGGTTTTTGAAGATCATGAATTTAATTGATTTTGCATCATCTCCTCTGTCTCTTTTGCCGCCGTTAGTGGCATTGAGTCTCGCTATTATTACTCGTCGCGTATTAGTTTCTTTAGGCGTCGGTATAGTTCTTGGCGCTGTCCTTTTAAACGATTACTCGCTGGCTAATGCCGCTGGCTACATCGGAACTACAGTTTCGAGCGTCTTTGTTGAAGATGGGGGCTTGAATACTTGGAACATGAGTATTGTTGGCTTCTTACTCTTGCTAGGCATGATGACAGCGTTACTGACTTTGTCGGGTGGTACACGCGCATTCGCTGAGTGGGCGCAATCACGTGTTAAGAGCAAACGTGGCTCTAAGCTGTTGGCGGCTTTCCTAGGCGTGTTTATTTTTGTCGATGACTACTTTAACAGCCTAGCTGTTGGTGCTATTTCTCGTCCTGTGACGGATCGCTTTTATGTCTCTCGTGCCAAGCTTGCTTACATTCTTGATTCAACCGCAGCCCCTATGTGTGTCATCATGCCAGCATCGAGCTGGGGTGCGTACATCATGACCATCATTGGTGGTATTTTGGTTTCGCACGGCGTTACTGAATACTCTGCGCTCGGTGCTTATGTTCGTCTTATTCCGATGAACTTCTATGCGATTTTCGCTCTACTGATGGTGTTTGCCGTTGCTTGGTTTGGCCTTGATATTGGTAAGATGCGCGACCACGAAATCGCGGCATCGCGAGGTCAGGGTTTTGCGAAAGAGCAGGCAGAAGACTCGCAAGAGGCCCATGAGCTGAATGAAGAGCTGGATATTGTCGAGAGCTCTGGCGGCAAAGTCTCTGATCTGGTGTTACCGATTGTGCTGCTGATTGTTGCCACGGTCGCTTCAATGCTTTACACCGGTGGTCAAGCCCTTGCTGCGGATGGTGTTGCGTTTAACTTGCTTGGTGCGTTTGAGAATACCGATGTCGGCATGTCTTTGATTTACGGTGGTTTAGTCGGCTTGGTGGTCGCGCTGTATACTGTCTTCAAGCAAGGCATCGCCTTTAACCAAATTTCACGCACTTTGTGGATTGGCGCGAAATCGATGTTTGGTGCCATTCTGATTCTGGTTTTCGCCTGGACGATTGGTTCGGTGATCGGCGACATGAACACGGGTAAGTTCCTGTCAACTCTGGCGCAAGGCAATATCAACCCGCATTGGCTACCTGTTATTTTGTTCCTGCTTGCTGGCTTAATGGCGTTTTCAACCGGTACTTCGTGGGGAACGTTTGGCATTATGTTACCGATTGCGGGTGACATGGCCGGTGCTACCGATATTGCGCTTATGTTGCCTATGTTGAGTGCGGTACTGGCGGGATCGGTGTTTGGTGACCACTGTTCACCGATTTCAGATACCACCATACTCTCTTCAACCGGCGCTCGTTGTAACCACATCGATCACGTGGCGACTCAGCTCCCTTATGCGATGTCGGTTGCAGCGGTTTCGTGTATTGGCTTTGTAACTCTAGGTATGACGGCGTCAGTATCTCTAGCATTTGCTGCGGCGAGCGTGAGCTTTATCTTGGTATGTGTGCTGCTCTCAGCACTGTCTAAGTCGAGAATGGCCGCTTGCCAAGACGCGTAACTGACTGAAATTTATCTGTCTTGTTAGGGAGCTTCGGCTCCCTTTTTTATTTGTCATATACAAAATAAAAAAAGTACAAATTAATGGTTGAAAAAAATGTTCGCCTTGGTTAGTGTGGTTACCACCAAGCGAAACAAAAGAGCTTTTCTAGTATGCGTTTATCTGTAATGAACATTCATCACCATCATCACCCAGTCTAGTCTTTCGGGAGATGTACGCATACCCGGGAGATAGGAAACTCCCGGAGGCCAAATCGCAAACTACAAGATTTAGAACCCTCGGGAGATACACTCTTCCGAGGGTTTTTTAGTTTTTAGTTTAATAATTTCGAATGATATCAAATTTGCACAGGGACAAAGTAATGCAAACACAACGCCTAAGAATCGCAATCCAAAAGAAAGGCCGCCTTAGTAAAGAGAGCCAAGCCTTACTGAAAAAATGTGGAGTGAAGTTCAATGTGATGGGTGAGCGTTTAGTCGTTCACTCTGAAAATATGCCGATTGACCTGTTACTCGTCCGTGATGATGATATTCCTGGTCTTATCATGGACGGGGTGGTCGACCTAGGTTTCATCGGTGAGAATGAGCTTGAAGAAGTGCGCCTAGACCGCAAAGCGCTCGGCGAGCCAAATGAGTTTGTAACGCTGCGTCGCTTAGATTTCGGTGGCTGCCGCTTGTCGATTGCCATCGATAAAGATGAAGAGTACAACGGTCCGCAAGACCTCGCAGGAAAACGCATCGCCACGACTTACCCGCAATTGTTAAAAGCTTACATGGACCAGCAAGGTGTTTCATTCTCTACCTGTATGCTGACCGGTTCTGTTGAAGTGGCTCCGCGTGCAGGTTTGGCCGATGCTATTGCTGACCTTGTATCAACGGGAGCAACGCTAGAAGCGAACGGACTAAAAGAAGCCGAAGTCATTTTCCAGTCCAAAGCAACGCTGATCCAGCGAAAAGGCGATTTTGATGCAGACAAGACAGCTCTTATAGAGAAACTGCTTACTCGTATGCAAGGTGTGCAACAAGCCAAAGAGTCGAAATACATCATGCTTCACGCCCCCGTCAGCAAGCTCGAACAGATCAAATCACTCTTGCCCGGTGCTGAAGACCCGACAGTACTGCCACTATCAAGCGATAAAGAGAAAGTGGCGGTGCACCTCGTGAGTACTGAGAATCTATTTTGGGAAACCATGGAACAGCTAAAAGAACTGGGTGCCAGCTCAATCTTGGTGCTACCAATTGAAAAAATGATGGGGTAAAAGCGATGAGAACCGTTGTTTGGCAGTCATTGAGTGAATCACAACAAGATTCAATATTAGAGCGCCCTGCAATCAGTGAAGGCGCAAATATTACCGCCGCTGTTTCTGAGGTTATTGCCAAGGTACGTCAAGATGGTGATGCGGCGTTGATCGAGCTGACTGAGCGATTTGATGGTGTAAAACCGGAATCGATTCGAGTGTCAGAAGCTGAGGTTGACCAGGCGTGTTTAAGACTCTCTGCTGAGATGAAGCAAGCGCTTGAGCAAGCATATCAAAATATTTCTAAGTTCCACAAAGCGCAGAAACCTCAACCGATCAAGGTAGAGACTCAGCCTGGGGTTGTGTGTGAGCAAGTGACGCGAGCGATTCAAAAAGTGGGCCTTTACATCCCTGGCGGCAGCGCACCCCTTCCTTCAACGGTATTGATGCTCGGCGTACCCGCGAAAATCGCCGGCTGTCGTAAAGTGGTACTGTGCTCGCCACCGCCTATCGCCGATGAGATTCTCTATGTTGCCAAGTTGTGTGGTATTGATGAAGTGTACAACGTTGGTGGCGGTCAAGCCGTAGCCGCGATGGCATACGGGACAGAAACAGTCTCGAAAGTAGACAAGATTTTTGGCCCGGGCAACGCCTACGTCACCGAAGCCAAGCGCCAGGTGAGCAACGATTTTCGCGGTGCTGCTATCGATATGCCAGCAGGTCCATCGGAAGTATTGGTGTTGGCCGATGAAACCGCCGATGCCGATTTTATCGCTGCCGATTTGCTGAGCCAAGCCGAGCACGGCCCCGATTCTCAAGTGGTATTGGTGACGCCTTCGCCGATTATCGCCGATCAAGTAACGGATGCGGTTCAACGCCAATTAAAGCAGCTCTCACGCGCTGATATTGCGCAGCAAGCACTGGCATCGAGTCTAATCATTATAGCCGAGTCGATCACTCAATCGGTTGCCATCTCCAATTACTACGGTCCTGAGCACCTCATCGTTCAAACTAAAAACCCGCGCGAGTTGTTACCACTGCTGGATAATGCTGGCTCTATCTTCTTGGGTGATTGGTCGCCAGAGTCTGCGGGCGACTACGCTTCAGGCACCAACCATGTGCTTCCTACTTACGGTTATACCCGTACCTACTCAAGCCTTGGCTTGGCGGACTTCTCTAAGCGTATGACGGTTCAAGAATTGTCGAAAGAGGGGCTAAAAAATCTGGCGCCAACTGTAGTCACTATGGCAGAAGCAGAAGGGCTTGATGCACACAAACGCGCCGTCACTATTCGCGTAGAGAAGCTGGCTGGTAAAGCGTAAGGAATACTGAGATGGAAAAGCTAGCACGTAAACAAGTTCAACAATTGACGCCATATCTTTCTGCGCGTCGCATTGGCGGAAGCGGTGATGTGTGGCTAAACGCCAATGAGTCACCTTTTGACAATGAATACAAAACCGATTTTGCTCGCCTCAATCGCTACAGTGAATGCCAACCTAAAGAGTTGATACAAGCTTACGCTGCGTATGCGGGTGTGAAACCAGAACAAACTTTAACCTCTCGCGGTGCCGATGAAGGCATCGAGTTACTGATTCGTGCTTTCTGTGAGCCAGGTGAAGATGCCATTCTCTATTGCCCGCCTACTTACGGTATGTATGCCATCAGTGCTGAAACCATTGGTGTTGAGCGTAAAACGGTGCCATTAACACCTGACTGGCAACTTGACCTTGCAGGGATTGAAGCCAATCTTGATAACGTGAAACTGGTTTTCGTATGTTCGCCAAACAACCCAACCGGTAACTTAGTTAAGCGTGAAGACATTGTGTCTCTGCTTGAGATGACCAAAGACCGAGCCATTGTGGTGATGGACGAAGCGTACATTGATTTTTGCCCAGAAGCGTCGACGGTCGATTTGCTGCAACAGTACCCTAACTTGGCTATCTTGCGTACCCTATCTAAAGCCTTTGCGCTTGCAGGCTTGCGCTGCGGTTTTACTCTGGCAAACCAAGAGTTAATCGATGTGCTGCTTAAGGTTATCGCCCCTTACCCAGTGCCTGTACCAGTGGCTGAAATCGCGACTCAGGCGCTGTCTGAGGCGGGTTTGGCTCGAGCCAAATTTCAAGTGCTCGACCTCAATGCGAATCGTGCCTATTTGCAAGTCGGTTTATCCATGATTGCGGGGCTGGAAATCTATGAAGGTTGGGGAAACTACCTGTTAGTGAAGTTTCCTAATGGCGATGAACTGTTTAAAGCAGCATGGGATAGCGGAATCATTTTACGCAATTCACCGATAGAGGATTGTGTCCGCATTAGTATTGGCAGCCGAGATGAGTGTGAGAAAACCCTCGGTTTCATTAGAAATTATTACAGCTAAAGCGATTTTGGTGTGGCGGCTTTTCGCTGCATCATCCTATTTTGAAATAAGGAAGTTCGAGTGAGTAAGCAACAAAAAATTCTATTTATCGACCGTGATGGCACCTTAATTGTTGAGCCTCCTGTTGATTTTCAAGTTGACCGTCTAGATAAACTTAAACTAGAGCCATTAGTGATTCCTAGTCTGCTTACCTTGCAAGATGCAGGCTACCGGTTAGTGATGGTGACAAACCAAGATGGCCTCGGCACCGACAGCTACCCACAAGCTGATTTCGATGCACCACATAACATGATGATGGAGATTTTCGAATCTCAGGGCGTCAAGTTTGATGATGTACTGATTTGTCCTCACTTTGACCACGAAAACTGCTCGTGTCGCAAACCAAAACTTGGCATGGTGAAAGAGTACCTACAACAGGGCAAAGTCGATTTCAAACACTCTGCCGTTATCGGTGACCGTGTCACGGATCTTCAGTTGGCAGAGAACATGGCGATTCGAGGTATCCAGTATCACCCTGACACCATGAACTGGAAGCAAATCGTTAAAGATCTGACGGTAAACGCGCGTGTGGCAGAAGTCATTCGCACCACAAAGGAGACCGACATCAAAGTAGCGGTCAACCTGGATGAGCAAGGGGGCAACGATATCTCTACCGGATTGGGATTCTTCGACCACATGCTGGATCAAATTGCCACTCACGGTGGCTTCCAAATGGTGTGTAAAGTTGAAGGTGACTTGCATATTGATGATCACCACACCATCGAAGATACCGCGCTTGCTCTTGGTCAAGCTCTGAAAGAAGCGTTAGGCGATAAACGCGGCATCGGTCGCTTTGGCTTTAGTCTGCCGATGGACGAATGTTTAGCACAATGTGCATTGGATCTATCTGGTCGTCCTTACCTTAAGTTTGATGCCCAGTTTGGTCGTGAGCAGGTCGGTGATCTTTCAACGGAGATGGTGGTTCACTTCTTCCGCTCTTTGACGGATACCCTAGCGTGTACGCTGCACCTTTCTTCTGCGGGCGATAATGATCACCACATTATTGAGAGCTTGTTTAAAGCCTTTGGCCGCACGTTACGTCAAGCGATCAAAGTTGAAGGTACTGAACTGCCAAGTAGTAAAGGCGTTCTTTAAGGGAGAGTAACCAATGACAGAACAGAAAGTCGTCATTATCGATACCGGATGCGCCAACGTATCTTCAGTTAAGTTCGCCATTGAACGTCTTGGCTATGAGGTCACCATATCTAAAGATCCTCAAGTTGTTTTGGCTGCGGATAAGCTGTTTCTACCGGGAGTGGGAACCGCCAGTGAAGCGATGAAGAACCTAGAAGAGCGTGACCTTATCAGCTTGGTAAAACAAGTAGAAAAGCCGTTACTTGGTATCTGTTTAGGTATGCAATTGCTCGGTAAAGTCTCTCAGGAGAAAGGCCAAAAAGCAGACGAGCTGGTAGAGTGTCTCGGACTGTGTGACGGTGAAGTGAAGCTAATGCAAACTGGCGATCTACCGCTCCCTCATATGGGCTGGAACACGGTGGCGGCAAAGGCGGGTCATCCGCTGTTTAAAGGGATTGAAGAAGGCGAATACTTCTACTTTGTGCACAGCTTTGCGATGCCAGTTGGGGACTACACCATCGCCGAGTGTGATTACGGAAACCCATTTACTGCAGCAGTGCAGAGCGGCAACTATTATGGTGTGCAATTCCACCCTGAGCGTTCTTCAAAAGCGGGCGCAAAGCTTATTCAAAACTTTTTAGAATTATAAAAGGGATTTAGTGTGATTATTCCAGCTCTTGATTTAATTGAAGGACAGGTGGTTCGCCTTTATCAAGGTGATTACGGCCAAGTAACCGAGTACAAAGTCGACCCAGCAGAACAGTTCAACTTGTACCACCAAGCAGGTGCCAACTGGCTGCACTTAGTGGATTTAACTGGTGCGAAAGACACCACAGCGCGCCAGCTTGACTTGATTG
>JBCAXU010000114.1:0-12540 GCA_038533895.1 Pseudomonadota bacterium | reverse complement strand
CGGCGGACCACCCAGAGAGTGACCCGCTTGCCGTGGATGGGCAGATCACGATAGGGAACGTCACGCTTGCCGAACCGCACGAACTCACCCTGCACGCCGCACCCCTCGCAGGCTACTGGTGTAGGTGCTTCAAGCCGAAAATGTATGTCTTCATTCTGCTCATCAGAATCCACCAACTGGTACCCAGGAAGGCTTAACGAATTAATCATCTCCCGCCTTGATCAGAAAAACAGGTAGGTGGCGTAACCGGCAATCATCGCCATAGCAAAAATGACTGCTAAAAACGCCGCTAAAAGCTTCAGCGTGAACAAAGAGCGCAACAGAATGAGCTCAGTCAGGCTGGCTCCGGCACTGCCGATGATCAACGCTAGCACCGTCCCGGCACCCACGCCTTTGGCCATCAGAGCCGCTGCCAGAGGTATGACGGCTTCAGCGCGAATATACAACGGCACGCCGATGACAGCGGCAACTGGAATGGCAAAGGGATTATCTGGGCCTGCATACTGCTCCAATAAGTCAGTGGGCATGAAACCATAGATCACGCTGCCAATCGCAATACCGATGAGCAGGTAAGGCAACACATCGATAAAGTCCGACCAAGCTTCCCGCCACACACCACTGTACTTCCCTTCTTTCTTAACCGTGACAGTGGGTTGACTGTCACAGCATTCGCTAGACGTAGAGACTGTTGTCTTCCTATCAGCCCCGCAAGAAGCCGTCTTCGGAGTGGTGTCGCAGCTGTTGGTGCCGCAACTCGATGCGGTCGATGTAGCACTGCACGGGCTTGCTGATGAACTACATCCACTGCTCTCTTGTGTCGCCGTCCGGCGCACATAACGCTCGAAGCCAAGCGTGTGAAGCAGCCATCCGGCACCTACCGCGACCACCAAAGCGGCGAGCACATAGATAGCAGTAAGTGTCCATCCAAACGTGGCAACCAGCAGGCCGACGACGATAGGATTCAGCAACGGAGATGAGAAAAGAAACACCATCATCGGCCCAAAACCGGCCCGTGCCCGAATCAACCCTTTCAACATGGGGATAGTCGAGCAACTACAGAAGGGCGTTATAGCTCCTAAACCAGCAGCAAGAAAATAGCCTCGCTTCCCACTGGAAGTCAGTAACGCTTCCACCTTGGATGGTGGGATGTGACGTTGAAGAACTCCGACCAGCAAGCTAATGCCAATGAATAAAACCGATAGCTCGATAGCGAGAAAGGCGAACATGCCTAGAGCGTCTTGGAGTTGAGATGACATTCAATATTACTCCTATATTTCTAGTATTGTCGAAATGATGTACGCAGCCTACTTGCGTTTATCCGACCTGTCAACTATAATTCTAGAAACATCGAATTATTGGGGCGTGCTATGGATCACGAAAAGGTTGCAGCCAGCTTAGCTGAGCTAGGGAATAGTCACCGACTGTCCGTGTTCCGCTTTCTGGTCAAAGCTGGCCATGATGGGGCTTCGGCCGGAGATATCCAGAAGGGGCTGGGTATTCCTGCTTCGACGCTATCACATCACCTTGCGCGCATGGCCAAGGTAGGGCTGATCCGGCAGGAGAAACATAGCCGCACGATTGTCTGTATACCCGAGTATGGGCACCTAGAGAATTTGATCGGTTTCTTACAAGAGGAATGTTGTGCAGGTGTCCGGATTGCGCATGAACCAGAACCGCTTTGACGCTTGCCCAGCTCTCGCTGTCCTCCCTAGTCAGCATCGCTATGAAGACTCAGGCGAAGGTGGAAACAGAAAATTGGCAGTAGAGTAGGCTGAAGAGGATCAATCAGATAATCCGCTGAGAAAGATTTTCTTCTTTACATCTTTGGCATTTTATCAACCAGAAATTCCGGATACCCATTTTTTTTAATCTAATGCGATTTTTTGCACAAAAAAAAGAGCCAGCGCTCCTTTTCTGTTCGGTTTTGATTTTTCATCGCAAAAAAAGATTTCTGAAGTTTTCGCTGGTTTTTTGCCCAACCTCATGTAGTGAGCACCCTTTAAGCTGAGCGATATATGCTGCAACCTCAATCACATAAGCAGGTTGGTTCTGCTTTCCACGATGTGGCACCGGCGCGAGGTAAGGTGAATCGGTTTCAATCAACAAGCGTTCTAGCGGCAGCGCCTTCACTACCTCCTTCAGCTCAGTGGCCTGCCTAAAGGTCACTATCCCGGAGATAGAAATATAGAACCCCAGCTCCATCGCGGCTTCAGCAAACGCCAAATCTTCGGTGAAACAGTGAATCACCCCTCCACAGCGTTGTGCTTGGCCATTACGCAAAATATCGAGTGTATCTTCTCGAGCATTGCGAGTATGGATAATTAGCGGCTTATTGAGTTTAACCGCAAGATCAACCTGCTGCTCGAAACGCAGTCTTTGTAGCTCTGCGGTTTCAGGCTGGTAGTGGTAGTCAAGCCCCGTCTCTCCTACCGCGACCACACGTGGGTGTGATGCGTATTCGTTGAGCGTATCTAAGGCAAATTCGCTGTCTACATCAAGTGGGTGAACACCACATGACGCATAGACATTATCGTAGGGTTCGATCATCTCCAGCATGTTGGGAAAAGAATCTAGCGTCACCCCGACCGAAAGCAGCTCCGTTACGTTTGCTGCTTTGGCTTTCGCTATTACGTCTTGGATGCCGTTGTGAAGTTCTTGATAATCCAGTTTGTCTAGATGGCAGTGAGAGTCTACGAACATGTTTCCCCGTGAAAATTAAATAACCAATCTAAAATTAGCAGCTCCGCATTCAAACCCGTGTGCAGACGAAACTGCTCTAATAACGCAAGCAGTGCTTGTGATTGAGAGTATAGACGTTGATAGTCGAGTAAGTGACAAAGCGATTGTGCTCCGGGAGTAAAAAAAGGCATCACTATACCGTAATGTACTTTCTGGGCATCAGTCAGCAAGTACCACAACCACTGAAGATGTGTAGTAGGCTCTACTGAAAGCTCTTTCGCCAGTTTCAGTGCATCGCCACGCTGCTGACACCAGTCAAGTAACTGGGCTTCTAGTTTTAGATAGCTACTCATTTGATCTTGCTCGATAAAAGCGAGCGTCAAAATCGGGGCGTTAGCATTAATATGCGCAGCATAAGCGGGGACTGATCCAGCCAACTGCTCGCTGAGCCAACCGGCTACTGACTCTGATTCAGGTGCCGTTAAATGCCATTGCTGACAACGGCTGGTAATCGTAGGCAGCAACCCATTAGCGCGGTGACTGACGAGCAAAAAAAGACAGTTGGCAGAAGGCTCTTCAAGTGTTTTTAATAATGCATTGGCCGCGGATTCATTCATTGCTTCCGCAGGTTCAATCACAAACAGTCTCAACCCGGAAAGTTGTGACGATTCCTGAGCCAAGCGATTGCATTGGCGAATCTGGTCAACAGTAATCGCCTTGCCCTCTTTCTCAGGGTTAATAAGGTGAAAGTCGGGGTGGCTCGCGGAATTCATCAACTGACAACCATGACAAAAACCACACGCCTCCGCTGGGTAGTTTTGGCACATTACGGCACGACTAAAATGCTCTATCAATTGCTCAGAGCCCATTCCAGGCTCAGCAATCAACAAAGAAGCATTGGCAAAGCGTTCAGCCTCAAGACTGGATTGCCACTCTTGCCACAATGGTTTAAGCCAAGGATATAACTCACTCATCGTTTATCCATTTAACCATTGTTCAAGAACCTGGCGAATGTCTGTTGTCACCTGAGCTATCGATTGGTCCGCATTGACCACCACTATCGAGTCATCTTCATTGGCCAACTCAAGGTAACGCTCTCGAGTTCGGTCAAAAAAGCTCATGTCCATTTTCTCGATCCGATCAAGCTCGCCTCGACCTCGTGCGCGCTCCAATCCAACGCGAGGATCAATGTCGAGATAAATGGTTAAGTCAGGCTTAAACGTTCCTAGCGTGGTCTGCTTTAACGCCTGCATAGTAGAGCGGGCAATCTGACGACCTCCCCCTTGATATGCTTGTGACGATAAATCGTGACGATCACCCACCACCCAAACACCCTCAGCCAAAGCAGGCTTGATAACATTTTCAACCAACTGGACGCGTGCGGCATACATCAACAGCAGTTCCGTCATATCTTGCAGTTGCTCACCTTCATGCTCCTGCTTGACCAAAGTGCGTAGTTTTTCGGCAAGTGCGGTGCCACCGGGTTCGCGAGTGTGCTTAATCTGATTTATTCCGGCTTGGTGTAAGGTAGCGAGTACTGCGTTGATTGCGGTACTTTTACCGGCCCCTTCTAAGCCTTCAATCACGATAAATTGTGCGTTTTTCATTGTTTACTTCTTAATGTCTTGAGGTAGGCGCGAACCGCTCGATTGTGCTCGGCCAATGATTTAGAAAACACGTGTCCACCGTTGCCACTGGCGACAAAATAGAGGTAACTACTCTGCTCTGGGTTGACCGCTGCCCTGATTGAGGCTTCGCCAGGCATAGCGATTGGCGTAGGAGGTAAGCCGAAAATCGTGTAAGTGTTGTAAGGCGTCGGAGTGCGTAAGTCTTTTTTGCGGATATTACCGTCATACTTGTCGCCCATTCCGTAAATCACCGTAGGATCGGTTTGCAGGCGCATACGTTTATTCAAGCGATTAACGAACACTGACGCCACGCGCTCGCGCTCTGATTCCACCGCTGTTTCTTTCTCGATGATCGACGCCAGAATCAGCGCTTCATAAGATGATTTGAGCGGCAAATTGTCTTGACGCTCTGCCCAGTGTTTCTCTAGTACGTTGCGCAACTTCTCGCCTGCACGCTCTAGAATATCAAGGTCTGATGTGCCAAACGTATAGTGGTAGGTCTCGGCCAAAAACAGCCCTTCTAACTTCTGCTGCTCGAGCCCAAGCTTCTGACCAATCTCTGCCTCACTAAGCCCTTGCAGTTCGTGATCTAGATAAGGCGCGCTAGCGAGTATCTCTAACCACTCTTTAAATGTTGAGCCTTCGACAAAGGTAATCGCAAATTGATGCTCTTTTCCTTGCTTAAACTGCTCAAGCGCTTGGTTAAGAGTGAGCTCGGGTTGTAACAAGTATGTACCGGCGCGCAGTTGCGTCAGTTCTGGGTGAAAACGGCGCACAAGTTTCACCCAGTCACTTGGGTTTACCCACCCAGCCTCGGTCAAATCGGCAAGCACGCGATTAAAACTGGTCCCCGACTTTATAGTAAAAATTTGCTCTTGTTCGAGCTGCAAAGGTTGGGCTATGTACTGCTCCACTTGTTTAGCTACGTAGGTATAGCCTGCCGTCAACATAACGGCGACAAAGAGCAACAAGAGAGCGATTTTTTTTATCACGACGCGATCAACTCCTGGATTCGTGTTGTTATTGTTCCAATATCAAAGTTATTTTGTTCTATCTGGCGTATTGGCGCTACGCCAAGCAAGCTGTTAACGATAAACATTTCATCAGCGTTCATCACTTCAGACAACTGATAGTCACCCACATTCACGGGGATACCTTGCTGCTCGGCTACCTTTAATACGACTCTGCGCATCACCCCGGCCACACCGCAACGGCTGAGATCTGGGGTGTATAAGGTTTGATCACTTACCCAAAACAGATTAGCCATGGTGGTTTCGATGACACGCCCGTCAAGATCAAGCGCTAGCCCATCCTCAAATCCACGTTGTTCCATTTCGGCTTTTAATATCACCTGCTCTAGGCGGTTATTGTGCTTGTGCCCCGCCAATAGTGGGTTATGTCCCAAGCGAGCGTCACACACACCCAGTGCAACCCCTTTGCATCTCCATTGTTCATAGTGAGCAGGATAGTTAAAGACGCTTATCGTAACATTTGGTGACGTCACTTGAGTAGGGCTGTAACCTCGCCCACCCTCGCCACGACTAATGTGGAGCTTGAGTCCGGCCTTCGGCGCAGGCTGTGCCACGCTTAGCAGCCACTGGTGTACGAGCGTCCAATCAGGCTTAGCAATCTGCAACACCTCTAGACAGGCGTTCATACGTTCGATATGCATCGACCAATGTTCAATCGCGCCATGACGAGTCAACATAGTGGTAAAACAGCCATCTCCATATTGAAACGAACGATCGGTCAAGCCAATCGAGTCTGCTGGAACACCATTGAGTAGCATCATACTGACTAAGCCTTTGCTCTATAAACAATCTAAGATGGTATTAAATAACAAAACGGCTTAATGCCAAAGCAGTAAGCCGTTTTTTATCTTGTCGCTAAAGTCTAATTAAATCTTCTTAAACACAAGCGAGCCGTTAGTGCCACCAAAACCGAATGAGTTACAGATGGCATACTCCATCGATACCTCTTTAGCGGTGTGCGGCACTAAGTCGATATCTAGCCCCTCTTCAGGGTTATCTAGGTTGATTGTCGGGGGAACGATTTGATCAACCAAAGACATCACGGTAATAATCGCTTCTACCGAGCCTGCAGCGCCGAGCAGATGGCCTGTCATTGATTTAGTGGAAGAGACCTTCACCTGCTTCGCGCCTTCTTCACCAAGTGCACGCTTAACACCTTTGATCTCAGCCACATCGCCTGCTGGCGTTGACGTACCGTGGGCATTAACATAACCAACCTGAGGGCCTGTGATACCCGCATCACGCATAGCGGCTTCCATCGCTAGCGCGCCACCTGAGCCATCTTCACTTGGAGAGGTCATGTGGTAAGCATCGCCAGACATACCGAAACCAACTAGTTCAGCATAGATCTTCGCACCACGCGCTTTCGCATGTTCATATTCTTCTAGAACCATCATGCCTGCACCATCACCTAATACAAAGCCATCGCGGTCTTTGTCCCAAGGGCGTGACGCTTTCTGAGGCTCATCGTTACGAGTAGAAAGTGCCTTCGCAGCACCAAAGCCTGCCATACCAAGTGGAGTAGACGCCTTCTCGGCACCACCAGCTACCATAGCTTCAGCATCGCCATAAGCAATCATGCGAGCAGCATGACCGATGTTATGCAGACCTGTAGTACACGCCGTCGAGATCGCGATATTAGGACCGCGAAGACCACGCATAATAGATAAGTTACCTGCAACCATGTTTACGATGGTCGAGGGTACGAAGAATGGGCTCACTTTACGCGGACCTTTTTCAACCAGTGCAGTATGGCCAGCTTCGATAAGATCGAGGCCACCAATACCTGAACCAATTGCCACCCCAACGCGTGCAGCATTTTCTTCGTTAATTTGTAAACCAGAGTCATCTAGCGCTTGAATACCGGCTGCAATGCCATATTGGATAAAGAGATCCATTTTACGTGCATCTTTCTTAGACATGTATTCAGTACAGTCAAAGTCTTTGACTAGGCCTGCAAAGCGAGTAGAGAAATTTTCGGTGTCAAAATGCTCGATATTCACGATACCACTTTGACCAGCTAGCAGGGCTTTCCAAGATGATTCTACAGTGTTGCCTACCGGTGACAACATACCCATGCCAGTGACAACAACACGACGCTTGGACACGATTTTATTCTCCGGAATTGAAATGATTCTATGGAAGGATAGAAGGGTTAAAAAGAACACAGGCGGCCAGAAGGCCGCCTGGGAGAGATATTACTGAGCGCTGTTTACGTAGTCGATAGCAGCTTGAACAGTAGTGATTTTCTCAGCTTCTTCGTCTGGAATCTCAGTGTCAAATTCTTCTTCTAGAGCCATTACTAGTTCAACAGTGTCTAGAGAATCAGCACCTAGATCATCAACGAATGAAGCTTCGTTTTTAACTTCAGCTTCGTCTACACCTAGCTGTTCAACAATGATTTTCTTTACGCGTTCTTCGATGTTGCTCATTTTTCTTTTCCTTTACAGATTTCGCTCAATGCGATGATTCCGTAGTTTATTAGAACTACTGAAAGTTGCAAGTGGGACCTTGCTGGTCAAACCACATTTTTAGCGATTTTAACCGAAATTCAATACATTTTTGACTTAAATCATGCACAAATGTTGCGCACTTCTCTGTCGATAATCACAAACTATAGGCCATTTTTATGACAATAAGTAGCCCAGTTAGCGACATTATGGATAAATTCACTTCAGTTGCAGAAATTTGAGTGAAAATTAATGAAAAAGTTCACCGTTTCTGCACGAAAGCGATTTACACCATGTACATACCGCCATTTACATGCAAAGTTTCGCCGGTAATGTATGCAGCCTCTGGAGAAGCGAGGAAGACAACCGCAGAAGCAATCTCACGTGGATCACCAAGACGACCTGACGGAACGTTTGCTAGCGTTGCTGCACGTTGCTCTTCGTTAAGCGCTTTGGTCATATCAGTTTCGATAAAACCTGGAGCAACAGTGTTAACTGTCACGCCGCGAGAAGCAACTTCACGAGCCATGGATTTAGTAAAACCAATCACACCCGCTTTCGCTGCCGCGTAGTTAGCTTGACCTGCGTTACCCATAGTACCAACAACTGAGCCTACGTTGATAATGCGACCAGCACGCTTCTTCATCATGCCACGCAGTACTGCTTTAGACATACGGAAGATTGGCGTCAGGTTGGTATCAATGATGTCATCCCACTCAGAGTCTTTCATACGCATTAGCAGGTTGTCACGAGTGATACCCGCGTTGTTGACAAGAATGTCGATGACACCGAACTCGTCATTGATGGTTTTCAGCGTAGCTTCAATAGACTCAACGTCTGTTACGTTCAGTGCAAGACCTTTACCATTCTCGCCTAAGTACTCACTGATCGCAGCAGCACCGCCTTCTGATGTCGCAGTACCAATTACTGTCGCGCCGCGTTCTACAAAAAGCTCAGCGATAGCACGGCCAATGCCGCGGCTTGCGCCAGTGACTAAGGCAATTTTGCCTTCCAGATTCATCATGATTGTTGTTCCTTAAAGTTTACTTAGCCGCATCTAGTGAAGTGATGTCGTTCACTGCCGCGCCGCTTAGTGTCTTCACAATACGTTTAGTTAGGCCAGTGAGTACTTTACCTGGGCCAAGCTCTAGTAGTTTTTCAACGCCTTGCTCGCTCATTAGCTGAACGCTCTCAGTCCAACGAACTGGGCTGTATAGTTGACGTACTAGCGCATCTTTAATTTTTGCAGGGTCTGTTTCAGCAGCAACGTCTACGTTGTTGATTACAGGCAGCTGAGGTGTATTGAACTGAATCTCTTCAAGTGCAATCGCAAGCTTGTCAGCCGCTGGCTTCATTAGCGCACAGTGAGACGGCACAGAAACAGGAAGAGGAAGTGCACGCTTCGCGCCCGCTTCTTTACACAATGCACCCGCACGCTCTACTGCGTCTTTGCTACCCGCGATAACCACTTGACCTGGCGAGTTGAAGTTAACTGGAGACACAACATCACCCTGTGCGGCGTCTTCACACGCTTTTGCAATCGCGTCATCGCCAAGACCGATGATTGCATACATTGCGCCCGTACCTGCAGGTACCGCTTCTTGCATTAGGCGGCCACGTAGTTCTACCAGTTTGATCGCTTGTTTAAAGTCGATAACGCCAGCACAAACCAGTGCTGAATACTCACCTAGGCTGTGACCTGCTAGGTTTGCTGGTTGTTCTAGACCTAGCTCTTGCCATACACGCCAAATAGCAACAGAAGATGCAAGCAGAGCAGGTTGAGTGCGGAATGTTTGGTTTAGATCTTCTGCCGGGCCGTTTTGAACCAATGCCCAAAGATCGTAGCCTAGTGCGTCAGACGCTTCTGCAAATGTTTGTTTAACTACGTCATGCTGTTCACCAAGTTCAGCGAGCATACCCACAGATTGTGAGCCTTGACCCGGAAATACGATAGCAAACTTACTCATTTTCTTTTCCTTAAACTGGATTCTTTAAATAAAAGAAGAAAGAAAAGATGCCCTCACAGGCATCTTAATTTTGAATTCTATTTTAGAACTTAACGAGCGCAGAGCCCCAAGTGAAGCCGCCGCCAAAGGCCTCGAGCAGCAGAGTTTGACCACGTTGGATACGACCATCGCGTACCGCCTCATCAAGTGCTGTGGGTACTGTGGCTGCGGATGTATTGCCATGGCGGTCTAGGGTCACCACAACTTGATCCATTGACATCGCTAGCTTCTTGGCGGTCGCTGAAATGATACGTAGGTTCGCTTGATGCGGCACTAACCAATCGAGTTCAGATTTGTCCATGCCATTTTCTTTCAGCGTTTCTTTCACCAAGCGTGAAAGCTGAGTGACTGCCACTTTGAATACTTCATTGCCGGCCATGTGCAACCAACTGTTAATGTCTTCGCTGTGCTCTGAAGCGCTAGGTAGCTTCTCATGACGATCAGGGAATTTAAGGCTAAGCAGCTCACCGAAACGGCCGTCAGCGTTGATCGTGGTAGACAAAATACCCGGTTCTTCACTTGCGCCAACAACAACGGCCCCCGCTGCATCACCAAACAAAATGATGGTTGAGCGGTCGTTCGGATCACAAGTCTTAGACAAGGCATCTGCGCCGATCACTAAGATATTCTTACAATGGCCGGTTTTAATGTATTGATCGGCGACCGAAAGCGCATAGATGAAACCTGAACATGCCGCTGCCATATCAAATGCAGGACAATGCTTAATCCCGAGCAGAGCTTGAACTTGACAAGCCGCAGATGGGAAGGCATGAGAACCACTGGTGGTCGCTACAAGAATCATATCGATATCGTTTTTGTCGATACCTGCCATCTCGATAGCATTCTGCGCCGCTTGATAACCCATATCTGCAACTGTTTCGTTTTCAGCTGCAATGCGGCGCTCTTTAATACCCGTGCGAGTGACAATCCACTCATCACTTGTATCTACCATTTTCTCCAAGTCTGCGTTTGAACGCACCTGAGATGGCAGGTAGCTGCCAGTACCTAATATTTTGCTATACATGAAGACTAATAATGCCTCTCGAGTAAAACCGCTTCCAAACGATCACTAATACGGGTGGGTACTTGTCGTTTGACCTCATGCAGTGCTTCACCAATCGCGTTGATGACTGCGTCTACATCAGCACTTCCGTGGCTTTTTATGACAATGCCGCGCAATCCTAGCAAACTTGCGCCATTATACTGGTCGGGGTTCAATGTTTTTAGCTCATTAAATAAGCCAGAAAATAATTTTCTTGCAATCCAACCCCTTAAAGAAGAAGCCATCATGCTTGATTTCATCTTCTCAATAAAGAGCTGAGCCGTACCTTCACAAGCTTTTAAACAGACATTGCCCACAAAACCATCACAAACAACAACGTCTGCGGCATCATGGAGTAATTGATTACCCTCAATATAGCCAACAAAGTTGACAGATTGAGTCTGAGACAGCATTTCTGCACAGCGCTTGACAAGATCGTTGCCTTTTATTTCTTCAGCGCCAATATTCAAGATAGCAACACGAGGTGCTCTTTGCAGATACTGTTCAGCAAGTGCACTTCCCATAACGGCAAATTGGAACAGAGAATCGGCGTCGCTCGACACATTCGCACCCAAATCCAGCATCCACGTACGGCCACCAGAAACGGTAGGTAAGGCGGAAATCAGCGCCGGACGCTCGATACCAGGTAGCAATTTTAGTTTGAAACGAGACAGCGCCATCAATGCGCCGGTATTGCCACCACTAACGCAGGCGTCAGCTTGATTATCGGCCACCATTTCGATTGCGGTGCCCATCGAACTACCGTGGCTATTTCTCAATGCGAGAGAGGGTTTTTCTGAGTTGGAAATCACTCGGTCAGTATGCTCAATACTCAGACGAGCATCTGGCTGGTAACCAAGGGAAGACAATTGAGACGTGATCGCGGTTTGATCACCGACTAGGGTCACTTTTAGCTCTGGGAAATGCGACAGTGCCTGCACGGCGGCAGGCACTGTGACGCGAGGACCGAAATCCCCGCCCATTGCATCAAGTGCAACGGTTATATTATGCAAAGGTCAACCTTACTTGTTGATAACCTTTTTGCCACGGTAGTAACCTTCAGCAGTTACGTTGTGACGTAGGTGAGTTTCACCTGAAGTTGCGTCTACAGATAGTGCAGCTGTAGTTAGGGCATCGTGTGAACGACGCATACCACGCATTGAACGTGATTTCTTGCTCTTTTGTACGGCCATTGACCCTACTCCTATGTAAGTCCTTAAAGAATTACTTCTTTAAGCTTTTTAAAACATCAAATGGATTCGGCTTGTCTTCCACAATTTCTTCTGGGATCTCACCAAACACCATATTATCTGAATCAACGCTACAGTCCGCTTCGTCATGCATTGCAATTTGAGGCAAGTTTAGAATGAACTCGTCTTCAACTAACTGTATTAGGTCTACTTCACCGTACTCGTTCAGATCTACCAAATCGTACTCTTCCGGTGCTTCCTCTTCAGTTTTTTCGCCGCGGTACGGCGTATAAATGAATTGGACATCGCACTCATGTGCGAAAACCTCGTTACAGCGTTGACACTCTAAATCGACTACGATGTTAGCTTTACCAGAGATAACAACGAGTCGCTGCTCATCTAAGTCAAATGACAATGACACTTGAGCGTCGCGTTTTACGCCTTCGACCGATTCCTCTAAGCGCTTAAAGAGACTAACCTGAATGATACCTTCAAAGTCGAGTCGCTTCTGAGC
>JBCAXU010000113.1:0-12617 GCA_038533895.1 Pseudomonadota bacterium | reverse complement strand
CTGAAACTCAGTATGTTGTTTAATAATTACTCAATTTCGGGCGGTTTGGTTTTCTGTCCGAATAACGCAACAAAGCCGGTAAGACCTTTCCCTTTGAGGAAGCGGGATGAGTAAAGGCAAAACTTCAGCAGTTGGACTAAGTTCTTACGCGAGCTACGAATTTGCTCACTATCGATAACGTGCCTTTTGCTTGCCCCCGCGGCTTTTGACGAATTCTGACGAGGACTTTTACTTTCGCCAGTTTTGACCGCCTTGGTTTCTATTTTTTCAAAAAGCGCTAATGATGCAGAATCAATTTCAATTTCATCGGTCGAATTTTGAATTTTCTCTACGGCTTCAACATAGTGTTTTTCTTCAAGCTTTCTTCTTTTCGTCGCTCCCGCATTTGTTTTTTTTATTTCTTCACAATGCTTTTCATGTTTTCTGCCAGGCATTAACCCAAAGCATGCCTGTTTACCATCTATAGAGGATTTAGAAAACTTGGTCGGAGCATGACAGCCATAGCAGTACAACTCACCTTTCTGCTTATTTCTTTTTGATTCAGGAAGCGTTTCATACTCATAGTAGGCATAACACTTAACCACACCATTTTTTTGTTTGTGCCGAGAAAAATCCAAATCTCATAACTCCTTACATATCATGTATGAACACTATAAGATTCATACAGCCAAATTTAAAAGGTTCATTCCAACAATGAGGCACTCACTATCATTATGCTAAAGGCTCATCATATAACGCATAGATGTCTTCACCATTTTTCTGTCTTTGTATTAGATTTTGAACGGTTTCATAAGTCCCATCCTCCAAAGCGTTTTGTTGCCATTCGAAAAATTGATGTACGTATTTTTCGATCGTTGGAGGCTTCACTTTAAACTTATCAGCGACTTGGTCGATCGGTGTGCCTTGCTCTAATAATATTTTGGCCGATTGCCAACGACCAACGCTGTTGGCCGTAGAAATTAGGTATTTGTTTCTAGAACGAAACTCGTCAATCCTCGACTTATGCTCCTGATATTGATCTGAGTACTTATCAAGGAATTCACTACAAGATTCACTTGAAATCAATACCTCATCAGTAAGCTCGATGTTCAATGCGTTCGCGATGGTTTTTGCGTAAGACTCTTGGCGATGGGTTGGGGGCTTTTTATCGTTAGGAACAAAGCTTCTCAACATATCGATGATTAATTCTGCATTGTAACTATATAACTTAAGCTCTTGTGACTTCGCGTGCTCAGAGATAATCTCGTAAAGGCTGGTCGGGACTTCAAAGCGAATTATTGCCTCGCCAACCACTATCTCCGCTATTGATACATCATTACTCATTCTGATTACTTACCATTATTTTTAACTAAATTTAAACATGAGAATCCATTAAAATAACTCACTGAAATTAATATAATTAATTACCATATCACTCTCTAGGAACGCATCTTGGTTGGCAGTTGTCTGGCTCCATGTTTCTTTGCCCACTTTTCAACATCGTCTCCTACCCATCGCAATGCTATAACACCAATCGTATCCGGACTTTCATCTATCTTAGAAAGCATTTTATCGCCAGCCCACAGTGCCAATATCACACCGTTATCACGATAAGGATTCAGCGTTTTCAAAGACGTCATTCGAATGGGTACTTTTTGATACTGAAGAACTTCACCTTTAGTGAGCTTTTTTAACGCCGCTTCTGTGATACATTGATTTAGAATCGTTCCACTTGCGTACTTCAAGGCAGGCACAACTAAGATAATTTCCGAATCACGCTCACTCGCCAAAATCGATGCACTATATAGGGCAATATTTAAGGCTTCAACATCTGGCCCTTCCGCTGGTACATAAAATCTCTCAGTCATTTTTCGCTTCCTAGTTTTTGTACGCACATCGACTAAACAGATTGTCCAGTCTGTTCATCCAAACCAAAATGCCTGCGGTTTTCGTCAGAAAAAAGTCTCACTATCCTACGAAGATCCACACCTCGATGAAACTGCTCTATAGATCCACCCATAATTTCCAACTGTGTATGTATGTCACTGTTGTTTCGGTATCCATGAGACTGCATGTAAAAGAAGCACTCTCTCATCCTATTCACGGTTGCTGCGTTCTTTCGCAATAATGCAGAAAAGGTAGGTTGATCAGCATATTGTAAATCTTGATAAAAACGCCCTATTTGCTCATTCAAACTGACTCGAAACTGAGAAAGTAGCCTTCGTGTTGCTTGCTGATACGAGTCCACTTTTTTCTTTTGGGGATCTCTTTTATGTAGAGTCTTCGCACATAGCGTAAAAGCCGCATCTAGCTCAGTTTTGTATCTCAACTCTGGCGACCACCCCTTTGACAAGCTGGGGTAATTCTTAATCTCATAATCGTGGTAAGCATTTTTGACTGCTGTATTGAATGTCAGCTCTAGTTCATCGGCTCTGCCAAGAAATCCGTACTCCTTCGCCTTGCGTACAATGCGTTCTTTTTTCATTTGAAGTATCGACAAATCTTCAGGTATGTCAGAGAAACCAACTCTCAATTCCTCTATAAATGTCTCTCGTTCTTTTATGTGATTATCAAGTGATTTTTGCTTACTGGCTTGTTCGGCTCGTGTAACTGCCGTGCGTTTTGATCTGATCTCCTGTAACTGTTTTTCTACTTTAGTAAGAGATTTATTGATAAACGTAGCCAACTGCAAAGATTGATATTGCTTCACGCTATCCGCAATGTTTGTTATGCGACTATATCGAGCTTGAAGAAAATGCTCCGATTGAAGTCGTTCGATATCAAGCAAGTGCTCCCTGATTGCGCTGCGAACAAAACGAATATCTTTTGCTGCTTGCCTACGCGTTTTACTTGCCATGTATTTCGCGTAAGCATTATCAAGATTCTTAATCGCCCTTTGCTCATAAGCCATTAAACGCCGAGCACATCGTATATTACCGTTATAACTCGACATACTACGAACTTGCTGCATCTTATCGTCATGCTCACCTTCGCTTACAAACGTCAGCTCGGCGAGTGCCCATTGTCTTAGTTGTCTTATTTTTCCTGCGAGAGCACGACGTTCACTAAACCGTTTTTCATCCATGGCATCTTTAAAGCCCTTGGACGTTTTCACAGCAAAGGGAAGCCTGTGTTTAGGATCTAGATTAAGATCTTCCAAAAGAGCCCACTGACTGTGTTTATGAATATCAATGCGTTGCAAGGTTGAGTTATACGTAGGAACAGGATACATCACTTCGAATGTCAGATTACGATGCACTATCATTCTACGTATTGCTTCATCGGACAGAACGAAAGCATTGCATTCAACCTTTGATAACACATCGGCAGATGCTTCTTCTCTAGATGCTGCGGAGCCATACAGGATCATATTTAACGTTACGGGGTTGGCATCTTCACAATTGGGACTGAATAACCAAATGAGGTTATACCCTTCCGTTCTAAAGAATTTTTCTCGCTCGTAAACAACGTCAGGGCTCATCCACCAGCGAGTTAACTCAATAACAAAACGATTCCCCTCGATATCCACAAAACTGATATCGGGTTTGCGTCGTTTATCAGTTTCAGGGTCTTGAGAAAAAATGAATTTCTCGACATAAACATCTTTGTAGCCAATGGCTTTTAAGTGTTCTGCAAGGAAGTGTTTTGTCTCGAAGTGCCATTTTCCTTCACCCTTGTAAATCTGTCCTTTGCCAAAAAAAGTCTCCGAGTTTGAATAGAAAGAGCATAGGTGCATGTTTTCTATAGACGGAGCCCTGCTGGGTATATGTCGGAAATACGCTTCTGTGGTCGCATTACGAGCAATAAAATGTACAGGACATCCACAATTGCTACACTTTGCGTAAACACCACTTTCAGCAAGACTCTTGGCAATAAAGCTCTTCAAAATAGATTGAGAAACATCTGCATCGGAAGTATCAGAACTCATGAAATCTATGAGCTCACTCGCAAGTACTACTCGATCAAAATTCTCAACCTCCAACTCCCAAAGACTATGTTTCTCTATCGTATCCATCCGCGCTTGGCCACTCACTAAATCACATCAACACATTGAAAGTTCAGTCTTTCTCTAGCAATTTTTTAACCACTCTAATACTAATGTGTTATCAACTCCAATCCAAATGAAACCAGATGCGCAACTTATCGTTATAGATAGAAAAACGTTAGTCTGTGATGTACAAATACGGATCTCCCAGTATGCAATCTATTAATACAGCAAACGACAGCTTAGCTTCACTAGCGACATGGGAAAGTTAGGCCTACATACTCACACCTCCCCAACAATCCAAAAATCTTCAGGTATATGTCATCAATGTGAAATCCCATCATTGAGTCCGACAGGAGCCTGAAATGAATCCCAATACTTCCGAGTACCAAAAGCAGCAACGCTATCAGGAAAATGAAATCCTAGAGCATGCCGCAGAGATACTGGCGACACGCTACGTGCGTGGCGATGTCCTAACCAAACCTAAAGCCACTAAAGAGTACGTTCGCTGTAAGCTAGGCAGCCATGAGCGTGAAGTGTTTGCCTTATTACTGCTGGATAACCAAAACCGATTGATTGAATTTAAAGAGCTGTTTCATGGAACGGTGGATGCGGCCAGCGTCTACCCACGTGAAGTCGTGAAAGCGGTGCTAGATGTGAATGCCGCAGCGGTGATATTCGCGCATAACCATCCATCTGGAGACTCAACGCCGTCTCAAGCAGATAGGCGCATTACCGAAAGACTCAAAGACGCGCTCGCACTGGTGGATGTCCGTGTCCTTGACCATATTGTGACAGGCGATACCTGTACCTCATTTGCGGAAAGGGGGTGGTTATGATTGAACAACATTATGGTGAGCTGAGCATTGACGATGCTTTACATACGTCACTGGAAGCGCTTCTTAATCAGTACACTCTTCCAGAGAACGCCGAACGACTCGTACTGAACTGCCGTCAGATGAGTTACTACCGACATCGTCAAGGTTTACATCCGATAGAGGTACAGCTTAAACGCGAGTCAGCCACTAGCCCTTGGCTGGTGGTCTTCTTTGCTAGCTTCTCTTACCCCGATGACAACAGTGCATCCGTTGAACCTGAGTTGTACTTTCATCTAGCTAATCACTGGTGCTATCAACCCGATATCGGTAGCACTGATTTATCCCACCCTGAAGTCCAAGAGCTACTCTCGGTCTGGATGAAAGCCTTTGCTCGTCATCTTTCCAGAAACGTCTTTGATGACGTGCAACTGACGATGGTCGGCACGTTCCACTAAATCCACACTCTCATTTCTTATTTGAATCCTGAAACAAGGAGAACTCACTATGTCCCAATTAACCTTCACCGCATCATCACTACCAGTGTCGAAGAAACTGCATAAGCTGCTAATTGAGCAGTTGACCACTCATTTACTGAGTAATGAAACACTGACCACTAGCCGTTATCTGGTATTTAACTTTCGAGATAAAAGTTACAGCGCTGATGCTGGTGGCTTCCATCCGGTTGAGATTGCGATTTGCCACACCTCGACAGGAGAATGGAGCATTGAGTACATCACCGACTTTGCCTATATGGGGAGTTACTATCCAGAGCTAGAGCGCAACTTGGATTTTGATTTTCGAGTTGGACAGTTCTTTGTGGCTTATCGTGGTTGGCTGCCAATGCAAGGTAGCCGTGATGCCAAAGAGCTCTATCAGTTGTGGGAGTATAGCTTTCTTGCTTATGTCGATACGGATGCTTACAACGAGATAGTTGTCACTCCGCAATAACTCATGACTTCCCTTCTCCTAAACACCATCAAACTTATCACTGCTCTTATCACGCTGTTCTCACTATCTCCGTTCTTCGGTGCTATCGGAACTCTAACGACGTTAGGTTTTCTGGTGGTACTGCTGATTGGGTTGTTGGCAGCGATTGCTGAGTTCAGTGATAAGCATAAGCCTCGTTAATGTTAATCGGCTCACGCTTTAGTATGTCCGATTGATGTTGTTTTCACCGTTGGACATTATGTGTCTGACTCACCTCTACTCTCCCGACATTAAATGTCCATCTCCGGTCTTGGAGCTTTGATGTATTGAGAGCGTAGTCATGAGCAATAAAACCAGCATTGAAGGGTTATCCGCTTTGCTGCACACGCTGATGCTTATTCCTCAACATCGTTGGATTACCGTTAGGGAGTTGCAGCAGCAGTTAGCCCTACTCGATATCCACCGCACCACTCGCAGCATTAAACGCTACCTTGATGAAGTCATTGTGGACGTGTTTAACGTGGAGTGTGATTCGATGAGCATGCCCCATGTTTATCGGAAAACCTCTGAGCAATTATGGAAGCTCAACAAGCAGGAAATGCTCTATTGGCAACTGACTAATAAGTACTTACTTCCGCTTGTTCCTGATGCACTGAATTATGGGCAAGGTCGCTCCTCGGAGAGAGACAAACCCTTACCCCACAAGGGTTCTTCGCATTCAAAAGAGCAAGCATGGTTAGCCAAAGTCCATGTGGCATTGCCCAATATTCGTGAGTGGAGTCATGAGCAGCGGCAAATATTGAATGCGATTCAAACGGCATTACTCAACAACCGTATGCTCAAGATATCGAGTCAAGTTTTGCAGCAAGAGAAGGCGCTCATCGAGCCACTGGGACTCTCGGTTCAATGTGACGCGCTCTTGCTGCTTTTTCGTTTATCCGGTCAACCCACGATACGCACCCTAGCCGTACCTCTGATTGATGAGGCCAGTGTATCGACGTTTTCTTTTATCTATCCCACGGATTTCAACCTTGAGCGGTTCATGCGTGAACACGCTGAAACCCGTGCATCCCAAATTTAACTCACCACTACGGAGAGATACCTATGAACACCCTCATTCGAACCATCATGATGAGCATGCTGTTACTTGGAGTCACCGCTTGCAACGAACAAGAAGAAGCGCAAACCGTCACCGCCGATATTGAAGTGTCGATATCCACCAACCCACATTGGGGAACATTGACCTTTGATATTCAAGCTATCACTGACAACACAGTAGTAAGCAATGTCATTGTCAACCGAGGTAACTGCCGCCTGCCCGCTGGAACAAGCTCAGAGCTTTCTAGAAACGTTTCATTGAAATTCGGTGAAACCTACACCGGATACAGTAACAACTGCACCGTAGACAGCGTGAAAGAAATCGAAGTCACTTCCAGTGCTGGCACCTTTGTCTACACCTTCTAACTCTCGGTAATTCAACTTTAACAACCCATAAATTACTACTTAATAAGGACAACATCATGAATCTAAACCGACTCCTTTTTGCAGCTCTAGTCGCTGCCTCAATGACTACTTCATCTATAGCCACCGCAGCACTCGGCGGTGCACCTAACGTCTCTAAGGAATACTTAGAAAAGCAGTGGAATGGTAAACAAGGCCCACAATCCACCCTCGTTGCTGGCGTATTGCTGCATTGGACTGCCGATGTGTGCGGCAAGTTGAACGGACAAGTATCCGATGTCACCCAGTGCCAGTCTAAAACCGAGTCAACCTCCGATTAATTTGAAAATCACTAGGAAAGAAACACCATGAGTCACACTACAACAAACATTCTCGTTCTACTTGCAACCCTAATCACGCCTTCTGTTTTCGCTCAGGGAGGGGGAGCATTAGGAGGTAATCCAGCCACAGAAACTGGTGCAGTCAACGTCAGTATTGGCAAATGCACTCAATACAAAATAGATGTGAAAGCAGCGCAAGAGACAGGTACGGACGCATCGACTATAACCGTTCCTGCTGGCTGTGAAGTAATCAAAGAAAAGTAATACCACCAGCAACGGTAAAAAATGACAATGGGGAGCAATTTCGCTCCCCATTCTTTTTTTTGTCTCAACGCATCTGTTTGAAGGTATATGTTATCTATAAAAAATGCTTATCCGTACCCAAAATGATCGCGATATTTATCCTTTATACAAAAATAAATAGATAAAGCACGGTCATAAAAAACAACCAGTTTAAAAACATAAAAACGTCAGAAGAACACTTTTTCTCTCTTCTTCGATGTCTTACGAGAGGATAAACCAAGCAAAAGTATGAGAATAAACCACCAGCCCCCATGCTATTCATAGCAATGTAGTTTTTACTCTTAAAGCTTTCGGGCTCTTTCGCTAAGTTGTCTACTAATTGATTGATACGTTTTTTATCTCCTAAGGAATAGACGACAAGGTGATAAAAATAGACGCCCCCCCACACGAAAAATAACAACCCTAATAGTGGTTTTATGCCCAACATTTATCCCCCTAGAAACTCGATCCAACACTGAAATCATTGAAAATCTGCTTATTTATATACTCTTCGATATCATCAGGTATATCTTTCTCAATATTGCTTTCAATTTCTTTCAAAAATAGGTCTAACTCGAAAAATTCATAAGCCTTTTCCGCTATATCCTTACCAGAGCCTGCACCATAGATTCCTGCTCCCAAAACTCCGACTCCAACCACAAGCATAACAACGGGCGCGGAAGTTATCCCAACAAAAGCAACAAAAGCCCCAGCGGCCGCAGCACCAGCAGTACCTCCAGCCCAGCCTCCAATTACTCCGCCAGTCTCTTTAGCAGTGCTACGTGCACAAGCTTCAAGACTCCCACAATTCTCAGACACGTTATACACACCGCTAGCTACACTGAGTCCTATAGCAACTTTTCCTGCTTTCTCCGCATAAGTTATCCACTTAGCGGTATTGGCTACACGGGCTCCCAGCTCGGGAACCGAACCTGCCTTTAATATTTCATCAGCATTGTGAATGAGTGACTTAGTAGAGTCTATGCCCAAACTTGTCTTTAAGCCTTGGTCGACTGGTATCTTCAGAGTACGCTGCGTAAGTTTATCCAACTGCTTATCAAGGATTTTCTTCAAACCTTGCCTCTGTCGAACAAAGCTTGATCGTTCGATTTTTTTAGCTAGGAGATCGAGGTATAGACGATCCATCTTTTTAAGTGATGACGATACATTTTCCAGATTTTTCTGCATTGCTGGCGCTATTGTTCCAACTGCTGCTCCCATGTATGCGAATGAGTCCGACGGCTTACCCGTATTCCAATACTCCACCAGCTTATTTTCTATTACTTCAAAGTAAGCTTGATGCAGCTCGATTTGATCGGAGCTCAGCTTGCCCAATTCTTCACTCGCTAGCACTGAATTATCTTTTAATGACTTTAGCTTCGCCTTGTCCTCTTCTGAAGACGGCTCCTTAGTTAGGAAGATAACCATTTCTCCAGGAATTAGGGGATCATTCAGATGTTGGTTATGTTCTTGGATCAGAGATTTCGTTTTCGAAGAGACACCACTTAGCGCTTGTTCCCAATAATCACTAAGGGACTGAGACTCTTCAACCCTCGCAAAGCCAAGTTGGAACTCTATCTGCTCTTCAACCTCTTTTAAGTTAGCAATGGTGAGATCATCGTGAACAACACCTTCAGAATTCACCGACTTAAATGTGGAGCCTTTGATGTAAGAACTCGAATAGTCATAAATTGAGTTTGAGGGCTTGTTGTACTCCTTCACTTCAACACTTGGTTTCCCGTACTTTAAATCGGCCGGTTGTTCAATCTCGGCCTTGTTACTTACTACTAATTGGTCGCCAACCTTCAATTTCATCGGGTCAGCATCATACTGCGGGTTCAAATCAAGTAGTTGTTTAGCCGACAAACCATATTGCCCCGCAATGGTTCCCCATGATTCCCGTTGGTTGGTTTTGGAGTCAGCCCCAACGATATGCGTCTCTGGCTTGGTCTCTGCTTTATCTGCTTCCACAGGTTGAGTGGTTTGCCTTTCCACGACAGGTTGTTTGGGTGTAGCAAGCAACTCATTGATATCAAGCTTAACACCGTGCTCAACCAACCAGTCATCATTCAGGTTATCGAGCTCTTCTCGGGTAATTTGCTTTTCTAAGTAAATCAGATGTTGGTTATCAATCTCTTTACCTTCGAGCTTCCAGTAAACCAGAATGGCACTTTGGTAGACGTTGTAACCCTGCTCATCATTCAATCGTTCATGAGTGGAGCATGTGGCATAGAACGCCCACTTGCCCTCACCAAGCAGCCTGTATTCTTGAACTAACCGGTCGTTATGAAAGTGGTAGTAGTAACCTTCCGTTGGCAGTCCCAAACGCTCCCCTAGCTGCACTGATGGGATAACTGGAATAAAAGCCTCCCTCACTATACCTGAGCCTATCGGCTTGACCTGCACACTTTCAGGCACACTGATACCCATTGAGCTGTCTGCCACTTTAGCAAACAATTTTTTCGGCTCATCAAAGGCAGTATGAGCGATGTATTTAGTACCATTTTCAGTGAGATCCGTCTGCCAGCGACCAATCATAGCTTCTTGCTTAGTCTTGCCCAGTTGAAATGCACAGCCCACGCTTTTTCTTAACGTCTCATCCGAGCAAGCGACCTCAAAACAATATTCATATTTGAGCTTAGGTGGCGCATCAGCGATATCAGGCTTAACAGGCTCTGGAACATAAGTTTCGTCAATGTTAGACGCATAACCAGCGGAACTTCTGCTTGGGGCAGAACCGCCATCAACTCCACCAGACATCTTCGCTCTAGAGAGAAAGGCATTCTTTGCCTCTGGCGATAAGGCCTCTTGTCCTTCAGCAGACAAGCTCCACGATTTACTCATTCCATCTCTGAGCATCACTGGCTTAGATGGAGTGTCCGTCAACAGGGCCAGTTCACCACTTATGAGTTTGTCCTTAAAGCGAGAGAAACTCATGCCATGAGGGATTGCAGAACTCAGTGCCCTTTCCGTTAACCTTTCTATATCCCCTTCGACTTGACCGAACTCATGCGTCATCAGCTCCGTTAGCCGTACCACTCTATAACTCACTGTTAATTCCACCGCCACTTTTTAATGAGGCATATTCTACTCAATCCATAAAGGAAGCAGGACTGATAACCTCTATTTGTTCTCAGCAATGCACTAGAATGTGACCGTTGTTCCTTCAGCTTCTTATGTTAGTAACTCACTCATCAATAGGTTTTATCTCTTTCGTGCATCAACACTCAAATAGATAACTCTGTAGCTGTACTCGTTGCTTCCCCGCCTTACACGCCGCATCATTGAATCACACCTAGGTGTGCTCACCTTTAATACATCGCTTGCTCATAAGGACATAGATTTGATTGATATAGACTCTGAAAAGAAAATTGCCATCTTAATCGACGCAGAAAATGCACAATATGCAGTTTTAGATTTTGTGCTCAAAGAGCTCTCTAAACACGGACATATTCTGGTAAAAAAAGCGTACGGAGACTGGAGCTCAGAATGTTTAAAAAACTGGAAACAACCACTTAATGAGTTGGCAATCAACCCTATTCAGCAGTTTTCGTACACGCAGGGCAAAAACTCCTCTGATGCGGCCATGATCATTGATGCCATGGATTTGCTCTACTCAAATAAGTATGATGCTTTTGCTCTCATCAGTAGCGACAGTGATTTCACCAAGTTGGCTTCACGCCTCAAAGAGTCTCAAATTTATGTCTTTGGTGTCGGTGAGAAGAAAACACCACTCGCCTTTCGTAATGCGTGTGATGACTTTATTTACACTGAAGTCCTTAAAGAACGATACGCTCCAAAAGAAGAAGTCACTGCCGTCATTTCAGAGAAACCCAAGAAAGTAGAACCTCGCGAAACTCGCAATAAGCTACGAGGTGATACGAAGCTGTTGAATATCCTACGAGGCGCTGCCAATGAATACCAAGACGAGGACGGCTGGTCTTTTCTAGGCCAATGTGGTGGCCTAATCAAAAGACAATACCCAGACTTCAGTTCAAAAAACTACGGCTTCAACACTCTGAGCCAGCTCATTGAGGCGACCGAGCTGTTTGAAATAGACAGAAGGCAGACTCAAGCAGGGGCGGTACACATCTACATTAGAGATCAACGAAAAAGCACTTAGTCACTCCCTGTAACTTTCGCTCTTTCCCCTCCCAATAACCCTCCGTATTCATGCATGATGGTTGCGCTCATTAATATCATGAGCATCCAGTATAAAGGCCAACTGCCCTTGATAAGCGGCGTAAGATGGGGGAAGGTCGCATCGAATATAACCGTTTCTATTGGCTGTGAAGCAACCAAAGAAAAGTGAGACCACCAGCAACGGTAAAAACGATAATGGGGAGAACAATTGTCATCGCCGATTTAAATTTGACCCACCTGACTCAAACTATCCGTTCGTAACATGAGCAAAGCGGCGGATTATGATCAATCACGAGCAACTAGTGGAAATACACGTTTTACATCAGCAAGGACAAAGCATCCGCCGCATCGCAAAGGATATGGGTATCTCAAGGAAGACCTGTCCCCACAATTTTCTTATTTACTTAACTCTATGATTTTTCTTTGCTGATGGAATTTGTTTTAGGCATCATTAGTAGCAGTACAGCTCACATCAATCGCGTTTAACGGGAGTCCAAAGCATGAGGAAAAACAACGCTACATTCTGTGGTGGTGAGCCAACTTGGGCTAACGCTTGTGTTGGTGATAACGGCTCACCGAG
Organism: Pseudomonadota bacterium; assembly: GCA_038533895.1. Classification (GTDB taxonomy): domain Bacteria; phylum Pseudomonadota; class Gammaproteobacteria; order Enterobacterales; family Vibrionaceae; genus Vibrio. The sequence goes on along the minus strand of JBCAXU010000113.1, from coordinate 122 downwards.
TTATGTGGAATATGCCATGGGCTTCTCAAAGGCAGCCAACCTCATCATAGACCAAGTCCTAAAGGAGAGGGATATCGACTTGAGCGTAGATGAAATGGTTTACCCTGCTTGTTTCAATATGC
>JBCAXU010000112.1:0-12635 GCA_038533895.1 Pseudomonadota bacterium | reverse complement strand
CGAGAAGCGAGAAGCGAGAAGCGAGAAGCGAGAAGCGAGAAGCGAGAAGCGAGAAGCGAGAAGCGAGAAGCGAGAAATTTTTGGAAGGTTGACGTTAAGGCGTCAACCTTTTTCTGTCTTTTAGACGTAAGTCCCTCACAAAAAAATAGCGTCAGAGACTTACTCATCAGCAATCACGCGCCCGCTCGAAGGACGAAGTCCGATCTCGAAGCTAGGCGTCGTTTACGCTATATCCCGTCACCACCGATAAAGCTCTGTGAGCGACCATTAAATTGCTGGTCCATGTCGAGAGAAGGCTTATCCGTCTTTGGCCGACCCACTATCTTCGCTGGTACACCCGCGACCGTGGTATGGGCAGGAACAGGCTGAAGCACCACCGAACAAGAGCCGATTTTAGCCCCTTCTCCAACTTCAATATTGCCGAGGATCTTGGCACCGGCGCCAATCATCACACCTTCTCGGATTTTCGGGTGGCGATCGCCGCACTCTTTACCGGTACCGCCGAGAGTAACGTCTTGCAGAATCGAAACATCATCTTCGACGACCGCTGTCTCACCAATCACTATGCCCGTTGCATGGTCAAGCATGATGCCACGGCCAATGCGCGCTGCGGGATGAATATCGACCTGACAAGCGACCGAAATTTGGTTTTGCAGGTAAGTCGCAAGAGCTATTCGGCCTTGCTTCCATAACCAGTTAGCCACTCGGTAGCCTTGCAGTGCGTGGTAGCCCTTGAGGTATAACAGCGGCATCGAATACATTGCAACAGCAGGATCACGGTTGACCGTCGCACAAATGTCGCAAGCAGCGGCGGCACTGATACTTGGGTCTGCATTCAACGCTTCCTCAACCACTTCACGCACCGCCATCGCAGGCATAGAGGCAGTGTTGAGTTTATTCGCGAGGATATAACTCAGCGCTGCACTTAAGCTATCATGCTTAATAATGGTCGCGTGGTAGAAGCTTGCTAACATTGGCTCCTGTTCAGATAGCTCACGAGCTTCTCGAACAATGGTTTGCCATACCTTCTGTTTTTCACAATGTTTCATGGTATTCCCTAGCACCGGTCAGTCCTCGACCGGTGTCATTACATTCTTTAGGCTTCGGCTCTCTTATCGCGCGCTAACAAATCTCGCGCGGCTAAATGGGCATCTTTGTCTTGATACAATACTTGATATATTTGGTCAACAATCGGCATTTCGACCCCCATCCGCTCAGCGAGTAAATAGACCTCTTTGGTGTTGCGATATCCTTCCACCACTTGGCCTATTTCCTGTTGCGCTGTTTCAACGTCTTTACCCTGACCTAGCGCCAAACCAAAACGGCGGTTACGCGACTGATTGTCGGTACAGGTCAACACCAAATCGCCAAGACCAGCCATCCCCATAAATGTCTCTGGCTGTGCGCCGAGCGCTGCACCTAGGCGAGTCATTTCTGCAAGTCCTCGGGTGATCAGTGCGGTACGCGCGTTGGCACCAAAGCCAATCCCATCAGACATCCCTGCGCCAATCGCAATCACGTTTTTCACCGCACCACCAAGCTGCATGCCGATAAAGTCGCTGTTAGCGTAAACACGGAAGGTTTTACTGCAGTGAATTTTTTCTTGTAGATCCGCGACAAACTGAGTGTCAGGTGACGCCACTGAAATGGCCGTCGGCATCCCCATCGCCAGTTCTTTAGCAAAGGTCGGCCCTGATAACACCGCCAGCGAATAGCCTTCACCGAGAATATCGTGCGCGACCTCTTTAAGTAGTCGTCCTGTTTCAGGTTCTAACCCTTTGGTCGCCCAGCAAATTCGTGAATCTTCACTGAGGAATGGCTTGACGTTACTCAATACAATACCAAACACATGACTCGGTACGACCACCAGCAGATCACGGCTGGCCTGAACCGCTTTCTCTAAGTCAGATTCAACAATCAACGACTCAGGAAACTCGATGCCCGGCAAGAATTCATGGTTGGCGCGGTCGGCTTCTAAGCGAGCCATATGCTCTGGCTCATGTCCCCAAATTACAACGTTGGCACCGTTACGTGCCAGAGAGATAGCTAAGGAGGTACCGTAAGAGCCCGCACCCAGTACTGTCATGGCAATCTCTTTACCGTAGCCATTATTGGTCTTATCTTTCATTGTTCCGCCTGGTTCTGATCAAGACTAGAAGTTTGTCGATAGTCTCTCGCTCTGTGAGCTAAAGAGTAGCAACAAACGCCCAGCGATATAAGTACAAATAAAAAATGCACAGTGCATCATCGATATGACGCCTGTGCATTTTATCGCAACTCTCTCAACCAACGCCGAGAGTGATGCCGTCATTACGCTTCTGACTGACCTTCTTGCTGAGCTTGCTGCTGCAGGTAGTTCATAAACAGAGCGTCAAAGTTCACTGGCGCTAGGTTAAGTTGTGGGAAGGTGCCTTTCACTACTAGGCTTGAAATAGTTTCACGCGCGTATGGGAATAGGATATTCGGGCAGAAAGCGCCTAGACAATGAGCAAGTTGGCCAGCTTCCATTTTCTCTGCAGTGAAGATACCACCTTGTTGTACTTCACATAGGAAAGCGGTGTCTTCTGCGTTCTTCACTGTCACTGTCAGACGTAGAACAACTTCGTATACGCCTTCGCCTAGTTCACGGCTTTGCGTGTCTAGATCCAGCTTAACGTCAGGGTTCCACTCTTTTTGGAACATGTCTGGTGAGTTTGGCGCTTCGAAAGAGACGTCTTTAAGGAAGATACGTTGAATTGCGAAGTTTTGCGCTTCTTGTTGTGGTGCTGCTTCAGCCATTTTTTAAATCCTTTAATCCTGCGATAAATAGTCTGCATCGAGACTAACCGAGAGCGGTGACTATGACTAGGTTTCCAATGAAAATCGTGGAACTCTTCACATCTCTCTAAAACAAACGCTGACTTTTCAATCAGCGCTTAAGGTATCGGGTGTGATTGGGTTACTTCTTCCCTTTCACAAGTGGCATGTTCGCTTCACTCCAAGCGATCAAACCATTCTTCAGCAAGTTGACGTTCTCAAAGCCAGCTTTTGCCAGTAAGTTGGCACTCTCTTGTGCGGTTTGGCCCGACTTACATACCACAATGATTGGGTCGGATTTATGGTTTTCAAGGCTGCCAAAGTTACCCGCTTTGATGTCAGACGGTAAAATGTGAACCGCATCAGTGATATGCCCCTTGCGGAACTCATCTTTAGTGCGGATATCCACGACCACACCGTTTTCACGGTTCATCAATTGCGTGGTTTGCGCCGCCGTGATCTCTTTGTATGCCGCGGTCGTTGATTTAACAATATTCATGATAAGGGCAACCAATAGGCCAACCCAAACCAGAGAGAGAATCATGTTCTCTTGAAAAAATGCGATGTACTCTTGCATGTCCTGTGCTCTTCGATAATAGCGCTGCCTCCAAGCGGATCAGCAGCACTAGGCTAAAATTCAGATTGGGAGTATAACTAGGATAGAAGGCCTACGCGAGTCAAATGCGCTCAGAATAAGAAACTGTTGCACATTTCTCTAAGCGCGTGGAAAAGGAAAGGCAGTCACTTGATCGATATGATCACAGCCGATCGCTAACATTATCAAGCGATCAATGCCTAGCGCGACACCCGCACACTCTGGCAATCCCGATTTCAAGGCTTCGATCAGATGATGATCAATCGGTTGTGCGCTCAGCCCCATCTCGATGCGCTTGGCGTTATCTTGCTCAAACCGCGCCAACTGCTCCTGCCAATGGTCCAACTCATGGAAACCGTTCGCCAGTTCAATACCTTTAAAGTAGACTTCAAAACGGTCTGCCACTCTGGGATCGTTGGGATTGATTTTGGCTAACGCGGCTTGTGATGCCGGAAAGTCATAGACGAACGCAGGCACAGTCTGACCAATCTTGTCCTCCACGCCGATACTAAACAGCAGTTGCAACAGGGTATCTCTGTCTTGCTCTGGCTCAGCGATATCGCTCAAACCCAGCGTTGCCGCTGCCTGTTTTAGCTCCGACATAGATCCCTGCAATGGACACACGCCCAATTCACGGATAAACGCTTGCTGATAGGTCATCCGCTGAGCTGCGCCACATTGCAGAACTCGTTGCAATAACGCATCCATTTCATCCATCAGCCGATGATGGTCGAAACCGACACGATACCATTCGAGCATAGTAAACTCGGGGTTGTGATAGCGGCCACTTTCTTCGTTACGAAAGGCTTTATTGATTTGATAAATACATCCACTACCCGCTGCCAATAAGCGCTTCATATGGAACTCGGGGCTAGTCATAAAGTAAAGCTTACGCCCGTCCGCATAACCGGGGCCGACAAATTCAGTTTGAAAAGTATGGAGATGAATATCGGTCACAGTGGCGTGACTCATCGCCGGTGTATCCACTTCGAGCACGTCCCGCTCAGCAAAGAACTGGCGAATTTGGCAGATAATACTTGCACGCTGGCGAAGCTGCTCAATAGAGGCTGTGGGTTGCCAATCAGTAGTCATACTTTCAATCTCATCATTCAATCAGGCTGGGAACATAGCAACTTTGCCGAGTTTTTCCTAGCGCAATTCGTCACGCAGGAAGAAGCCAGATTTTTTCGTGCTACAGAGAAATTTACATACTTGAAAACCGATTCTATTCATCAATGGGATAGCCAGTAACAAGCCAGTAACACCCACGCAAATTGTCATTTAGTTCATAGTATTTTCCTGCGTGATTACAGTCACATAACCTATATTTTTTATGCTCTTGCATGCATTACCGGTGCAAAAACCCAATTACATCAATTTTTCTGCTGATGAGCTCTTCTACACTAACCCTACCACTTTTGGGGGGTTCAACATGATGCGCACTGAGTGATCAGCAATATGTCGGTCCCCTGACTATAACAAGCGGAATACACCGCAATTTCACACTGGAGGATAACTGTGCAAACTATCACCACAGATATCGCAGTCATCGGCGCAGGCGGCGCCGGTCTTCGTACTGCTATTGCAGCAGCTGAAGCAAACCCTGACTTAGAAATCGCTCTGATTTCTAAAGTGTATCCAATGCGCTCCCACACCGTGGCTGCCGAGGGTGGCTCAGCAGCAGTTATCAAGGATGAAGATAGCTTAGACAACCACTTTAACGACACTGTTGGCGGTGGTGACTGGCTATGCGAACAGGATGTTGTTGAATATTTTGTAGAAAATGCGACTCGCGAGATGATCCAAATGGAGCAGTGGGGCTGCCCATGGAGTCGTAAAGAGAACGGCGAAGTCAACGTCCGTCGCTTTGGAGGCATGAAAGTCGAGCGCACTTGGTTTGCGGCTGACAAAACCGGCTTCCATATGCTTCATACCCTGTTCCAGACCTCAATGAAATACCAAAACATCAAGCGCTTCGATGAGTACTTTGTGGTCGACCTCATCGTCGATGACGGCGAAGTGCAAGGCTTGATCGCGATTCACATGTCCGAAGGTGAGCTGGTTACGATCAAAGCGAAGTCTGTGGTCCTCGCCACAGGTGGTGCCGGTCGTGTTTACCACTGTAATACCAATGGCGGCATCGTCACCGGTGATGGTATGGCGATGGCGTATCGTCACGGTGTGCCACTGCGCGATATGGAGTTTGTTCAATACCACCCAACCGGCCTTCCAGGCACAGGGATCTTGATGACCGAAGGTTGTCGTGGTGAAGGCGGTATCATCGTCAATAAGAACGGCTATCGCTACCTGCAAGACTATGGTATGGGCCCAGAAACGCCGGTAGGCCAACCAAAAAATAAATACATGGAACTCGGTCCACGCGACAAAGTATCGCAAGCTTTCTGGCACGAGCAACAAAAAGGCAACACCATCAAACACCCTCTTGGTGATGTGGTGCACCTAGACCTACGCCATCTTGGCGAAGAGTACTTACAAGAGCGTCTACCGTTCATCTGTGAACTGGCGAAAGCTTACGTGAACGTTGACCCTGCAAAAGAGCCAATTCCAATTCGTCCGACGGTTCACTACACCATGGGCGGGATTGAGACCAATAGCGAATGTGAAACACGCATTAAAGGTTTATTCGCTGTGGGCGAATGTGCCTCGGTAGGCCTGCACGGTGCCAACCGCCTTGGTTCGAACTCACTGGCTGAGTTTGTGGTCTTTGGCCGAGTCGCGGGTGAACAAGCGGTCCAACGCGCTGCCGAGTTTAAAGGCTGGAACGACGCTGCCATTGATGCGCAAGTCCAAGCGGTTGAAGCGCGCATCAAAGCGCTCATGAATCAAGAAGGTGACGAGAACTGGGCCGATATCCGTACTGAAATGGGTCACACCATGGAAGCGGGCTGTGGTATCTACCGCCAAGAAGATCTGATGCAAGCGACCATTGATAAGATCACTGAACTGAAAGAGCGCTACAAGCGCATCAGCATCAAAGATAAAGGCAAGGTCTTCAATACTGACCTTCTGTACGCTATCGAAGTCGGTTACGGCCTAGAAGTGGCGGAGGCGATGGTTCACTCTGCTATCTTGCGCAAAGAGTCTCGTGGTGCCCACCAGCGCCTTGATGACGGCTGCACTGAGCGCGATGACGAAAACTTCCTTAAACACTCGCTCGCATTCTACCAGCCTGACGCTGCACCGAGCATCGACTACAGCAAGGTCACCATCACTAAGTCGCAACCGAAAGCGCGTCTCTATGGTGAAGCCGCTGAAAAAGCCGCAGCAGAAGAAGCTGCGAAGAACGCAGAGGAGCAAGCATAATGTCAGCCAACCGCATTCAAAAAGTCGACATTCTGCGTTACGACCCAGAGCATGATGCAGAGCCGCATTTACAAACTTTCGAAGTGCCATTTGATGAAACCATGTCGATCCTCGACGCGATTGGTTACATCAAAGACAACTTAGACAAAGACCTCTCTTACCGTTGGTCTTGCCGTATGGCGATTTGTGGTTCTTGTGGGGTGATGGTCAACGGGGTGCCGAAATTGGCATGTAAGAGCTTTCTGCGTGACTACCCAAGCGGCGTAAAAATAGAACCTTTGGCCAACTTCCCTATCGAGAAAGACTTGATTGTCGACATGACGCCGTTTATCGAACGTCTTGAAGCGATCAAACCTTACATTATTGGCAATGATCGTAAGCCAGAAGATGGCACCAACTTACAAACGCCAGAACAAATGGCCAAGTACAAGCAGTTTGCTGGCTGTATCAACTGTGGTCTATGTTACGCGGCATGCCCACAATTTGGCCTCAACCCTGAGTTTATTGGACCAGCCGCTCTGACCCTAGCGCATCGCTATAACCTCGATAGCCGCGACAATGGTAAAGCTGAGCGTATGCAACTCATCAACGGCGAAAATGGTGCTTGGGGCTGTACGTTTGTCGGCTACTGTTCTGATGTATGCCCTAAGAACGTGGATCCAGCAGCAGCGGTTAACCAAGGCAAAGTCGAGTCTTCGATGGATTTTGTCATCGCGATGCTAAAGCCTGATGGCAAACCAGTCAAAGAGGAGGCATAAGGATGAGTAACCGCAAACCTTACGTTCGTGAAATGAAACGCACCTGGTGGAAAGACCATCCTTTTTACCGCTTCTACATGCTTCGTGAAGCAACCGTGCTGCCATTGGTGCTGTTTACTTTGTTCCTAACCTTTGGATTAGGCGCTTTGGTAAAAGGGCCGCAAGCGTGGCAAACCTGGTTAGACTTTATGGCTAACCCAGTGGTGGTGGCAATCAACATTGTGGCACTACTCGGCAGCCTGCTGCATGCACAAACGTTTTTCAGCATGATGCCGCAAGTGATGCCAATTCGGCTCAAGGGTAAACCCGTCGATAAGAAGATCATTGTGTTGACTCAGTGGGCGGCCGTGGCATTTGTCTCACTCATTGTACTTATCGTGGTGTAAGGAGCAGTAACGATGAAACCTAACTACTCTGTAAACAGAACACCGAAACGTTCCGACGAGCCTATTTGGTGGGGGCTATTTGGCGCGGGAGGCACATGGTTTGCCATGATCACACCGGTGACCATTTTGGTTCTGGGCGTGCTTGCACCACTTGGTATTATTGACCCACAGTCACTCAGCTATGAGCGCGTGGCGGATTTTGCCACCAGCATCATAGGGGCACTGTTCATTATTGGCACTTTGGCGCTCCCCATGTGGCATGCGATGCACCGTATTCATCATGGTATGCATGACCTGAAATTCCACACTGGTGTAGTAGGCAAGGTCGCGTGTTATGCCTTTGCTGGATTGATTTCCGCGCTTGCGGTGATTTTTATTTTGATGGTTTAGCCATCTCAATATGAAAAAAGCTGGCGAACGCCAGCTTTTTTATTGGTCAAAACGTTAGTTTTGCACCACCTTTTTGGTTTGGTCCATCAGGCCCAGCGCACCAAATCCAGTAATCACATCCAGATTGGTGGTCAGCCCACTCTGGTCACCACCGCCAATGTAGTTTTGCGGCATCTGAACTTGGAAGTTTTGCAAGTTATTGTAGAGCGAGTTTGCTACATCTCGATTCAACTCAGCCAAATAGACTTCACGGTTCGCACCCAGCGCCGCATACTTGGCTTTTAAGATTTCCGCTTCCGCACGACCTTTTTCCAAAATCGCTTTCGCTTCATACTCAGCAGACAAGGCGTTGGCTTTTTGAATAGCTAAGTTCGCTTCCGCGATTGCCAGCTCCTTCTCTTTGTCGACTTCGGCTAGGCGTTTGGTTTTCTCGACCTCTACGATTTCACGCTCAGCAATTTGCCGTGCAACTTCTACCTCTTTTTGCTGTGAGATAATCGCTAGCTCCTTCTGACGCTGCGCATCCTGAACCTCGCGAGTGCGCTGAATCTCTTTGCGTAGCTGCTCAGTTTCGGCTTGAGCCTTCGACGTCTCTTGCTCCTGAATCGCGCGAATTCGGTCTGCAACTAGACGTTTCTTATCCGCCAACAACTGGTCAAGCTGTTTCTCAGGTTGGGGATCGCCGATGGTTACCTGCGTCACTTGAATCCCATATTGCTGCAGTGGATTGTCTTGACGCACTGGCAGCCCCGCATTATCGAGCACCGGAACCGTTTTCCACACCAATTGGTTAGTTCGTTGCAACTGGTTGGCGTTCGACTGATCGACACCTACCGGCGCTAAGTCTAACTCTTCAACCTCAACCTGACGACGCTCAGTGGTATAGATACCATTACGTAGCTGGTCACCAAGCTTCGACTTAAACTGGTTCAAGCCGCCCTGGAAAAACTCTTCACCAGTGTATTGAGTCGCGGTGATCACGGTGACGTTACGGGCATTTTTAACCAGTAGTGCATCGATCAAGTTACTGTTATTACGAAACTCTCGGTGCATTTTAATCATGGCTTGAGGATCGTTACTCAACTTAAAGCGAAACGTTACAGGAATCTGGCCGATGTAGGTATCCGCAAAACGAACCTGCACCGGCTCCAAACGCTGATAAAAGTCCTCGCCTTTACTGTTGCCAAACGACACCGTGATCACCTGATCGTACTTGGTAATCTTTGACAGAAACGGCATGCGGAAGTGAATCCCGGGCTCGGTAAACACATCCAGTTCACCGGTAATATTATTTTGGTGTACATAGCTATAGCCCGCATCAGTCATTAATACTGAGCTATTCACTGTTAACCCTAATGCAAGCAGCGGAACACCATATACCGCAGCACGCAGAGTGCGGTGAAGAGTCTGACGTCGTTTCTCCACCTTCGAGCTTTGTCCTAAGCCAAGATCATTCATTATTTTTCTCCATTTAATGTTGATTGAGTTACATAAACCATTCAAAAACAAGATGTTGCTAGTAACTCCTCAACATCGACAAATGTAACAAAATATGAGAGAAAGGAATAATCGAAAGATTGATTAAATTTGTGAATTATTTCCGAATAATTCACATTAGTAATAAGAAGAGGCCAAGATCAACAAAGCCGACCCTAAGGTCGGCTTTTTGATTCAAGCATAGGCTGCTATTGCTTATAGGATGAAGCGACTGAGATCTTCATCTTCAACAAACTCACCAAGACGTGACTTCACATAGTCAGCATCAATCACCAGCTTAGTGCCCGACTTGTCGGTGGCTTCGAATGAAATCTCATCCATTAGACGCTCCATAACCGTGTGTAAACGACGCGCACCAATGTTTTCTGTGGTTTCATTCACCGTCCAAGCGGCTTCAGCAATTTGGGTAATGCCCTCTTCAGTGAACTCGATATCGACTTGCTCGGTTTTCATCAGCGCAATGTACTGCTCCGTCAGCGACGCTTTTGGCTCAGTAAGAATGCGCTTAAAGTCATGGCTTGATAGCGCTTCTAGCTCAACGCGAATTGGCAAACGACCTTGCAACTCAGGGATCAAGTCAGACGGTTTCGCCACTTGGAAAGCGCCAGAAGCAACAAACAGAATGTGGTCAGTTTTAACCATGCCATGCTTAGTCGACACTGTGCTGCCTTCAATCAAAGGTAGCAGATCACGTTGCACCCCTTCACGAGACACATCAGGGCCCGAGCTCTCACCACGCTTACAAATCTTGTCGATCTCATCGATAAAGACGATACCGTTGTTCTCGACATTGTAGATGGCTTGCTCTTTTAGCTCTTCTTGATTGACCAGTTTCGCCGCTTCTTCTTCAGTGAGTGCTTTGAAGGCATCTTTGATCTTCAGCTTGCGCTTTTTCTTGGTATCGCCCGCTAGGTTCTGAAACATGCCTTGCAGTTGATTGGTCATCTCTTCCATACCAGGAGGCGCCATGATTTCCACGCCCATCTGCGGTGCCGCGATATCAATTTCAATTTCTTTATCGTCGAGCTTGCCTTCACGCAATTTCTTACGGAACACTTGACGTGTGTTAGATGCGCTTTCATCCTGCTGCTCATTTTGTCCCCAAGCGTCACGCGCAGGTGGCAATAGCGCATCGAGAATTCGTTCTTCCGCCTGCTCTTCGGCGCGGAACTTCACTTTCTCCATGGCCTGCTGATGGGTCATTTTTATCGCCACATCTGTAAGATCGCGGATAATCGTCTCGACTTCCTTACCGACGTAACCCACTTCGGTAAACTTGGTGGCTTCAACTTTAATAAACGGGGCGTTGGCCAATTTTGCCAGTCGACGTGCAATCTCAGTTTTACCGACACCAGTTGGGCCAATCATCAGAATATTTTTTGGGGTAACCTCAACGCGCAAGCCCTCTTCAAGCTGCATACGACGCCAGCGGTTACGCAGCGCAATCGCGACCGAGCGCTTAGCCTTTTCCTGACCGATAATATGGCGGTTAAGTTCGTGCACAATTTCACGAGGTGTCATTTCAGACATAGTTCAGTTCCTTAAAATTGGTTTGCCACTATCTTTGGTTTTACTCAGCGTGCTCGGCAGAGGTTTCTAGTTCTTCAATAGTGTGATGATGGTTGGTGAAGACACAAATGTCACCAGCAATTTTGAGTGATTTTTCCGCGATTTCACGCGCATCTAAATCGGTATTTTCTAGCAGTGCGGTTGCCGCCGCCTGAGCAAAGTTGCCGCCAGAGCCAATCGCAATCAGATCGTTTTCAGGCTGTACTACGTCACCGTTACCAGTAATGATCAAGGAAGCGGTTTCATCGGCAACGGCCAGCAGCGCTTCCAATTTGCGCAGGGCGCGGTCACTGCGCCAGTCTTTTGCTAGTTCAACCGCAGCTTTAGTTAGGTGCCCTTGGTGCATTTGCAACTTGCTCTCAAAGCGCTCAAACAGAGTAAAAGCGTCTGCGGTGCCACCAGCAAAGCCCGCCAGAACCTTATTGTTATAGAGGCGACGCACTTTGCGCGCATTGCCCTTCATTACTGTGTTACCTAGCGATACTTGTCCATCACCAGCGATGACGACTTTGTTGTTACGACGTACGGATACAATGGTAGTCACGAGTAGGGCCTCATATTTTTTTAAGTCAGTGTTAGAAACAATATGAGGTTGAAGATTTGCGAATTCAAGGGGAAACCCAGCGGAGAAACACCACCAAAAAAACGAACCCGTTAGGGTTCGTTGTTAAAGGGTTTTATTGCGCCTCTTTCCAAATCGCGCACGGCTCTATCTTGGCTCGCTGCAATTTGTGCTTGTCGCGTTCGGCGTCGCGCTTAAACTTGTATGGCCCCAGCACCACGCGATACCAACTGCTATTTTCTTTCTTACGAATCTTGCTGTTAATACCTTGGAACGCGATATCGAGCTTACGTGCTTCGGCATCTTTGGCGTTCTTAAAGGCACCACACTGCATAATATAAGGGATTTCCGACACCACTTGTTCTTTGGCTTGCACTTCCACTTCACGACTCGGTAGCGACTCGACATAATCCCACTTTTCTTCAGGCGGTGGCGGTAAAGCAGTTTGAGGTTTTGACTTCGGCTTAGGTTTCGCCGGCTGAGCAACAGGTGTCGGTGGCTCCGGATCTTGACTCAGCAAATACAGTCCATAGCCAAAAGCAGCCACCAAGGTCACGGCCAGTAGGCCACTGCGCCATGGTTTACCTCGTGCTGGGGTTTTCTTTTTGGTGGGCTTGCGGCTATTGGTGCCACGCCCTCTTTTTACGTAATCTCGATTGGCCACGACAGAGTATCAATGAAATTAATATCAATTGAGCGATATGTTAAAGCAGATTGCGACGTGAGAACAGTATTGAAATGGAAGCGGCGCATCAAAA